>CAXUHC010000284.1:4266-4803 GCA_964250705.1 uncultured Chthoniobacterales bacterium | reverse complement strand
GCTGACGCTGCCCGTTCGCGAGCACGACCGTTTCGTGCGGACGGTGCGCGGCGCGATCCGGGTGCCGACGGTGATCGTGCTTTCGCGCTACGGGCAGGTGCCCCGCCGGAGGCCCGCGCTGAGCGCACGCGCCATCTGGGAGCGGGACGGGCGGAAGTGCCAGTACACGGGGCGTCCGCTCGCGCCGGGCGAGGGGAACATCGACCATGTGGTGCCGCGTTCGCGCGGCGGGGCGACGAGTTGGGAGAATTGCGTGCTGGCATGCCGTCAGGTCAACAGCCGCAAGGCGGACCGCCTGCCGGAGGAGGCCGGGCTTCACCTGCTCAAAACGCCGCGCGCCCCGAGGGAACTTCCCGTGACGGTGCTATTGCGGAACCATCATGCCATCGCCGACTGGGAACTCTTCCTGGGCGTGGGTACGGCGGCGTAGAACCAGCCGCTTCGAGCGGCACTCCTCCGACGGACCCAGGCCCGGCCGGGGGATTGTCACCTGGAACACGACCGGCCGCGTTGTGGTCCGTCCGCAAAACGCTCACG
>CAXUHC010000284.1:0-4256 GCA_964250705.1 uncultured Chthoniobacterales bacterium | reverse complement strand
ATGGACGCCTGCGAAAGCTTGAATTCCACCACGTTGTTCGTCATCGGGGCCGCGCGCTGGTTTTCAAGAAACGCCATCGCCTTGCGGGCTGACTGTCCCAACTCCGTGGCCGCGCCGAATTCGCTGACCAACTGTTGCAGCACGCTGATCGCCTCGGGCCGGTGCGTCTCCGCCATCGCCTGGATCGCCGAGGTCCGCATCAGGGAACTGAGCTGGGCTGCCCGTGCCCAGTCGGGGAGCATCTGCAAGGCCACGTCCGGATAGTATCGCCCGATGCCGTACAGCGCATAGTGCCGCGTGCTCAGGTCGCCTTTCGAGAGTTCGTCGCGCCAGTAAGCCCATTCCTGCTCGCGGCCCAGGTTGTAATAATGCGCGGCGGCAGCGTGGGCGAGAGGATCGATCATCGCCTCGATCTTCAACTGCGGGTCCTGCGCGGCGGTGAGGTTCATGCGCGGATAACCCGCCTCCTTGAGCAGGCTGAACGCCGCCAGAATCTCGCCCGTGTTCACCTGGTAGGCTGCCGTGGGGACCGGCGCGGCTGTCGTGTCGCCCGAGAGCAGGTTGAATTTGGCGAACACCGCCAGCGGCGCGTTTTCGGTCACCAGGAGCACAGCCGTCTGGATGGCCTCGCGCGAGGTCTCGGGGCTCTGGTCCGCCTGCGCGAAGAGCGGGTTCAAAATCTGGAGCGTGTCGGGACAGAGCCGGTAAACCTGCGGGGTAAGCAGGTTCGCGGACCGCGTGGCCGCGCCGGGCAGCCATATCGCGCGGGTGCTCCCTGCCGGGAGGTCCAGCGTCTGAGTGCGGGCCACCACCATCTGCTGGCGCAAATCGGCGGTCTCGAAAATCAGGCCGGAGTTGCACGTCAGCCGCAGCGGTTTGTGGTGCCGGTTGGTGACCGTCATTTTGATCTCGCTGCGCCCGTTGCCGACGTACTGCGCGTCGATCCAGCGTCGGCCCAGCGCATCGTTGAGCGAGACTTCCACCGCTCCCGCCGGGGTAGTTTGCGCGACGACGACCGGTGCCGTCGCGCCCTCTTTGGCGGGAGCGGCGGCGGTCCGGGAGAGGATGATCAGCGCCAGCGGCAGGCTGGTGAGGGACGACGCACAGATGAACGGGACCTTCCAGGATTTCAAGAAGCGCATGAAACTTTTCCGTAGCAGGATGCTTGCCCACGGCAAGCCGGCGCCCCGGCGGTGGCGTCGGGTCCGGCGCGGTGTATGCTCCCGGAACATCCATGAGCCGCTACCCGGATTTCATCCAGCGCCTGTTCGTGCACGAGCGCACCCTCGACGAACCGCTGCCCAAGGAACCGACCGACTACGAGCTGGTCATCCGCATCCGCGAGGCCGACGACGCCAGGATTTTCGGCGGCCTTGCCCTGGAACCCGGCGCCCCGCTCGCGCTGGTGCGCGCCGGTCTGTTTTATTATCATAACGCCCTGGAAGACAGCCACAAAGGGTCTGCCAGGACCGAGGGAGACATGGCGGCCTACTGGCACGGCATGGTCCACCGGCGCGAGGGCGATTTCGAGAACGCGCGCTACTGGATGCGCCGGGCCGGGGAACAACCCGTTTTCCAGGAAATGCAGGGCCGCGCCAGCGACGGCTCGCCGCACATGAGCCGCCAGTCGAACTGGGACCCCTTCCTGTTCATCAACTTGTGCGAGCAGTTCAAATACGGCGAATACTCGTACAAAAAGGAGATCGGTCACCTCCAGCGCGCGGAATTCGCGGCGATGTTCGATTACGCCTGGCGTCGGTGCGTCGCATCGCCGAAGCCCGCCGCGTGATGGACGGCGCGCCGGTTTGGTGGTAGTGTGCGCACTGCCACGATGAACACCCCTCCAACCGCCGAAATCAAATATAAGATCGGCAACGAACGGCTGGTCAAAGTGACCGATCCGGCGAGCGTCAAATTGCGCTCCTTGCTGGAACGGCAGGGCCGTCCGCAAGGCGCTCTGCGCGTCGCGGTGATCGGCGGCGGTTGTTCGGGTTTGCAGTACAAGATGGACCTCGTCGACGGACCGGCCAACCGCGACATCATGGTGGAAAGCGCGCGGGTGCGCGTCGTGGTCGATCCGAAAAGCGCGCTCTTTGTCAGCGGGTCGTTGCTCGACTACAGCGACGATCTGCAAAAAGGCGGCTTCAAGGTGACGAATCCCAATGCTGTGGCGCACTGTTCCTGCGGCGAAAGCTTTGCGGCCTGATGGGTTCGCGCCGCATGGTCGAGGATTTCTTCGCCCTGCTCGGCGAGCGGCGACGCCCCTGGCTTGACCCCGCACACGTCAAGGAAACGTTTCACCGGCTCAGCCGCACGGAACACCCCGACCAGCAGACCGACCCGGACGCCACGAACGCCGACGCCGGTTTCGCGGTGATCAACCAGGCCCAGGCCGCCTTGCGTGATCCCAAGGCGCGGTTGCGACACCTGCTGGAACTCGAATTCCCGCAGGTGAAACTCTCCGGTCCCACGACCGTGCCCGCCACGTTGGCAGACCTCTTTGCTCCGGTGCACGGTTTGCTGCAAGAAATCGATGCTCTGCTGGCAAAAAAGGCGTCCGCGCCGTCAGCCTTGGCAAAGGCTCTCCTGACGCGCCAAGAACTCCTGCTGCGCGAAAAAGCGGAAGCCTGCCTCGAACAGATCGGGTCGCTCCACGCCGCCGCCGTTGCTGAACTGCAAGCTTTCGACTCCGAATGGGACGCTCGCCCCGCTGACGCCGCCGGTCGTCTGCACGATTTCTACCAGCGTTTTGCCTACCTGACGCGTTGGACCGACCAATTACGCGAGCGGCTATTCCAGCTCGGATCGTAAGATTTCCGCAAACGCTACCCGGCGTGAGCGGTCGCCGTTCCTTGCACCCGACGCAACTGCACGTCGCCGACCCGCAACTCCAAGGCCCGCTCGACCACCGGCAGAAAACGGTCGCTCGAATCGGTCAGGGCCACTTGCAGCGAACCCATCTGTTCGACCGGCGCGGCGAGGGCGTCGGCCGCCAGCAACTCGCGCACGGCCAGCGCGCAATTCTGCGCGGAATCGACCAGCCGGATCGTGGGCCCCGCCAGCCGGGCGATGGCGTGGTGCAGCAGCGGGTAATGCGTGCAGCCTAGGATCAGCGTGTCGATCCCCGCGTCCAGCAAAGGGCGGAGGTAACGGGCGATGTGCTGGTCGGTCAACGGATCATCCAGCAATCCTTCCTCAATGAGCGGCACGAACAACGGGCACGCCTTTGCGGTGATTTCCAGCGTCGGATTTAGCTTTCGCAGCGCGCGTTCGTACGCGCCGCTGGCGATGGTGGCGTGGGTGCCGATGACGCCGACCCGCCCGCTGCGGGTCGCCGCTACCGCCGCCGCCGCCCCCGGCGCGATCACCCCGACCACCGGGACCCGTAGCGTCTCCTGCAACCGGGGCAGCGCCAGCGCGGTCGCCGTGTTGCACGCCACGACGATGGCTTTCGCTTCCTCGGCAAGCAGCAACCCACTCAACTCGAAGCTGTAGCGCGTCACGGTAGCCGCGCCCTTGTTGCCGTAGGGAATGCGAGCGTTGTCCCCAAGATAAAAAATGTTCTCCGACGGCAGCAACCGGCGCAGGGCGCTAACCACCGTTAACCCGCCGACCCCGGAATCAAAAACCCCGATGGGCCGACTACGGCTCACGGATTCGTCGTCCGTCTGGTCGGTCATGGGAGCGCCGGACGGATCGGCGGTGTGGACGCTCACCGGCTCGACGGCGCGCTGTGCGGCACCACCACGGTCGGACCCCCGTTGCTGACGTTGCGCGTGGGATCGACCGGAGCCGACGCGCCGATGGTCGGAATCCCGTTCTGCATCCCGACCGAACCCGGCGTGATGCTCAGCGAAGGCCGCTGGCTGTTCGTTCCGGCCATGATCGGCTCCAGGCTGCCGACGTTGATCGCGCTGCGGTAGTTCTGGATGGCGTTGGCAATCGCCTCCGCCTCGGCCTGCCGGTAGGCGGGCACCGCGATCCGGGCCGCCTCCGCCGGGTTGCTCACGAATCCACCCTCCACCAACACCGCCGGGATCGTCGACAAACGCAGCACGCAAAACCGCGCGCGTTTGATCCCCCGGTCCACCATCGGCAACCGGCTCAGCAGCGACGCGTGCATCGCCGTGGCGAGCGCCATGTTTTCCGGGTCTTCCACGTTGCCCGCGCACGGCTGGAGGTACGAAGCGGACGGGCTGTCGTCGCCCGTGGACGGCACGAAACGCGGCGCGAGGGTGTAGGTCTCGATGCCCGTC
>CAXUHC010000283.1:0-4809 GCA_964250705.1 uncultured Chthoniobacterales bacterium | reverse complement strand
GCACGCCTGCACCCAATTCGCGGCGGGCGGCGAGATGTTCGGCCCGCCTACCCCAGCGTAGGGTCCGCTGTGCAGGGTGCCGACCAGGTAATAGAGCCAGTCGGGGTCGGCCATGCAGTCGCCGTCCGTGTAGGCGAAGACGCTGCCCGTGGCCGTGTGCGCGCCGACGTTGCGCGCGTGCGAGAGACCCATGTTCTTTTGCCGGACCGGGACCAGGCGTGGGTCGCTGCGGAATTTATCGACGATTTCCGGCGTGCGGTCGGTCGAGCCGTCATCGACCAGGACGATCTCGTAATTCGGATAGTCGATTGCCAGCAGTGAGGTCAGGCATGCTTCCAGAGTCTGCTCGCCGTTGTACGAGCAGACGATCACGCTGACCTTCGGGTAGCTCGGCAGCTTGACCCGGCGGGTGACGTGCTCGTTGTCGCCGCCGCCCCATTTGTCCTTGAGCGCGTAGAAGGCTTTTTTGGGTTGCCGCTCGCGCGTGACTAGGCCGAAGGCCCAGTCGGTGATGTTCATGCCCCCGGTGAACCATTCATCGGTCCAGGCGTAGATGATCGTCCCGGCCAGCCCGCAACGCACGACACTCTCGACGTGCCAGGAAAGCATCTCGGCTTGTTCTTCCTGCGGATGCCGGATCGTATCCATGCCGAACTCGCCCATGATGCACGGTTTGTCGTCGGCGAGATTTTGCAGGCGAAGAAGGTAGTGTTCGAAGTCCGTCTGGTTGTGCAGATAGACGTTGAACGTGCAGAAATCGACGTTCTGCGGCAGCAGGTATTCCGTGGGCGGGTAGCTGGCGTAGGAATACAGAGCCGCCGGGTCGATGGACCGCGCGAGGTCGATCAGTTCTTCGAGGAATTCGGTCACGCGGCGCACGCCCAGCCAGCGGACCATCGTGGTGGGGATTTCGTTGCCGACGAGGTAGCCGAAGACGGCGGGATGGCCCCGGTGCGTCCCGACGGACTCGCGCACCGTTCTGACGACCTGCCTGCGGATCGTGCGGTCGTTGAGAAACTCGACGTGCTCGGCCCACGGAATCGAGATCAGCACGAACAGCCCGGCCTCGGCGAGCAGGTCCATGAACCAGCGCGGCGGGACGTGGTAGACGCGCAACAGGTTGACGCCGAGTTCGCGCATGAGCGCGAGGTCGGCGCGGACCCTGTCCGGCGTGCCGACGAAATCCCCGGCGGCATCGGGGTGGAACGGCCCGTAGGTGATGCCCTGGAGGAAGAATTTGTGTTCGCCCCGGAAGAAAAACTTGGACTGGACGCGGACGCGGTCGGTGGAAGGAAAGGCCATGCGGAAGCGGACGTTCGGACGCGCGGGGGCACGCGGGTATTCAGCCTGAAGGACCACGCGCCGCAGGGCAACGGTTTTCTCGCGGGCAGCGGGGAGGAAACCGGTGGGTGAAAGATTTTTATTTTCCGTGAGCCGTTTTGCCGGCCTTTGCAGCATTACCTCTCTAGACCGCGTGCGCCCTCACGCCTTCCTATCCCAAACACGACCCATCACAATACTTGCCAACATGAACCCGCAGACCCATCTGAAAAACCTCTCCTCGCGGGCCGCGCGCGGAGGCCTGCTGCTCGCCGCCCTGCCCATCCTCCTCTCCAGCGCCGCCACCGTACGCGCGGCGAAAGACGGCGCGCCCGCCTACTACGCGGCCTACGAGATTCCCGCGCCGGACGGGTTCATCGCCGGCAGGGACCGTCCGGTCGTCCTGACCATGAATGATCAGGGCTGCGCCATCGTCATCAATGGTTATACCAGCACCGGCAGGAGGGGGCTGGACGTCTACTTCAAAGACCATTACATCACCCTGAGCACGGCGGGCCTGGAGCTGGCCGCCAACGGGAACCTCCAGGCTAGTCACCTCAGCAACCTGGCGGCGGACGGGTCTTTCAACGTGACCGGCGAGGCGGATTTCGCGGACGGCTTTTACCGCGTGATCTTCTGGCACGTCAACGCAGACGGCACCAGCACCGCGCAGATGATGAAAAACAAGGTGCTGCCCGAAAACAGCCTGTCGCCCGGCGAGCAGCACGCGGCCGGGTCGAGCGCCGTGAACAGCGCCGGCACCATCGGCGGCAACGTGCAAAGCTACCTCGGCGGCAACGGCGCGTTCTGGTACCCGCCAGGCGCGATGCCCACCAACCTTTCCGACGCCGCAGTCGAGGACCTCGGCGAGGCGGGCGACTGGTGCGGGCAGAGCAGCACCAACGCGGTCTATGACGGCACCCCGCTCCTGCCCTTGGATCTCACCTACCAATACGCCTACCGGTTGAAGAACGGGCACATCGCCGGGAGCTTTATCTCTTCCAACGTCAGCAGTTACTTCGTTTACGATTTGGCGACCAGCACCTACACCGTGTTGCCGACCTATGACACCACGGCCGACGCCACCAACCAGGAGGTCAAATTGCTGGACAACGCTGGAGACGCCATCGGCACGTCTTACTCACAAAACCTGGCCGCGTACACCAACACTGCCACGTTTTGGAAGCGCGATCCGAACGCCGGGACCTACACTCCCTACAACATCCAGAACGATATCGTCGCCCCGGTTTACACCGATACGTACATCACCCTCGCGCGTTACAAAGCCAGCGTCGGTGCTTTCCTGGCGGACGGCACGTTCGTGGTCAGCGGGGTCACGGACCTTTATAACAGCAACCCAGACGCCATCGTGGTGTTCAAACCCGGCCTGGACCCGCGCCCGAAGATCAACGTCCCGGCGGATTCCGCCTATTCAAATACACTCGTGCTGAACGCCACGCCCAACCAGGCATTCCGCTACCAGATCACGGCGACGAACAACCCCACGGCGTTCCGTTTGCTAAACACCGGCGACAAGACCAAAGACGCGACCCTGCCTGCCGGGCTGAGCTTTGACCCGGCCACCGGCGTGCTTTCGGGCACGCCCACCGCCATCGGCACTTTCTATTTCATCGCCCAGGCGACCAACGGCCAGGGCGTCGGCATCTTGAGCACTTTTGGCTTTTTGACCACCGGTTCTGCGCCGGTCATCACCAGCGCCTCGACGGCCACCGCGCACCTGAACCAGCCGTTCTCGTTCCAGGTAACCGCGACCAATTCGCCGACCGGCTTCCAGTTCAGCGGCCTGCCGGACGGCGTGTTCTATGATGGCAGCACCGGCCTGATCTCGGGCACGCCGACAAAAGCAGGGACGTTCCCGGTCGCCGAGACGGTGGACAACGCGGTCAGCGGCGGCTTCAGCAGCACGCCATCCGGCAAGGGCACACTCACAATCACCGTGGACGACAAGCCCCCGGCGGCGTTCACCGTGTCGCTGACCAAGCCCGCCGACAACCAGAGCGTCATCGCGGGCACCGCAATCAAGGCCAAGGCGAAGGTCGATCTCACCAACGCCGGGACGGAAACCGTCGCCAGCCTGAGCTTCCGGCTCGACGGCAAGCCGGTCGGCGCCACGCTGACCGCCAAGCCGTACAAGGCGGTCATCGCGTTGGACGGCTCCCTCAGCGGCGCTCATTCGCTGACCGTCGTGGCCACGGCGAACGATGGCCGCACGGCGGTCAGCGCGCCGCTCACGCTCAACGTCGACGCGCGCTTCGTGGACCTCGCGGGCAGCGCCACGCTCAAGCCGAAGGTCGGCCCGGACGGCAAGATCACGATCAAAGGCCAGTACAGCCTGTCGAATCTCGGCAACTCGCCCGCCGGTTCCTTCCGCATCGGGTTCTACCTGTCGAACGACGCGGCCTTCGATGCGAGCGACGTGTCGCTGAGCGCCCTGGCCGCGCAACTCCTTGGCAAAGACCCCGGCTTCGACCTCGCCATTCCCGGCCTGCCGGCCAACACGACGCTCTCCTCCAGCGACCTCGGCACGATCCTGCCGAAGCTGAAGCTCGGGTTTCCGTCGACGCTGCTGCCGCTGCTGACCCGCTACAGCGGCAAGTACCTGCTCGGCGTGATCGATCCGGAGAACACCGCGGGTGAAGCCGCCGGCACCCGGGCCAACAACGTGATCGTTTACCGGATTCCGTGAGGAAACCCGCGGCACAGCAGACCGCGTTCGCGTAAGGGCAGCGGGCCGTCCGCCGGGCAAGGGCGGGCGGCCCGCAAATTTTTTTCGGCCCGGGCAGGCGGGCGAGGGGAACGGCCAACCGTCATGCCCATCTTACCGGCTATTTTGCGAAGCGTCTCATTCGCCGACACTCAGGGAGACTTCCGCCCAGCCGGTCACGCTGGACCCCATCGACCAGTACCCCACCGACTCGTCTCTGGAAGTGGTGATCCCATCCGTCAGGGTATCTGCGCCGCATTTAGGACTGTTGTCCCAGACCGAGCTGACCCTCACCGGACGCTTCCGGGCGAGGTTGCGACCGTCCCACCAGTATTCGATTTCGGCCAGTCCGCCTCGCCCATCCTTGCATTCGGCCAATTCCACCCGCAGTTTGTTGGTTGGCAAATAAGGGACGGCAACCTCGACCTTGGTGTCCTCGCCCGCCTGCCACGCGATCTGGATGCCGTTTTGCCGCCACACTTCCCTGCCGTCCCTGATCAGGGCGAGGTTGACGGTTTTAGCTCCGTAGTTGTTGTGCCCGGCGTTGTGTTGATTCCAGATGACTACTTTGGCTTCCTTGGCCGTGGCGAACGGGGAGCCTTGGGCAACTCCCAGACGTTCGATTTCCTGCTGCGTCGCCAGGGCGGCGGCGAGATCGCCTTTACCGCCGAAGGTCCTTTTGAGGACTTCGAGCGTTTGTGCATAACGCGCTCGGATTGGCGCGGCCGACAGTTTCAATTCCTGCTCGTAACGTGCCTTGGCGG
>CAXUHC010000282.1:1410-4914 GCA_964250705.1 uncultured Chthoniobacterales bacterium | reverse complement strand
GCCGATGACGACACGGAACTCACCTTGGTGCTGAAAGACGGCGGTTTCGGCGTCCGCACCACGCCCGACCAACCGGCGGAACTGGCGGCGGAGATCGACCGTCTGGCGCGTCTTGACCCGAGCGAACGGCAACGCATGGGCGAGGCCGGGCGCAAGTTCGGCGAACAGTTCGCATTCGAGAAGGTACTGCCGGATTTCGAGGGGGTGCTACGCGCGGTTGCCGCTACTCGTCAGTAGGCCGACTTCGGAGGCCGGATCACTTGCAGGATCGTTTGCAGGATGATGGAAATTTCCAGCGCCGGACGCCAGTTTTCGAGGTATTCGATGTCGGCGGCGATCCGGTTGGCGATGTCCTCGCTGTTTTTCGCTTCGCCGCGTAGGCCGCGCACCTGCGCCAAGCCGGTGATGCCCGGTTTCACGAACGTCCGCACCTGGTAATTCGCCAACTGGCGCGCGAACAGCGAATTGTGCTCGATCAGATGCGGACGCGGGCCGACCACGCTCATCTCGCCCTTGAACACGTTCCAGAACTGCGGCAGTTCGTCGATGCTCAGCTTGCGAAACCACCGTGCCGCCGGGTACACCCGCGAGTCGCCGCTCGTCGCCTGCCGGGCCTCCATGTTGTGCCCGGTGTTCATCGTGCGGTACTTGATGATGCCGAACGTCCGGTTTTGCAGACCGGCACGGTTCTGGCGAAAGAAGAGCGGCCCCGGCGACTGCCGCCATTGGAACCACCAGACGATCAGGTTTGTCACCGGCAGGATGAACAGGATCACCGGCAACGAAACCAGCAGGTCGATGGTGCGTTTGATGACCTGATTGAACGGATTTTCCAACGCCTCCTCCCGCAGTCCGATAAAGCGCACGCCGTCGTCGTCGATGAAGGTCAGCGGGCGGCCCCAGCGTTCCGGCAGGTTGGCAACCACGAGCAGCCGCACGCCGAGCTGATCGCACGCCTCGACGAAGAAATGTTGTTCGTCGGCGGTGGCGGGCATCTCGGTGCGGATGACTTGCGTCACCCCGTACTGGCGGATCACCTCGACCATCTGGTGCGTGCCGCCCAGGCGTGGGTAGCCGCATTTTTCGAGTTCCCACGGATCATCGTCGCACACGATCCCGACGGTGCGGAACCCCACGTCGATCTTGCGTTCCAGCCAGGGACGCAGGGCTTCCGCCTTGGCCACGCGACCGACGAGGAGCGTTTTCTCCCAGCGTTCCTCGCCGTAAAACCGTTGCCCGAGCGTGCGCGGCAGGTATCGGTTGGTCAGGAACAGCAACACGTAAAGCGACGGAATGAAAACCGCGATGAAGACCCGCGAGATCACCACCGCGTCCTTGGTGGCCACGATGTAGACGAGCAACAGCCCCGCGCCGAAGAAGGTCTGGCGCAGGCTCAGGCGGTGCGCGCCGAGGAAATCGTGGTGGATCGTGCTGCTTTCCAGGCGCTTGTTGCTGAGCACCTCCATGAGCAGCCCGATCAGGATGACCGCGCAATAAACCACGTACGACTGCCCCTTGGCCACGCCCAGCCCGAAGCCGATGAGCACGACGAGCATCTCCGCCCAGAACACCAATGCGGTCAGCAGCATTTGGCAGAGCGCCAGCACGGCGTTCAGCCCGGAAGTCCGTTGAGAGATCATGTGGCGGCTAACAGAGTAAGGAGAGTGCGCGGGAGGCGTCTTTTCGTCAAGGGCAAGCGGGTCGGTCCATCGGTGGTTCTAGCAGGATTCACGCGCCGGAAATGCTTGTGGCTCGAATTATTCTTGCGCCGTAACCCCACAGTGCTTGAAACTTGCTTTGTGAGTCGTTCGTGCAGATGACAACGCGTCCCTCCCGTCGTCGAACCTCGCTCCCGATGGCCAATGTCCCGGCGCAGCGTGGCCGGTCGTCCGCACAGGCACCGCCGTCCGAAGCGTCCGGATGGTTGCGTCCGGGTGTGGCCGCCGTGCTGCCGCTGGCTTGCGTCGCGTTGGGCGGAGGGGTGGAGCGATGGAGTCAGGCTGCCGTGCTGCTCGCGCTGGGCACGCTTTTGCTGACCGCACCGCCGCGGGCGTCCCTGGGTCGTGGCTTCAACCTCGTGCTCACGGCCCTGTTCGGGTTGAGCCTCGCGGCGTTTCTGCCGGCCCGCTGGTTTACGCTGCCCACGTGGCGGCGTGCGTTCGTGGAGGATTTCGGCGCGGTGTTGCCGGACACCTTGAGCGCACAGCCCGCCCTTTCGGCGGAAGCTCTGGTGGTCTTCGCCGCTGGCTTGAGCTGGCTGTATTTCATGGGGACGATTCCCTGGAAACCCGGCGAACGGCGGCGTGCGGGGATGTGGTTTTCGGCGGGTGTGGCGACGCTGGCCGCGCTGTTTCTGGGGTTGTCGTGGGCTGGCGTCATCGTCGCGATCTGGCCGAATCCCCGGCACTTCGGTCCGTTTCCCAACCGCAACCAAACGGCTGATTTTCTGGCGGTGGGAGCGTTGCCCTTGCTGGCGTTGGCGCGTGCGGCTTGGCGCGCCGGGAAGATCGCCGCGGCCGTTGGCTGGCTGGCCGGTTGGTTGACGGTAGCCATCGCCGTGTTTCAATGCTTCTCTCGCGCGGGTATCGCCCTCCTCTTTGGTTCGACGGTGCTTTATCTCGGGGTGGAATTTTCGCGGGCGATCCGGCGTCCGGCCACCACTCACAACGAGGCGAAGTTTGCCCCGTGGCGGCGCGTGGCGCTTCTCGTTTCGCTGGTGCTCGTGGCGGCGAGCGTATTCCTGGCGGTTGGCGGCGACACCCTCGAACGCCTGCGGCCCGGCTCCGCTTACGCGGATACCAACACGGTCTCCAACGATCTGCGCCTGCGCATCCAGGCCGACACGGTGGACATGGTCAACTCCTCGCCTTGGTGCGGGGTCGGCCTGGGGAATTTCGCGGGCCTGTTTGAAGCGTTTCGCCGCCAGTCCGCCGGTGCGCCGTTGCGTTCGATCCATCCCGAGAGCGACTGGCTCTGGCTCGCCGCCGAACTGGGCTGGCCAGCCCTGGCTCTCGTGCTGACCGGGTGTGTGATGCTCGGACGCCGCATGTGGCCGGAACGCCACGCCCACGACCGGCCCCTGCGTTCGGCGGCGGCCCTCGGGGTCGCGGCGTTTGCGATTCACGGCCTGTTCGACGTTTCCGCGCACCGGTTGGGGACGGCGATGAGCGGCTTGTTCCTGGTGGGATTGGCGCTACCCGGCAGCGCGGAATCCGACGTGCCGCGGTCCGGCCCGGTCTCGCCCTGGCCGACCCGCGTCTTCCGCGTCTTCGGTTTGGGTTTCCTGACGGTCGGTCTGCTGTGGACCATGCAAGCCCGCGGTTGGCGTCTGCTGCCCGGCGCACAGGGCGTCGCCCGGCTCAAAACGCTTGCCCTCGGGCAAGGGCTCGCCCGCGACTACGCGGACGCGCGGGACACCGCGTCACGCGCCCTCGCGTGGGCACCGCTGGATTGGGAGACCTATTTTATTCGCGCCGGGGCGGGGGTTTACCAACGCCGCGACCT
>CAXUHC010000282.1:353-1396 GCA_964250705.1 uncultured Chthoniobacterales bacterium | reverse complement strand
GGCACGTTTCCTGGAGCGGTGTTCGCCCGCCGCGCCGCTGGACGAAGCGCGTCTGTGGGCCGCCGTCGGGCAAAATCCGCAAGCCATCAACGCCTTGCTGGAAGCCTGCCGCCGCGCCCCCGCCAGCGCCGCCGATTTTATCGGAGCGATCTACCATCAGCGACCGGATGACCCGGAATTTATCGACCAACTGGGCACGGCGGCTTTGCGCCAACCGGGACTGATCGTCGCGTTGGCGGAACGTCTGGAGGGTTCGTCCGTCCCTGATTTCATCGCGCATGTCCAGCAGCTTGACCCCGACCTCAACCGTCTGGATCATCCGCAACGCACCCGTTTCTTCCGGGCCTGGGCGTTGAAGGGCGATCCGCAGACGCTCGCGGCGGGCATGGCGTCACATCCGGCCTGGCAGGGGCTGGGCTGGCGGTGGTGGGCCGAAGCTTGCGGTCGTGGAGGAACGCCGGACGCCTGGCAGCAAGCCTGCCGGATCGTCTCTCCCCGCGTCCCCAGACCCGACGTGCCGCCGATCAGCGACCAACGCCCCGTGGCTCAGTTGCAGCGTGACGCGTCCGCCGCTCCCGACGATCCGGCGCTGGCGCTGGCGCTGTATCACGCCCAGCACACCGCCGGCGATTTCGCGGGGAGTTTGACGACGTTGCGGCGGATTACCCGCCATCCCGAAAATCCGGCGTATTTCTTGTATCTGGAGGCTTCAACGGCGATGGAGGCCGGGCAATGGAAAGCCGGCTGGGAGGCGTGGGAGCGTTACTTCGCCTTGGTGCCGGTCAACGGTTGATGCGTCGGTCGATCTCTCAGGTAGGGAGGAGCGTCCCTGCTCCTCCCAGGTCCATCTGGGTCAGCCCACGAACTCCTTGGCCACGAGCGTCGCGTTGTGTCCGCCGAAGCCGAACGAATTGTTCACCACTACTTTGACCTTCCGTTCACGCGTCTTGTGCGGCACGTAATCGAGATCGCACTCGGGATCGGGACTATCCAGGTTGATCGTGGGCGGAACCACGCTGTCGCGGATGGCGAGGACCGTGGCG
>CAXUHC010000282.1:0-343 GCA_964250705.1 uncultured Chthoniobacterales bacterium | reverse complement strand
GGGCGGAATCAGCCCGTCCCGCATGCTCAAGACGCAGGCCGCCATCTCGATGGCTCCCGCCGCTCCGAGCGTGTGGCCAGTCATCGACTTGGTCGAGGAAACCATCAAACCGCCGGGCTTGGCGTGTTCGCCGAACACCTGCTTGATGGCGTTGGTTTCGGCCACGTCTCCCAGACCCGTGCTGGTCGCATGGGCGTTGATGTACTCCACTTCCTCGGGCCGCACCTTCGCGTGGTCGAGGGCCATGCGCATGCACCGGGCCACCGAAGCGCCATCCGGCCGGGGCGCGCTCATGTGATAAGCGTCGGCGCTCGTGCCGTAGCCCGCCAACTCGCAATAGATC
>CAXUHC010000281.1:0-4922 GCA_964250705.1 uncultured Chthoniobacterales bacterium | reverse complement strand
CGAGACCGCTCAATGGACGAAACCATTTTTGAGTGTTCTGGTGTTGGGCGAACTTCGTCACGGCATCGAAAGTCGGCGTCTCAAAGATCCGGCGGCGGCCTTGAGCTTGGAGCGATGGCTGCGTGAATTGTTAGTTGATTGCGAGGAAGTAATTCTTCCGGTCACGCTCGAAATCGCGGACCTCTACGGGCGGCTGTGCCCCGGTCAGCGGCTGCCGCCATTTGACGGCTTGATGGCCGCGACCGCGCTGGTCCACGATCTGACGCTCGTGACGCGTAACACCCGGGATTTCGAGCGGTCCGGGGTGCGGATGTGCAATCCGTTTTCCGTCCCTTGAAGCGGCCCGCCAACGGGCGGAAGCTCCCGGCATGGATCTGCAACTCACCGGAAAAACCGCCCTCGTGACCGGCTCGACCGCCGGGATCGGCTTTGCCATCGCCGCCGCCCTTGCACGGGAGGGAGCGGACGTCATTCTCAATGGCCGCACTCGGGAACGCGTGGACGCGGCGATCAAAAAGCTCGGGACGCTCGTGGAAAACGGCGGCAAGGTTGCCGGGGTGGCCGCCGATCTCGGCACGGCGGAGGGATTCGACGTTCTCCAGCGGGAAGCCCCGGAAGCGGATATTCTCGTCAACAACCTGGGGATTTTCGAGCCGAAGGCGTTCGCCGACATCACGGACGACGACTGGCGGAGGTTCTTCGAGGTCAACGTGCTCAGCGGGGTGCGCGCCAGCCGCTTTTACCTGCCCAAGATGACCGCGAAAAAATGGGGCCGCATCGTTTTCATTTCGAGCGAGTCCGGCGTGAACACGCCAACCGAAATGGTGCACTACGGACTGACAAAGACGGCGCAACTGGCGCTCTCGCGCGGCCTCGCGCAGACGGCGGCAGGCACGGGGGTGACGGTCAACACCGTGATGCCGGGGCCGACGAAATCCGAAGGGGTCGGCACGTTCGTCGAGCAGATGGCGAAAGACAAGGGCATCAGCCCGGCGGACATGGAGAAGGATTTTTTCGCGCATGCCCGGCCCTCGTCGCTGCTCAAGCGGTTCGAGACGGTAGAGGAGATCGCCGACGTGGTGGCGTTCGTGTGCAGTCCGCTGGCGTCCGCGATCACCGGCGCGGCGTGGCGGGCGGACGGCGGCGTGGTGAGCAGCATCGTCTGATCGCTGTATGTTGATCCATTACGATGCCGTTTGTGCCGAATACGCCGCGCCGGGGCACCCCGACGCGCCGTTCCGGGTGTTGAAAACGGCGAAACTCCTGCAAGCGAACCATCCCGGCTGGTTTCCACCGGCGGGAGCGGCGGCGCGGGTGACGCCGGCGGACGACGCGACGCTGCTGCGGGCGCACACCCCGGCGCATCTTGCCCGGTTGCGCGGGATGGAGGAAGGGATGTTCGATCCCGACACGGCGGCGCTGCCCGGCATGGACGCACACGCCCGGCGCGGCGCGGGGGCGGCGGTGGCGGTGGCGGGGTGGGCGCTGGAGGGGACCAGGGCGTTCTCGCTGCTGCGTCCGCCGGGTCACCACGCCACGGCGGATCAAATCATGGGGTTTTGCTACCTGAACCCGGTGGCGGTCGCGGCGTTGCACGCGCGGGAGGTCCGGGGCGTGGGCCGGGTGGCGGTGTGGGATTTCGACGCGCACCACGGCAACGGGACGGAAGCGATCCTGATGAATCGGGAGGGGCTGCTCTACGTCAGCGTGCACCAATCCCCGGGCTACCCGGGGACCGGCGCGGAGCACGTCGGCAACGCGCGGAATTATCCCGTCGCGCCGGGGACGCCGGCGGAGGAACACTTGCGGGCGCTGGAGGCAAGCTGGGCGGACGTGCTGGCGTTCCAGCCGGACCTGGTGCTGGTCAGCGCGGGGTTCGACGCGTTCGCGGGCGACCCATTGACGGACCTGCGGCTGCGGCCCAAGGAATTCGCGGCCCTGGGCCGGTGGCTGCGGGCAGCGCCGTGCCCGGTGGGTGCGATCCTCGAAGGCGGCTACAGCCAAGAGCTGCCCAGGCTGGTGAACGCGTTTTTGGAGGCGTGGGAAGGCGCGTGAAGCGCGCACGGCTCGACCCTCTCGCGGCGACGGCCGCGTGGCACCAGTTCGCCAACCCGCAGCAAGCTCAGGGCGTCCCCTGCTCGCCGGCCTGCGCCTGGAAATCCTCCTCCGGGACGATCTCGGCCACGTTGTTCAGACGGACGACCAGACGCTTGCCGCCGCCGGGACCGACCGCCACGGGCGAGGCCGCCAGGATCGTTTCCGGGGGGTCGGCCTCCGTTTTCCCCTGGTAATAGAGCCACTCGCTGACCCGGCCGGTATCTGGATGGTGGAAACGGCTCGCGGCGGCAGGCAGGCCCGCCCAGTCCATGCCGGGCTGGGTTTGACGCCATTCGATGTCGGCGATGGACGCGGGGAACCTGCCGTCGTGCTCGTCGGCGTGGAGCTTGAGCGCGCGGCCGAGCATCTTGAGGTGGGCGAGCTGGGTGGAGAGCCGGTTGTCGTCGGCGGGCGCGGCGTGGGTGGGACGCAGCAGGCGCGGCAGGACGGTCTGCCAGACCATCAGGGCCACGCCCAGCGCCAGCGCCAGGACCGCCAGCCCGCGCCAGGGGGTCCGGCGGCGGCGGCGCATGCCCTCGGTAGCCCAGGAGGATTCCATGCCTCAGAACGGACTCTGGACGAGTCCCTCGAAATCCGCGGCCGCCGCTTTGACCAGCGCGGCGGGTCCGGTCATCTTGATGAACACGTCGCCCTGCGGGCTTTCCAGGATCGCGCCGTAGAGGCCGTAGTTTTGCATGGGGGTGGTCGGGCCGCCGGGCATGCCGCTGCTGAAGGTGCCGCTTTCCACCCGAATGCGCGTGACCTTGGTGCCCTTGATCTCGGCTTTTTCGAGGACGGGCTGGAGGGTTTCGGGTTTGTCGAACTGACCGACCCAGCGCGAGATGTTCTGGTCCACGCCGCCGCCCTGGCCCGCGCCGAAGTTAAAGAAGGCGACCTCCGCGCCGGGGCCGCCGGGGTTGGCGGGGTCGGGGACGCGGAGTTGCGCCTTGCGCATGGACGAGGGCGGCAGCGCGACCCAGGCCCAGGCGGCGGGCCGTTTGAAGGTGAATGCTCCGACGGTGAACGTCACGGGGTCGGCGGCGCGCAGGACCAGCGGCAGCGCGACGAGGACAAGAAGGAAACGAAGGAGGCGCATGGGAGTAAGGAAATGTCCGCAGATTACGCAGATTAACGCAGATTAAAGAGGGAGAGAGCAACGAATCTTCTTTTTTCCGAAATCTGCGTGAATCTGCGTAATCTGCGGACCGCTTTCTACCACTCGAATTTTGCCGTGACGGGCCGGTGGTCGCTGGCGCTGCGTCCGGCGGGCAGGAGAGAGATATTGGTGAGACGGATGCCTTCGCCCCGGTAGAACATATGGTCGAAACACGTCGCGGGATACCTGCCGACGCTGGGCAGGGTCAGCCGCAAGGAGAGCGGCACGCCTTCCCAGGCCCAGCGGAACGCGCCGTCGCCCCGGAGCGCGCGCAGGGTCGTTTCCGTCTCGAAGCGCCCATCGTCGAGCGACGTGTTCATGTCCCCGCCCACCACCGCCAGACGCACCCGGCCCCAGCGGGCGCACACGGCGCGCTCCTGTTGCTCGTGCACGAGAAGCTGGCGCGCGGATTCCTCGCGCATGGCGACGTTGGTGGCGTCGCCGCCGGGTTCGTCGGCGACGTTGCTCTTGAGGTGCACGCCGTAAACGAGGAGCACCTCGTTCGGGGCCGGGCGATAGGCCGCGAACGCGAACCCCCGGCGGGGGACGCGGCCCTGGGCGTCGGGTGCCCAGCACTGCCAACCGGAAGTGAGCAGCGGCAGTCGGCTGCACAGGACGATCTGCTGGCGGCTGGGTTCGTCGGTGGGGGCGCGGGTGAATTCGGTGCAGACATCCACCTTGAAATCCGGCAGGTGATCCGTGAGCAGGCGGGCGGCGTCCGCGTCGCCGACTTCTTCCAGGCCGAGCACGTCGGGGGCGAGCCGTTCGACGACGGGCAGGACGGCGGCCACGTGCGAGGCCTGCGCCCTGGCCCCGGCGTGGGGACGGCGGCCGGGGAACCATTCGAGGTTCCAGAAGGTGACCGTCAGGTGGACGGTCGCTCCCGGCGGCGGGGCATGGAGCGGCGAAGGCAGCGCGGAGGGCGGGGCGGGGCGCGTCACCGCCTGTCCGCCGGGGCGCAACGCCACGCAAATCCCCGCGACGCACAGTCCGGTGACGGCGGCATGGACCCACGTTGGACCAAGGAAAGCACGCAAAACGGCGTGAAGATTAGCGCAAAAAGCGTTGCGTCGGCCATCAAAATTGCAAAACTGGACGGGAAAAGCATTGAAGCCCACCCCTTCCCCGCCCCCGGCGATTCCGCTCAGCCGGGCGGAGCGCGTGGCGGTGGCAGTCGCGGCGGCGGTGGTCGTGGGGCTGCACGTGGTCAACCTGCGCTCGGCGGGGCCGCTGTGGCGGGACGAGATCGGCGACGTGGTGTTCGCGTCCATGCGGACGTGGGGCGAAATTTGGGCCCACCTGAAGTTCGACAATTTTCCGCCCGGGCTGCTGGTCGTGCTGCGGGCGTGGCAGGGGCTGGGCTTGGCGCACCCCGGGGCGGAGCTAGGCTACCGCATCGGCGGGGGGCTGGTGGGGCTGGGAGTGACCGGCGCGCTGTGGGTGAACGCGCGGCTGCTGGGAGCACGCGCGCCGTGGGCGTCGCTGGCGCTCTTCGCGGCGAACGGACTGGTGATCCGCGTGGGGGATTCGGTGCGGCCCTACGGGTTGGGGTGGATGTGCATGCTGCTGACGTTCGGGCTGTTGTGGCGCGTGGTGCGCGCGGAGCGTCCGGGCTGGCGGGTGGTCGTCCCGGCGGCGTTGGGGGCGCTGCTGGCGGTGCAATTTCTTT
>CAXUHC010000280.1:0-5033 GCA_964250705.1 uncultured Chthoniobacterales bacterium | reverse complement strand
AGCAGGATAAGCAGGCGGCGATGCTCGGTCCCGCACGGAAGATGAGCAGTTTGCTCGCCTGGAGGAAGCGCACGCCTGATGCTGTGATCGTGCGACGACGAAAGCGGGGAACTGCATATCCTTAGCTACAGCGGAATCCGAATTCGGGACGTAGGGAAGAAATTCTCGGCGACTCACCCGTTTTTCACCGGATACGAATTCGCTGACGTCAGCATCAGTTCAGACAAAGGATTGAAGATCCAGGACATTGGTAACATGACCTAATCCTATCCCTGTGCCTCCGGCAGAGTCGGCCGCGCACGATTGAAGGCGTGCTCAAACCCTGTAATCGTCGCAAGTACCTCTTCGAAAAGCCGCGGTTCGTGGAAGAGCATTTCACCCATGCGCCCATAATCCTTCTGCCATTCCTCTCGGCGTTCGTTGGGCGGCGTCAGCCGGAGACTGCCCGGCTTGGCACGTTCGTAGCTGGCCCAGCCCGAGCGGAAGAACACGGTTTTGTGCGCAACCACACGCTCCAGCAGGTCCAACCTCGCCGCCGCCTTGATTCCGATTCCATGATCGATGAGCAAGGCCAAGTCGTAATAATGCCGGGAGAGCCGTGGCGGAATCAGCTTGTCTAACGGGCAGTGGCAATAGCTGTGCAGCAGCGTAGCTTTTTCCCAGAAGGTGCGTTCGGCTTCGAGCACCGCCACCTCGCACGAGGGAATCGTGAAGGCGGCGGGGAATTGTTCGGCGACGTAGGGGGTCACCGCACGGATCTCCCGCGGCCAATCGTCCGAACGTGCGCCGAGTTCGATTTTGACATTGGGTTGGACGTACGCCTCTCCTACCCTTGAGACCGTCGTGCGAGGATAACGGAACAAAAGAGATTGCGAGTCGTCGGGATCGAGGTCCAAAGACCAGGGTTCTCCGCCTCGCAGCTTGGCCTCGAAAGCTCTGGTGAGAGAGAGGCGGAGTTCATGGGCGATCTTCATTTTGGCGGCGTCCATCAGCCGTTCCAAGCGCCGCTGGCGCTCCTTGCCTCCCGTCGCGGCCTCGGGGCTCTGGTCACCGCCGAAGCCGAGAAAGTCGCGCGCGATGGAGACATCGATGTCCTCGGAAAAGCGGTCGATGAGCCGGTACACCTTCGAGAGGGAGGTGCCACCCTTGAAGATCAGATGCGAGCCGACGCCAGGCAGGGCAAAGAGTTCCTGCAAGGTCCAGCATACCCAGAAATCCTTCTCGACGATGGCGGCGCTCACACCGAGACGAGCGGCCGTCTCTTGGAAGTATGTTTGGCGTTCGGCTGGGGGAAGTTTGATGAAAATGTCCACGGCGGCTTCGAGAGGGTAAATGCTATGGACTCTCATTGGCAACCTGGCGCAGAGCGGCTTCCATCCAGGTAGGAGCCAAAGGCAGGTCGCGGAGCAGTTGCGCTTTGTCCTTCGGGGTGAGTTGCCTTTGCAGGCGCTGCACCACCCGGTCATCGACATGGGCGGGACCAAGGTAGCGAAGTGCCTGAACGACCAAGCCGCTCATCCGGCCTGCCGTGGCCATGTCGCGCAGCGAAATGCGTTTGAGCTGGATCTGCTGCGCCCCGATCCGGACGGTCTTGGAAAGTCCGTCCGTCAGGAAGACGATCTTGGCTGGCACCTGTTCGGTCAGCCCCAGCAAATTGGCGGCATAAGCCCCGGAGGGTTGCAGGCGGCCACCTGCCTTCCCGGCCAGGGCTCGCGCCACCTTCTCGGGCACGGGAGCTAGGGTGCCAAGCACCGGGTGCGTTTTAGGGTATTCGTACAACCCCCGGGTCAACCGCCGCACGGTTCCAGCCTCTGCCAGCCGGGCCAAGGCTTTGTCGACCGCCGCCCGGCCACCGAGATCCAGAAAATCGGTTGGGGAAACGACCGCACCCCTCCCGTGCCCATAAATCCTAGATAACACCTTGTCTTGAGTAGATTGCAAACGACGAAATGCTGAAAGTTGTCCGAAAAATTAACAATTCTTCGGACAATTATCAAGCCATTCATTTGGAGGAAAAGTTCTATGATCACATGAGAGCCTTCTTGCTTGACACGCTTGGAGGCTACTCTGTACCCTCAACGGCGAAGCCGTTGAGAGCCATTGCTCTCGCGCGCGTGGCTGTTCACCCCAGCGGGGCGGGCAGCCCGCCCCGCTGGGGTGAACAGCGAGATGGAGGGTGCCGAGCCATCGGCACCCTCCATCTCGGTGCGTTATTGCGTTTTCGCTTTCGATGCGAGCGCCACCGGAACGGTCTCGACCAGTTCGAGGGATTTCACCATTGCCTGCGTGGCCGTCTTGTATTTGGTGAAGTGAGGCGACTTCAGATGCGCGTGGTACCCCTCCGCGTCCGCGTAGATTTCCAGGATCGTGATGCGCTCGGGATGGTCCTTTTCAGAGACGGCATTCAGGGACAACACGCCGGGCTCGACGCGCACGCTCGTTTCGATTTCCTCCCGGAGCGCCGCCCGGTAAGCCTCCAACTGCGCGGGGTCGATCTGGAGTTTTGCCAGGTTGACGACCTGACTTTTCTCTTCGGCGACGGCTTGGCGACCCAGAGAGGCAATCATCATAGCGGTGAGGATGAAGATGCGGAGAGGTTTCATGGCACTGGAGGTTTCCCCACCGCCGGTTGGCCGCGGCCGCTTACCAGTCACCAGATTCTTGGCGACCACCCCCAACCACGGAGGCTAGAATAGGATCCACCATCGCGGAGCGTAAGCAAGAAAGGCTGCCCGCAGATCAAGAGCATCTAACAAAACCGTTGAAGATGATTGTGGCAGATGAGCACGCAGCCCAGCGTGAGGAAGGCTTGGTGGATGTCAGCGCGGCGTTCGTAGCGCACACGCAGGCGGCGAAAGCGGTTGAGCCAAGCGAAGGTGCGTTCAACCACCCAGCGGGGACGACCAAGATGTTGGCTGCTGTCCTGCCCACGACGGGCGATGCGTGGAGTAATCCCGCGTGCTCGCAGAGCGGCCCGGCAGCGGGCAAAGTCGTAGCCTTTGTCGGCGTGCAGCTTCTTGGGTCGGAACCTTGGCCGCCCTCTTGGACCCGCGATGGGCGGCACGGCGTCGATGGCCTCTTCGAGCATCTTGGAGTCATGCACGTTGGCGGCCGAAAGGACCGCTGCGAGCGGCAGGCCGCCACGCTCCACCACAAGGTGGCGCTTCGTGCCCGGGCGGCCGCGATCGGCCGGATTCGCGCCGGTTTTTTCGCCCCTTTTTGCGCCGGGATCGAACACGAGTCTAGGACCGCACGGCTCCAGTCGAGCTTCTCCGCGTCCGCCAATCGTTGGAGCAGCACCCAATGCAAAACCTCCCATACGCCTGCCTCCTGCCAGTCGCGCAGCCGTTGCCAGCACGTCATGCCTGAGCCACATCCCATCTCCGGCGGCAGCAACTCCCAGGGTGTGCCCGTGCGCAGCACGAAGATGATGCCCGTGAGCACCGCTCGATCCGGCAGGCGCGGACGGCCACCACGCGCCCGGCAGGCGCAAAGGGGAGAGCAGGAGCAACAGCGCCGCCGGCAGCAGCAAATCAGCCGAGAGGTGGATCGTAGCCGCGATCAGAGCCGCGAACTGGAGCTCTGAAGGCGTCCGTGCTAGTGGGTCTATGATCAACAATCACCGCCGCGATGAGCAGGAGCCGGCCGGCAAATAAAGGTTTCCCAAGGACGAAGAAGGAAAATGAAGCGGTGGTCCGTGATCAGCCGCCACCGCACGACACTGCAAACCGCTGACCGTTTTATCCGTGCAACCTCAGCGAGATGGATGACTAGCACTTCCAGAATCCTCAGGTCCGTGAAACTGCTTTTGTACGAATCTCTTGTCAGCCATGCCCTCCCCGCAGACCGAAAATTGGCCCGCTCAACTCTGGCTCGTACGCCACGGTGAGAGCGCGGGCAACGTGGCGCTTCGCCACGCGATGTCCCAGGGTGCTCAGCACATTGACACCGGGGGCCGCGATATGGATGTGCCGCTCTCGCCTTTGGGCGAGCGGCAGGCGCAAGCCGTGGGTACTTGGTTCAAAGGCCAGGCGGCGGCACCCGGTGCCATCCTCTGCTCGCCCTACGTCCGGGCGCGTCATACCGCTGAGTTACTCGCCAAAAACGCGGGCTGGAACTTGACGATCATCCCGGACGAGCGGCTAAGGGAAAAGGAGTTCGGTATCATCGACGCGCTGACCAGCGCGGGTGTCCTTGCAAAATATCCGGAGCAGGCGGCCTTCCGGGCGTCGCTCGGTAAATTCTACCATCGGCCTCCGGGGGGCGAGAGCTGGTGCGACGTGATCCTTCGGCTGCGCAGCATCGCCGATTCCCTGCGCCTGGAATACAGCGGCCAGCGCGTACTCGTCGTTTGCCACACCGTGGTGGTGTTGTGCTTTCGCTACCTGCTGGAAAAACTCACCGAGGAGCAAATCCTGCGCGTCGACAGCGAGCACAACATCGCGAATTGCTCGGTGACCAGTTACCTGCGCGAATCCATCTCCGACGGCAAATGGACACCGGAGCTTTTCAACTTCGTGGCTCCAGTATTGGAGGGTGGAGAAACCGTCACCAACGAACCCGATGCACCCATCGCCCCCGATAACGGACAACCACAGCGGATCACCCCGGCTCTGCTGCATGACTGGCCTCTGCCGGTCCTGGAAGGAGCCAAGGCGGAACGCGGCCAGGTTCTCGTCATCGCCGGAGGGGTAGAGATGCCCGGCGGCGCGATCCTGGCAAGCACCGCCGCTTTGCGCGCGGGGGCCGGTGTCGTGCAGGTCGCCACGGCCGAACCCGCCGCGTTGGCGGTAGCCACGGCAGCGCCGGAACTCTTTGTCGTTGGCATCGCGGGCGAAGGCAACGGCCGTCAGGAAAGCCTGCGTGCCGTCGTCGAGCTGGCGAAGCTCGCGGATGTCGTCCTGATTGGTCCCGGCCTGCGCGACGAGGGAGCCGTGCGTTCCTTGCTGCCGGAGTTGTTGGGTCTGGATCATCTACATGCCTTGATCATCGACGCCAAGGCCCTCTCGGTGGCGGCCGAGTTCCTTCCGGCC
>CAXUHC010000279.1:0-5034 GCA_964250705.1 uncultured Chthoniobacterales bacterium | reverse complement strand
TGTTTATTCACCAGTACAACCAGCAACCAATCATTTAACTAATACCCACTACCCGAAAAGGTTGCCTCATTACTCCCTGAGTTGGAGGAGCGAGGACCCGTGTACCTGTTTGCCTTCGTCGAACGGGAAGACGTGGACCGATGGGATGTGGTGGTTTCCGCTGAATGGTCAGACCAAAAGATGTCGATGGCCGTGTTTTTCGTCTCGAAAGCTTTGGCTCTCAAACTGGAGCCAGGAGAAATGAGCATGCTGGCGCGCATTGTCATCATACCATCGGACACCCCAGATGTTCGGGAGATGCCTGCAAGCTTGAGTGGCACTATGCCAAGCGACGAAAAGGTGATTCATGTCAGCTTCCTCGGGCTGGACATTCGCAGGGCGTTCGTTTTCAAAGCGCAACTGCCTTCAGCACGGTTGGAAACCCGATCATTTGCTGACGTTGGAGTGATGCCGTCCTGATCACCCCACCGATGGCTCTACGGAGCCATGAGCGGTAGACCAAGAGAATAATCTCGGTTTCTCGCAACCGATAGCTTTCGCGCGCCGTGTCCGGGCACGCCTTGGCGTGGCAGCGGCGCTTGGGGCGTGGCTGCGCGTTACGCCGGAGTCGTCGGCTCCTCTTTGGCAGCCTCGGTATCTTCCTCTTTGGCAGCCTCGGTGTCCGCCGGGGCGTCTTTCTCAGCGAGCTTACGCTTCTTCTTTTCTTCCTTCTTGGCTTTCTTTTCCATCTCCTTGCGGCGCTTCTCGAATGAAAAATTGTCTTTGCCCATAACGTAATTCTCCTGCAACCATCAACAACTGAGCATAGCAGGTACCGAGCAAAAATCGAAGGATTTAGCTTGAATCCGCATCTTACCGCTCCCAGGGTCACCTCGAAGCGACCGGACGCGCCTTAGCGCGCCGTGTCCGGCACGCCCTGACCGTGGCGGCGTCGTTTGAGGTGCAACTGCGCCAGCGAAATGGCAATCGCCGCTTCCGCCGCCGCCTGCGCTTCGGTGCCGATGCTCTTGTCTTCCAGGGCCGCCTTGGCACGGTCGATGGCCGTCTGCGCGGCGTTCTCGTCGATCTCCGTGTCGCGCACCGCAGCGTCCGTCAGGATGGACACCCGGTCGGGCATCACCTCCGCGAAGCCGCCGCCGGTGGCCAGAAACGTTTCCTGGCCGCCCTTGAGGATGCGCAACTCCCCCGGCTTGAGCGCGGTGATCAGCGGGACGTGCAACGGCAGGATGCCGTACTCGCCGTCCGCGCCCGGAATGGTCACCATGTCCACGTCCTCGGAATAGGTCTTCCGCTCGGGCGTGACGATTTCGAGTCGTAGCGTAGGCATAAACAATTCTTCTTAAACCTTGAACCTTGAACCTTGAGCCTTCCTTGAATCTTGGTTCTTGAATCTTGAATCTTACGCTTTGACCATGTCGATGCCGCCCTTCATGTAGAAGGCGGTCTCGGGTACGTCGTCGTGCTTGCCGTCGAGGATTTCCTTGAAGCCGCGGATCGTCTCCTTGAGCGGAACCTGTTCGCCCTTCGTGCCGGTGAAGATTTCGGCCACGGTGAACGGCTGACTCAGAAAACGCTGGATCTTGCGGGCGCGGAAAACCGTCTGCTTATCCTCGGGCGAGAGTTCGTCCATGCCCAGGATGGCGATGATGTCCTGCAAATCCTTGTACTTTTGGAGCACCTTCTGCACGCCGCGCGCGACGGCGTAATGCTCGTCGCCGACCACGTCTGGCGCGAGTGCCTTGGAAGTGGACGACAGCGGGTCGACCGCCGGGTAAATGCCCAACTCGGCGATGGAACGCTCCAGCACGATGGTCGAATCCAGGTGCGCAAAGGTGTTGGCCGGGGCCGGGTCGGTCAGGTCGTCGGCGGGGACGTAAACGGCCTGGAAGCTCGTGATGCTTCCCTTGTTCGTCGAAGTGATGCGTTCCTGCAAGTCGCCCATCTCGGCGGCAAGCGTCGGCTGGTAACCGACCGCCGACGGGGTACGCCCGAGCAGCGCGCTCACCTCGGCGCCGGCCTGCGAGAAACGAAAAATGTTGTCGATGAACAGCAGCACGTCCTGGTTCTTCTCGTCGCGGAAATACTCCGCCATCGAGAGCGCCGAAAGCGCCACGCGCAGACGCGCGCCGGGAGGCTCGTTCATCTGGCCGTACACCAGCGCCACCTTCGATTTCGAAAGGTCTTCCTGATTGATGACGCCCGACTCGCTCATTTCGGCGTAAAGATCGTTGCCCTCGCGGGTGCGCTCGCCCACCCCGGCAAACACGGAATAACCACCGTGCACCTTGGCGATGTTGTTGATGAGTTCCATGATGACGACCGTCTTGCCGACGCCCGCGCCACCGAACGCGCCGACCTTGCCGCCCTTCGTGAACGGGCAGATCAGGTCGATGACCTTGATGCCCGTTTCGAGCACGGTGGATTTGGTGTCCTGATCGATGAGCAACGGCGCCGCGCGATGGATCGCGTAACGCTTGGCCGCGTTGACCGGCCCACGGTCGTCTACGGGATCGCCCGTGACGTTGAACACGCGCCCGAGCACGCCCTCGCCCACCGGCACGCTGATGGGCGCGCCCGTGTTCGTGACCTGCATCCCGCGCTTGAGTCCTTCGGTCGAACTCATGGCGATGGCGCGCACGAGGCCTTCGCCGAGGTGCTGCTGGACCTCGAAGGTCAGCTTCGTGGCCTTGCCGATCACGTCGAACTCGATTTCGAGCGCGTCGTAGATTTTCGGCAGTCCGGCGGCGGCGGAATAATCCACGTCAACGACGGGGCCGATGACCTGGACGATTTTGCCGGTGTTGGTTGCAGTAGCAGTTTCCATAGGGAGAAAGGAGGAAGGAGGAAGGATGAAGGGAAGGCGAAGATGGCAAATCAGAGATTGGATGAAGGCGGGACGCGGGAGAAGTGGAATGGGTTCGTCTAAAAATTAGTGTTTACGGTTGGTGCTTCACTTTTTCCGCCATCATCTTTCATCCTTCATCCTTTTCTTCACGCCATCGCCATCTGGGCCGTGGTGATTTCGAGCAGTTCGGTGGTGATCGCCGCCTGACGCACCTTGTTGTATTCCAGGGTCAGGTCTTTGATGATCTGCTTCGCGTTGTCGGTCGCGTTCTTCATGGCGACCATGCGGGCGCTGTGCTCGCTGGCGCGGGCGTCGAGCACCATCTGGAACACCTGGAAATGGACGTACTCGGGCAAGATGGCGTCGAGCACTTCCCCCTCGCTCGGCGCGAAGATGTAGCCGAAGCGGTTGTGCGGGTCCGCCGCCGGGTTGACGGGCCGGTCCGGTTGCGAGCCGTCTTTCATCGCGCCCCCGGGCAGGTCGGTCGCGCTGATGGGCAGCAGGGTGACGAGGGTCGGCACCTGGGTCAGCGTGTTGACGAAGCGCGTGTAAACCACGTTCACCTTGTCCACCTCGCCGGAGAGAAACTTTTCGAGGGCGAACCGGCTGATCGCCTTGGTTTCGGTCAGGGTGGCCGCGTCCTTGACGACGTAATCCGCGACGAGATGCCGCTTGGTGCGCGCCAGATATTGCACGGCCTTGCGGCCGCTGGCGACGAAATCGGTCTTCTCGCGGTCCAGGTGGCTCGCTTCGCGAAAAAGATTGGTGTTGAGCGCCCCGCAGAGGCCCTTGTCGGTGCTGATGAGGATGGTCAATTCCTTTTTCACCGGGCGGGCCGCCAGCAGCGGGTGGCTTTCCTCGTCGACGCGCTCGCGCAACGACACCAGCACGCGGTTCAAGATCGTCGAATATTCCCGCCCCGAGGTCGCGGCCTGTTGCGCCTTGCGCATCTTGGACGCCGACACCGTCTGCATGGCGCGGGTAATCTGCTGCGTGTTCTTGATCGACTTGATGCGTCGGCGGATTTCGCGGGTGTTTGCCACTTTAGGAAAGGATGAAGGATGAAGGATGAAGGATGAAGGCCGGAAGAAAGAAAGACATGGTCAGCAGATCGCTGTTTTCATCCTTCATCCTTCATCCTTCATCCTTTTTCTTTAGCGGAAGCTCTGCTTGAACTCGTCCAGCGCGCTCTTGAGAGCGGCTTCGGTATCTTTGTCGAACGCCTTTTTGTCGCGGATGGTGTTCAACACGTCGGCTTTGCGGGTGGTGAGGTATTCCTGCATTTTGGCCTGGAATTCCTTGACGCGGTCCACCGGCACCTCGTCCAGATAACCATTCTTCATGGCCCAGAGAATCGCAGCCTGTTCCTCCACGGAAATCGGGCTGTATTGACCCTGCTTGAAAAGCTCCACGACGCGCGCCCCCCGGTCCAGCTTGGCCTTGGTGCCGGCGTCGAGGTCGCTGCCGAACTGCGCGAACGCCGCCAGCTCGCGGAACTGCGCCAAATCCAGCTTGATCGTGCCCGCCACCTGCTTGATGGCCTTGATCTGCGCCGCCGAACCGACGCGGCTCACCGACAGACCGACCGAAATCGCCGGGCGGATACCCTGGTAGAACAGGTCCGTTTCGAGGTAAATCTGGCCGTCCGTGATGGAGATCACGTTCGTCGGAATGTAGGCTGACACGTCGCCCGCCTGGGTTTCGATGATCGGCAGGGCCGTCACGCTGCCGCCGCCCGCCGCCTCGCTCACACGGGCCGAACGCTCCAGCAAACGGGAGTGAAGATAGAACACATCGCCGGGGTACGCCTCGCGGCCCGAGGGACGCTTGAGCAGCAGTGACACCTGCCGATAGGCGACGGCGTGCTTGCTCAGATCATCGTAAACGATCAGCGCGTCCATGTTGTTGTCCATGTACCATTCGCCCATCGCGGCACCGGCGAACGGCGCGAGGTACTGGTTGGCCGCCGTTTCGGAGGCGGGCGCGGAAACGATGGTCGTGTAAGGCATCGCGCCCGCTTCTTCGAGGATGGCGACCGCCCGGGCGACGTTCGAATTCTTCTGGCCGACCGCCACGTAGATGCTGTACATCGGGCGGAAATCGGTGATCCCGGCCTTCTCGGCGGCGAGGTTGATCTTGGCCTGGGAGATGATAGCATCGAGCGCCACGGCGGTCTTGCCCGTGGCACG
>CAXUHC010000278.1:0-5086 GCA_964250705.1 uncultured Chthoniobacterales bacterium | reverse complement strand
GGGGCGCCGGGGAAGCAACCGGAACGTTTGACCTCCTCTTCTCCGGGCCGGTCACGGTTGCGGCGTGCGCGGGAGTCTGGTGCAACAACCAGGCGAGCACCCCGACGAACCCGATCAAGAACACCGCAGCCAGTCCGACGATTCCCGCCAGCCACCGGACTGGATGCGCGCGTTTTGCCCTCACTAGCGTGAGGCGGTCCCAGGCACTGCCCGCGGCATCCGCCCCAAGGTCAGAGAGTGCCGACGCGCGTCGGTCTTGAAACAGCGCCGCCACCGATTCGCCGCTCGCGGAGATCGTGCTCTCGCCTCCGCCGAGTGGCCTCAGCAGCCGTTCCGGCGATTCTGCCGGGGCAGAAGCCCGGAAACGAGCATTCCCCCGGGCCGGTTCTTCGCCGACGGCGTTGGCCAGCGCCTCGTGCAACTGCCAGCCGTGGACGATCTCCCCTCCGCCGGTCAGTGCTTGGCGGAGCACGGCATTCGCTTCTTCGGTCAAGACGGCCAACGAGACGTACTTGCCGGATTGCAAATGATCGGGCGTACCTCCCAGCAATTCGTACGTCAATGTTGCCAGCGCGCGCCGATGGCGACTGGCGTCCGTGGCCGGTGAGGAGCCGGGTTTCGTCCCGGGCACGAGCGTGAATTCACCAGCCCAGGTATCGAGGCTCAGCGGATCATGATTCACCCGGAAGGCGGGGACTTTTAACGCCCAGCCCGGCCAATCCGGCATGCGCTTCGGCAGCAAAGCGCGGACCCGTGCGCCATCATCGGTCGCCGTCGCCAGCCCTGGGAAGTGCACATGCAGGTCCGCCAAGGCCAGGTCCGGTGGCTCCAACCGGCACCGCGCGGCGTGGTCTGCCGCCGCGGCTGCCTGTGCCAGAATCCGCAACGCTTCCGTCACCGGCAACGCACCCCCGCGTCCGGCCAGCAGATCGCTTAGTGTGAAACCCGCCAGCCACTCCTCGATGAGAAACGTGACGGCGGGAGATGAGCACCGCTCCAACGACAGCACTTCCACCAAATTCGCGTGCGGGGCGGCCCGGACCAACCTCACGTTCTCCGCCAACTCGTCCCGCACCATCGAACCAAGCGCCGCCATCCCGGGCAGGATCTTGAGCGCCACCGGCTTCTCATGTTCCGACTCGTCGCGGGCCTGATAGACCCGCACGCCGTTCCTGCCGCCGATCTCGCGCAGCAAGCGGAAGCGCGAGATGAGCAGCGTGCCGGGTTGGGGGACGCGCAGGGCGGCTTTCGAGGTGGCGTCGCGACGGTGTTCGGCCCTGGCAGGTGATGCCGCGAGATGCAGGTCCCGCTTGCGATCCGTCCCTTCCACCTTGTCCAAACAAGTTTCGATCTCGGCGCGCAGTTCCGCCGCGTTTTGCGGACGCCGGGCCGGGTCCTTGGCGAGCAGGTGGCCGAGCAACCCGCGCACGCAGGTCGGCACCTCCGGCGAGAGCTGCTCCCAGGGTGGGGGCTGGGTCAATTGCAACTGGCAGATCGTGGCGAGCGAACCCGTAAACGGCACCCGCCCGGTCAGCAAAAACCACGCGGTGATGCCCAGACTGTAAAGATCGGAGCGCGCGTCGAGCGGCCGTTCCTCCAATTGCTCCGGGCTGGCGTACTGCGGCGTCCCGACGAATCCGCCGATGGTCAACGGCGGGGTGTGCTCGTCGGTCGCCGCTGGGCGGGCCAGCCCGAAGTCGATCACCTTCACCACGGTTTCCTCGTCGGCGTCCTCGTGCGTCACCATCAAATTCGCGGGCTTGATGTCCCGGTGGACCAGTCCCTGCCGCTCCGCCGCCGCCAACGCCCGCGCCACCTGGAGCACGACGCGCAGGGTGTTCTCCACGGAGAGCGGGCCGTCCCGGCGCACGAGGGCGTCGAGCGTTTCCCCGTTGATGAACTCCATCGCGTAGAAGAAGTGTTCGCCGTCGTTGCCCAGGTGGTAGACGCTGGCCACGTTGCGGTGCCGCAGCGCCGCCGCCGCCCGCGCCTCGCGCACAAACCGTTCGCGCGCCTCGGAGTTCTCGACCAGCGCGGAACTGACCACCTTGAGCGCCACCTCGCAGCACAGGTTCACGTCGAACGCCTTGTACGTAACCCCCATCGCCCCCCGCCCAAGCTCCCACGGCGTGCCGTCGCTCCAGCGAAGCACCTCGTAATGCTGAAAGCTGCGGGCGGGTGCGGGCATGTGCGAGGCGGCGGGCCGTGGGTCTCCGGGCAAAACGCGTCGGCGTACTCTGGCGCGTTCCCGGTCATTCTTCAACGGCTCTTGCGGGCCGTCTATTCGATGTTTTTTCGGGTTCCGGCGCCTGGCCCGTGTTATGTTGCGTCCGTATCCCTATGGAAATGGAACCTGCCGCCCGCGCCGTTGTCGCGCGCCTTCAAAAAGCCGGTTTCACGGCGTATTTCGCGGGCGGCTGCGTGCGCGACGCCTTGCGCGGCGTCGCGCCGAAGGACTTCGACATCGCCACCGATGCCCGGCCCGCGCAGGTGCAGACGCTTTTCCCGCGCAACGTGGCCGTGGGCGCGCACTTCGGCGTCGTCCGGGTGCTCGACGGCGGCCAGCAATTCGAAGTCGCCACCTTCCGCGCGGACGGTGCCTACATCGACGGACGCCACCCCGAGGGCGTGACTTTCACCACGGCGCAAGGCGACGCCGAGCGGCGTGATTTCACCGTGAACGGCATGTTTTTTGATCCCGTGGCCGATCGGGTGATCGACCACGTCGGCGGGCAGGCCGACCTGGAGCACCGTGTCCTGCGGGCCATCGGCGACCCGGCGGCGCGTTTCCGCGAAGACCGGCTGCGGCTGTTGCGCGCCGTGCGTTTCACCGCCGGCCTCGGCTTCGAGGTCGACCCGGCGACCTGGGCGGCGGTCGGCGCGCAGGCTGGCGAAATCGGCGTGGTCAGCGCCGAGCGCATTCAGGACGAACTGGTCAAAATCTTTACCGCCTCGACGCGGGTGCGCGGGCTCGACCTCCTCGACGCCAGCAGCCTGCTGCGCCAGACCCTGCCGGAACTCGACGCGTGCAAGGGCTGCGAGCAGCCGCCGCAATTCCACCCGGAGGGCGACGTGTTCGTCCACACGCGCCTGATGCTCTCGCTGCTGCCGGAGACGGTCAGCGTGCCGCTCGTTTTCGCGGTCTTGCTGCACGACATCGGCAAGCCGAAAACCGCGCAGGTCGACCCGGCCGGGCGCATCCGCTTCAACGGCCACGAGCATGTCGGCGCGGATATGACCCTCCGCGTCATGGAGCGTCTGCGTTTTTCGCGCGCCGTGATCGACCTCACCGTGGAAGCGGTCCGTCAGCACATGGCTTTCAAGGACGTGCCGCAAATGCGGGTCGCCAAGCTCAAGCGCTTCATGGCGCGGCCCGGCTTCGAAGACGAGATGGAACTGCACCGGGTGGATTGCCTGGGCAGCCACGGCTTCCTGGACAACCACGCCTTTCTGCGCGGGAAGCAGGACGAATTCGCCCACGAACCGCTGATCCCCAAACCGATGGTGACAGGTCACGATCTCTTGGCGTCCGGTCTGAAACCGGGGCCGAAGGTCGGCGAAATTCTGGAAGCCGTGCAAACGCGTCAACTCGAAGGCGCGTTCCCCGACCGCGCCGCCGCCCTGGCATGGGTGAAAACCGAGTTTCTCGACCCGGCAGCACCGGCTTGAATCTCAGTCTATTTCGCCCGGCGGAGACCACTTTTTGCCTGTGCGTGTGCCGAAAATCGCGCTGCCGACCCGAACCAGCGTCGCTCCCTCCTCGATGGCGATCAGATAGTCGCCGCTCATGCCCATCGAAAGTTGCGGCAAGCCGATTCCGCGTTCTTTCTGCAAGCGGTCGCGTAACTCGCGTAATTGGACAAAATACGAGCGGGAGTGCTCCGGGTCCGGGGCGAAAGGTGCCATGCCCATCAATCCGACGATCTCCAGTCGGTCAAGTGCAAGAACCTCGTCTATCTGCGACTCAATCACCGTGGGCGAGAAACCAAATTTGCTCGCTTCCCCAGCGATGTTGACCTCCAGCAAAACGCGGGGGCGTTGCCCGTCTTCTTCGGCGATGCGTTGAAACTGGCGGGCAATTTCCAGCGAATCAACGCTGTGAAACAACTCGAAGAGCGGTAGTGCCGCGCGAATTTTGTTTTTCTGCAAATGCCCGATGAAATGCCATCGCAGCCTTCCCGGCAAGAGCGGTATTTTTGCGCGGGCTTCCTGTACGCGGCTCTCGCCGAACACGTTCTGGCCGGCGTCCGCGACCTCCTGAATCACTTCCGGTGCATGGGTCTTGGACACGGCTACCAACTCGATTTCCTCGGGCGCGCGCCCGGATTTCTTCGCAGCCGTGACAATTTTCTCACGCACCTCGGCCCACGATCCAATAAGGGATTGCATTAGAAAGAATTTATGGGTTGACCCCGCGATAAGTTTTCCTTATGCTGAGGGCCTCGCTGGATGCAAATCGAAACCTTTAAAGTTTTTTGCGATTTGGTCGAGACGGCCAGTTTTTCCCGGGCCGCCTCGCTGAACTCGATCACGCAGAGTGCCGTCAGTCAACAGATCCGCGCGTTGGAGCAACGCTACGAGGTCAGTCTCATCGAACGAGGGAAAAAGAATTTCTCCGTGACGCAGGAGGGGCGTGCTTTTCTTGAAGCGAGCAAAGAAATTCTCTATACTTACGGCAATCTCGGTGACCGCATCCGCGAGTTGCAAAACGTCGTGGCCGGGCAGCTCCGCATCGCCACGGTCTACAGCATCGGGCTTCACGAACTGCCCCCCTTTCTGAAGAAGTTCCGGACGATTTATCCGGAAGTGGAAGTGTTGATTGATTACCGGCGTTCGGCGCAGGTTTACAACGAGGTGCTCGAAGGCAACGCGGACCTCGGTCTGGTGGCGTTCCCGGCCAAGCGCACCGGGCTGGTCATCGAAGATTTCTGGCGCGATAAATTGGTGCTCATCTGCCATCCGTCGCACCCGCTGGCCGAGCGTCAGCGCGTCAGCCTGCGAGACCTCCAAGGAGAGAAATTTATTTCCTTCGAGCCGGACCTCCCGACGCGCAAGGTCATCGACCGGCTTCTGCGCGAGCAGGGCA
>CAXUHC010000277.1:3322-5116 GCA_964250705.1 uncultured Chthoniobacterales bacterium | reverse complement strand
CGCCGGCGATGCGGTCGAGATCAAGGACGACATCCTCTACGTCAACGGCGAGGCCGTCCCGCAGACCAACGTGCGCAACAACACACCCAACGCCGTGCGCTCGAGCGACCAGGTCAGCGTCACCGAGATCCGCCCGGGTATCCAGGAGGATTGGAGTGTGATCGACACGGGAACCGTGCGCGGCGGCGTGCGCGTGCGGGAAGCAGCGCGCGACTCCGTGGCCACCGTCCTCGCGCGTCTTGAGCGCAATATCCCGCCCGATCTCGCCATCGTACGCGCCCGCCTCGCCGATGCCCGGAGCAACGTGGAGGGTCTGACCGGAAACGTAGACGCCGCGCAGAATTCGTTGAACATCATCCAGACCGGAGTCGCCCAGGGAATCAACTCGCAGTTGGAATTCCTCAACGCCCAGAGCGGGCTGCTCGCCATTCGCTCCGGTCTGCTGGCCGCCAGGCTCGAAATGAGCCTCGCCCATGCCGAGTTCGACCGCATCACCGGCAACTATCTGCAATTTGTGGACGACCACCCTTCCCAAACCGCCAAGAAGTGAACCCGCCACGACCCAACCCGCGCCGCCAGGCCGCCCTGTTCAACTTTCTGCGTTGGGCGGCCCTGCTGGTCATCCTCTTCGTGCTGATGCTCGTCGGCTACTACGTGTACGTCAACGTCATCGACCGCGCCCCGGCCGAGGTCGCCCCCGTCGAGCGCGGCCCGGCGGTGGCCACGGTCTACGGCACCTTCACGATCACCGCCAGCAACAGCCTGACGCTTTTCGCGCAGAACGCTGGGTATCTGCACACCGACCCGGCTTTGTTCTCGGTCGCCGCGTCGCAGGGCGCGGCGGTAAAGAAAGACCAACTCATGGCAACCGTGGCGGATGAGAACGTGGAACGCCTCGTCAAACAGGCGCAGGCAGACTACGATTCGGCCGTTTCCCGGCTAAAGAACGGGCCGGGCAGCGCCGGAGCGCTCAGGTCCGCGCAGGATCAGGTCGATGCCTTTGCCAAGTTGAAAGGCGATGCCGTCCCCCACCTCCAGCGCGATGCAGCCACCAACCAGGTCAACGCCCTCACGACCGCCGTGGAAAATGAAAGGCTCGAACTCCAGCGCGCCAAGGATGCGACCGCCAACCTGCTCAAAACCTACCAGGACCAGTTAAACCGGACGCGGGTGGTGGCACCCTTCGATGGCATTGTGACCGTCATCAACTTCAACGACAACGCCTACGTTCTCCCAAACCAGGCGCTCTTTACGGTGGCCTCCTCGGCTACGTACGTCTCCGGGTTGGTCAACGAGGAGGACGTCGGTTCGCTCAAGACCGGCATGAAGGCCGAGCTGCATCTCTATTCGTCCGCCAGCAAGAATTACACCGCCACGATCACCGCCATCCCGCCAAGTCCCGAGAGCAACAGCTCACGCTATTATGTGCTGCTTGACGTGGATGACAAACCCTCCATCCCGTTTCTTTACGGACTGACGGGTGACATGCTCATTACTGTGGGCCGCAAGGAAAACTCCCTCATCGTCCCGGCACGCGCGGTAAATATCGACCAGGTGTTTATCGTCGACGCCGGCATCGTGGAACAGCGTACGGTGAAGATCGGCTTCAAGAGCGCGGACTACGCCGAAATCGTCAGCGGCCTCAGCGAAGGCGACATGGTGATCGTCGAGGACCAAGACGCTTTTCACCCCGGCCAGCGCGTGCGTCCGGTCAAGGTCAAGACCGCCAAGGCAAAGAGGTGAGCGGCGGCTTCCGTCCCCTCCGTCTTCATCCTTCATCCTTCATCCTTCATC
>CAXUHC010000277.1:0-3312 GCA_964250705.1 uncultured Chthoniobacterales bacterium | reverse complement strand
TTGCGTCCCGCCCTGCACATTGGTCTGCGCTTTACCGTAAGCCGCAAACGCTCGCTGATTTTCAGCTTGTTGGGCGTGATCTTCGGCGTGGCATTTTTCATCTGCACCCAGGCCCAGACGCAGGGGTTTCAACAATATTTTATCAAGACGATTCTGGGCACGTCCGGGGCCATCGTCATCAGCGACCGCTTCCAGGAGCGCTACACGAATTTCAACACCGCCAACGAGGGTAAATTGCTCGGCGGCGTGCAGCGGCGCAAATACTACGAAGGCATCACCGACGCGGCCGAGATCATGCGCGTGGCGCGGCAATTTTCCAACGTGATCGCCTGTGCGCCGATTGTGCTTGGCAACGTCAGTGCGCGGGGCGACTTCCAGACCGAGGTCGTCAACCTTCAGGGGATTGACCTCGATCAGCAACTCCGCGCGACGGCGTTGGGTGAACAAATCATCGCGGGCCGGATCGAGACCTACCGCATCCGGCCCGACGGGCTGATCCTCGGCTCGCTGCTCGCCGATAAGATGCAACTCAAGGTGGGCGACAACGTCACGCTGGTCGGCAACGGCACGCAGCGCAAGGTGATGAACCTTTGCGCCATTTTCCGCAGCGGCAACAATATCATCGATGAACGCCGCGGCTACGTGAACACTCGCCTGGCGCAGTCGCTTCTGGAAAAACCGTCGCTGGTTTCTCAGATCATCGTCACGCTGCGCGACCCGGACCGCGCACCCGCGCTGGCGCAGCATTTCGAGCGGCTTTTCGGCCACCGGTCGCGCTCCTGGCAGGAACGCGAGGCGGGGAACCTGCAAGTGTTCAGCGTGCTGCGGCTCTCGGCGGGCATCACCGTGAGCCTGATCATTCTGCTCGCGGGCGTGTTGATCTTCAACACGCTGACCATGACGGTGCTGGACAAGGTGCGCGAGATCGCGATCCTGCGCTCAATGGGCTATCGCCGGTTCGACATCACGGTGATTTTCGTGTTTCAGGGCTTCATCATCGCCTTCCTGGGATCGCTGCTCGGCGCGGGCTTCGGGGCGCTGATTACTTATGGTCTCTCGCAGATCCCGATCAAGGTGCGCGGCATCCTCTACACGGACCGTTTTATCGTGGCCTGGCGGCCCGAGCATTATTACTATGCCGCGTTGATCGCCTTCTTCGCGGTGATCACGGCAAGTTACTTCCCCGCGCGCCGCGCGGCCAACCTCGCGCCGGTGGACATCCTGCGCGGCTCCGGGCAATGAATCCTCCGGACCCATCTACGAGTCACCGCGCCGCTGCGGCAGACAATGTTTGCCTGCAATGCGACGATCTGGAGCGGTTTCTAGGCGAGGCGGAAGCCCGCGTGCACGTGCTGCGCGGCGTCTCGCTGAAACTGGAGCGCGGGCACGTCCACGCGGTCGTCGGACCATCGGGCTGCGGCAAGAGCACCCTCCTTTATATTCTCGGGTTGCTGGACCGACCCGACGCCGGGCGGCTGGTCATCAGCGGGCAGCCGGTGTCAGACCTGCCCGACGACGAACTTTCGCGCCAACGCAACGCCTTGTTGGGCTTCATCTTCCAGTTTCACTTCCTCCTCCAGGACTTCACCGCCCTCGAAAACCTGATGATTCCGATGCGCCAGCTTGGCCGCCTGAGCGAAAACGAGATGCGCGACCGCGCGGCGGAGTTGCTCGACGCGGTGGGCCTGGGCGGCAAGGCGAACCGACCCAGCCGCCACCTGAGCGGCGGCGAACAACAACGGGTCGCCATCGCCCGGGCGCTCGCCAACGACCCCCAGGTGATCCTCGCCGACGAACCCACCGGCAACCTCGACACCGCCAATTCCGACCGCGTTTTCTCCCTGCTGACCGATCTGGTCCACAGCCGCAACAAGGCGCTTCTGCTCGTCACGCACAATCCGGCCATCGCCGAGGCGTGCGACTGGGTGCATACGATCAGGGACGGTCTGATTGTCGATCAGCAGTTTCACGACCGGAGCGGCGCCTCGTCGGTCACGATCCGCAATTGAGGAGCCACCGGCGTGGAACGGTATAAATATATCATCCTCGGCGCGGGCCCTTCCGGCCTCGCCTTCGCCCACACGTTGCGCCTGTTGGGTGAAGAATCCTTTATCGTGCTGGAAAAGGAGACCGAAGCAGGCGGCCTGTGCCGCAGCGTGGAGGTGGACGGCAAGCCCCTTGACATCGGCGGCGGCCATTTTCTCGATCTCAAACGCCCGGAAGTGCTCGCGCTGGTGTTCCGCTTCATGCCGCGCGAGGAATGGCGGGAACACCGGCGCGTCTCCAAAATTCGCCTTCGCGGCATGGAACTCGATCATCCGTTGGAGGGTAACCTGTGGCAGCTCCCGGTCGCCGACCAGATCGACTTCCTCGCATCCATCGCCAGAGCCGGGAGCGTGCTCGGCGCGCCGCCGCCCGAGACCTTTGCGGACTGGATTACCTGGAAGCTTGGCGACTGCATTGCCCGGGAATACATGCTGCCGTACAACCGCAAAATCTGGTCGATGGACCCGAATCTGCTCGGCACCTACTGGCTCTACAAGCTGCCTGATGTGTCGTTCCGGGAAACGCTGCAAAGCTGCCTGGAACACCGGATGCTCGGCGCGTTGCCCGCGCACGGCACTTTTCTCTACCCCAAGGAATACGGATACGGCGAGGTCTGGCGGCGCATGGGCGACGCGCTCGGCGGCAAGCTCCACCTCGGCGAAGCGCTGAAAACCGTTGATGCCGCCGCCCGGACTGTGAATAACCGCTACCAGGGGGAGCACATCGTCAATTCGATCCCCTGGACGTTCTGGACCGCGGCCGGTCCGCTGCCCGCAGAAGTCCGCGCCGCCATCGGCAAGCTCGTCCAGGTGCCCATCGACGTGGATTACCACGCCGAAACGCTGCCGTCGGATTCCCACTGGACCTACGATCCCGACGAATCGAAGAGTTTCCACCGGCTGCTCTTGCGCTCGAATTTCTGCACCGGTGCTCGCGGCTACTGGACGGAAACGAACTCCGCTCGTTCGCCCGAACAAAGCGGGGCCTTCCGCCATCACAATCCCTACGCCTACCCGGTCAACACGCTCGACAAGCCGCAGGCGGTGGAAACCATCAAAACCTGGGCGGCGGCGAACGGCATCTATCCACTGGGCCGCTGGGGGCAATGGGAACACATGAACTCCGACGTGGCCGTCTCGTTGGCGATTGCCGCTGCTCACGAACTGCACGGCGCGAGGCAACCACGCGAATCAGATCGCGTCTCGATTGGATAAGTGCCTATCCGAATAATAGAGCGGCACGGTGGGCGATGAGGCCGCAGACGAA
>CAXUHC010000276.1:445-5156 GCA_964250705.1 uncultured Chthoniobacterales bacterium | reverse complement strand
ACCGACAGCGGAGTCGAGGTCGGCGACCGGACGCAAATTCGCGAGCACTGCACGATCCACCGGGGCACGAAGCCGGGGACGTCCACGCGCCTCGGGGCGCGATGTTTATTGATGGCCGGGGCGCACCTCGGGCACAACGCGCGGGTAGGCGACGACGTGGTGATCGCCAACCACGTTTTGCTGGGCGGCTACGTGGAGATCGGCGACCGCGTCTTCGTGGGCGGGGGCAGCGTGTTCCACCAGTTCGTGCGGGTCGGGCAGGGGGCGATGATCCAAGGATTGAGCGCATTTTCCAAGGACGTGCCGCCGTTCGTGCTGGGAGCGGAACGCAACCAGGTGTTCGGGTTGAACGTGGTGGGCTTGCGGCGGGGCGGGTTTACGCCGGGAGAACGCGCGGAAATCAAGGCGGCGTTCAAGCTGCTTTACGCGAGCGGGCGGAACGTGTCGCAGGCGTTGGAGGCCGCGAAAGAGAGGGTGTGGGGTGCAGCGGCAACGGAGTTCTTCGCGTTCGCGGCGGCGGCGAAAAAGCGGGGGCTGTGCGCGTTCAAGGGGAGCGCGGAAATTTAATGTGGAGGACGCAGAGAGCGGAACGAGGAACGCAGAGAAGAGAAAACAGGGAAAAAATTTTAAACCCCGTCCTCCTCTTCCTCTCTGCGAACCTCCTGTCTTTTCTCCGCGTCCTCCGCGTTAAAATTCCGGTCTCCCCATCACGACACGGACACCCCATATTTTCCGCTTGGATTGCAAGCCGAACCCCGGTTAACGTCCTGCGCTACACATGAATATTTTCGTCACCGGAGGCGCTGGCTACATCGGCAGCATCTGCGTCGAGCAGCTCCTTGACCGCGGCTTCGGCGTCGCGGTTTTCGACAACCTCACCGAGGGCCACCGCCGTGCCGTCGATCCCCGCGCCGCTTTCCTCGCAGGCGACCTCAACGACCCGCAATCCATCGGCCCCGCGCTCGCCAGCGCCAAACCCGACGCCGTCATGCACTTCGCCGCCAACGCGCTGGTCGGCGAGTCCATGACCAATCCGTCGAAATACTTCCATAACAACGTCGGCGGCGGTCTCAACCTGCTCGACGCCATGGTCGCCGCCGGGGTCAAACGTCTGGTGTTCTCCTCGACCTGTGCCACCTTCGGCCCGCCCGAGCGCCTCCCGATGGACGAATCCCTGCCGCAGCATCCGATCAATCCCTACGGCGAATCCAAGCTCATCTTCGAGAAAATCCTGCGCTGGTACGACACGATCCACGGCCTGAAGTTCGTCGCCCTGCGTTATTTCAACGCCGCCGGAGCCACCGGGAAGTTCGGCGAGGATCACCGGATCGAGACCCACCTGATCCCGAATGTCCTCCAGGTCGCCCTCGGCCAGAAGCCCCACGCCGAAATCTACGGCACCGACTACGAAACGCCCGACGGCACCTGCATCCGCGACTACATCCACATCGTCGATCTCGCGCAGGCGCACATCCTCGCGCTCGGCTCGGAAAAGAGCGAGTTTTACAACCTGGGCACCGGCGGCGGCAACAGTGTTGCGGAAGTCGTCGAGTGCTGCCGCCGCGTGACGGGCCACGCCATCCCCGTGGTCGAAAAACCCCGCCGTCCCGGCGATCCACCCCGGCTCGTGGCCGCGTCGGGCAAAATCCAGGCGGAACTCGGCTGGAAACCGCGCTATCAGTCGCTCGACGACATCATCGGCAGCGCCTGGGCTTGGCACACGCGCCACCCGCAGGGCTACGGGGACTAAAGGACCAAGCGTGAAACCCTCCTCGCATTTCTGGTTGGCGCCGGCCCTGGCGGTCGCGGTCGCCGCGTGCGGTCTGCTTTCCCCGGCCCGGGCGCAGGACGGCGACCAGAGCGGCGATCCGCACACCTCGGCGACCGACCAGTCGCTGCCGCCCTCGCCCGGCGCGGGTCACCCGCTGGCCGCCGGCACCGGGGGGACCGGCGCCTCGCAGGGCGCGGTCCTGGGCGGCAACGCCGGGATCGTCCAGAAGGCCGAGCAGGGTCCCATCGACATCATCAACAACGGCGGCGTGACCTACTCCAACACGTCCGCCGGACGCGTGGCCACCTTCACCGGCGGGGTCAACATCGTCACCAACGACGCCAGCATCTATTGCGACGAGGCCGACTACAACGCCGACACCCACGAGGGCATCCTCACCGGCAATGTCCGCATCTACCGCAACGACACCAACATCGTCGCCGAGCGGGCCATCTACAATTTCAACACCAAGGCCATCCGCGCGGTGGATTTCAGCGGTGAGCGCGGACCCTACGAGTTCAGTTCGGTCGGGGTGTTCTCGCCCGGCCAGGGCCTGCAATACAACCTGCGCAACTCCCGCTTCACCACCGACGACTCGTCGCAGCCGGATTTCCACCTCAACGCGCGCCGCGTGCGCATCTACCCGGACAACCGCGTCATCTACATCGGCGCGACGCTCTACATCGGCGCGACGCCCGTCTTCTATTTCCCGTACTTCTACCAGTCGCTCGACCAGCAGAGCGGCTACCGGCTCACCCCCGGCTACACCAGCACCTACGGGGCGTACCTGCTCACGGGCATCACGTTTCCCGTCGCCGAACACATCACCGGCCTCCTGCGGCTGGATTACCGCTCCTCGCGCGGCGTCGCCGGCGGACTCACCTTCGAGTACAAGCCCAACAAGAAAAAGAAGAACCCGCCCGGCGGCGGCGAGATCACTCCCTACGCCAGCGACGACGATCCCGGCGTCGCCGCAGTCCTGCCCGCGACCCCCACGCGCTCCGGCAACAACAATCCCAACGCCAACCTCGCCCCCTCGCCCAACAACGCGGCCAACGCGGACGCCGCCGCCACGACCGACGACGGCACCACCACCCGCGGCGGCCTCGCGCTCACCGGCGAGGCGCTTTCCCGGCAGGTCCGCCGCTCCGAAGCGACGATGCTCAGCCTCTACGGCATCAAGGACGATCACCCCGACCTCAACCGCACCTCGCTCGACCGCGCGCCCGTCGATCCCAACCGCTACCGGATCAAGCTCACGAACTACAGCTTTTTCACCGACGACCTGTTCTTCAAGGCCGACATCGACAAGCTGAGCGACCGCTACCTGCTCCAGGACTTCTACGAGGGAGAATTCACCAAGAACCCCAACCCCGACAACGTCGTCAGCCTCGCGTTTTACCAACCGACGTTCATCACGACGCTCTCGGCGCGCTTCCAGGCGAACCCCTTCTTCGATTCCACGCAGCGTCTGCCCGACCTCTCGCTCGACGTGCCGCGCCTGCCGCTGGGCAAGAGCGGCGTGTTCTGGCAGAGCGAAAACAGCGGCGTGTACCTGCGCCGCTCCTTCGACGATTCGACGGTCCTGCCGAACTACAGCGCGTACCGGCTCGACACGTTTCACCAGTTTACCGCTCCCGAAACGCTCTTTGGCTGGCTCAACCTCGTGCCGCGCGTGGGACTGCGCGCGACGTACTACACGGCCTCCGCCCCGGACAACACGTCCGCGTATAATCTCCAGTACGCCACCGACACCTCCGACGTGGCGCTCGTCTCCTTCAACCCCGCCAACGCCAACGCCGCGCAGCTCAAGGCGCAGCAGGATCTCATCAACCAGGTCCGGGCGTTCAAGCCCGGCGACGGCATTTTCCGCCCGGTGGTCAACGTCGGCATGGAAGGCTCCTTCAAGCTCTCGCACGTCTACGACGGCGTCGAGAGCCGCGCGCTCGGGTTGGACAAGATCCAGCACGTCATCCAGCCCTACGCCGACCTTTCCTTCGTCGAGGATTTCGGCCAGGGTTCGCGCAAGCTGCTCCAGTTCGACCGCCTGCTGCCGACCACGCAGTTGCAACCCATCGACTTCCCGCAGTTCAATTCCATCGACACCATCGACGAGACCAGCGCCGTGCGCATGGGGGTGCGCAACCGCCTGCAAACCAAGCGCGACGCGCTCACCTTCAATTGGCTGGAACTGGACACGTTCTTTCAGGTCAACCTCTACCAGCCCGACAACGACGCGACCTTTGCCAATACCGGTTCCCGGGTGTCCAATTTATTCAACCAGTTGACGTTCCGTCCGCTGCCGTGGGTAAACGTGGTGATCGACGCGCAGTTGCCGGTGTTCAACGGCAAGAAAGGGTTTACCGAGGTGGATACGTCGGTCCAGTTCCAGGCGACCCGCGAATTGGATCTAACGGTCTCGCACCGCTACCTGGACAACAACCCGTTCTTTCCGAACAGCAGCCTGCTCCAGTTCAACGCGTACTACCGCTTCGACGACAACTGGTCGGCGGGGTTTTCGGAGCGGTACGAATTTGCCGCGCACCTCCTGCAAGCACAGAGCTACACGCTGTACCGGGACCTGAGCAGCTTCGTGGCGTCGTTCGGCGTGACGGTGCGCAACAACAACGGCGTGAGCGACTACGGCGTGTTGCTCAACTTCACGCTCAAGGGCGTGCCGAAGGTGAATCTGCCGGTGGGCTTCGACGTGAACTCGGTGGAAAGCCAGTTGGCGCAATGAAGGAGAGGATGAAGGATGAAGGATGAAGGTTGAAGGCGGAAAAGAAGCGGCCACTGTTCCGTCTCCGTCTCCGCCTTCAACCTTCATCCTTCATCCTTCATCCTCTCCGCCCCCCGTTTTCCTGGTGGCTGGCGACACGGCGCGCAACCCCGCCCGCTCGGGCATCCAGACGGTGGTGCGTTCGCTGGCCGCCGCGTTCG
>CAXUHC010000276.1:0-435 GCA_964250705.1 uncultured Chthoniobacterales bacterium | reverse complement strand
CCGGTGATCTGGAACGCCCGCCGCTGCTGGTTGCGTCCGCTGCCGCCGGAACTCGAACTCGGGCCGGGCGCGGAGGGTCTGCGCGACCCCGCCGCCGGGCTCAGCGCCGCGCTGCTCTGGCGGCACCCGCAGTCTTGGTGGCCCTGGCTGCGCACCGGCTTCCAGAGCAAGTTCCTGCCGCTGCACGGCCATCCGCTCCACCGCACGGCCCCGCCGGGCACCTGGGTCCTGTTGGCCGAATTGATGTATAAAGGCCGGGCGGCGCAACTGGTCGATTACGTCCACCGGCGCGGCTGGCGGCTGGCGGTGATTTTTTACGACACGATCCCGGTGGACCGGCCCGATCTCGTCCCACCGGGCGCGGCGGAAACCCACGCCCGGTACCTGCGCGACCTGTCCGGTGCGGACCTGATCCTGCCGATCTCCGAAACCTCC
>CAXUHC010000275.1:0-5160 GCA_964250705.1 uncultured Chthoniobacterales bacterium | reverse complement strand
CGCGGCGGCGTAGGGCGCGTCGAGGGTAAAACGCTCCCGCGACCAGTCCAGTGAACAGCCGAGCTTTTTGAGCTGCTCGATGATGATGCGCCCGTGCTTTTCGCGCCATTCCCAGGTCCGGCGCAGGAATTCCTCGCGGCCCAGGTCGTGGCGGTTGAGCTTTTCTTCCTTGCCGAGCGCTTTTTCCACGGCGTTCTGCGTGGCCAACCCCGCGTGGTCGGTGCCGGGCAGCCAGAGCACTTCGTGGCCGGTCTGGCGGGCTCGCCGGGCGAGAATGTCCTGGATCGTGTTGTTGAGAACGTGCCCGAGGGTCAGGACGCCGGTGATGTTCGGCGGCGGGATGACGATGGAAAACGCCGGGCGCACCGCCGACACGCGTTTGGGATCGGCGGTAAAACAACCGGCTTCGAGCCAGGCGGTCTGCCATTTGGCTTCCACGGCGGCGGGCTCGTAGGCCTTGGGGATTTCGGAGATCGGGTCCATCAAAAAGAACTCGGAAGATAATACGCAGCCCGTGAAAAGCCAGTGTCCCGTCAACGACGGTCGAAAGAGATGAACAAACTATTTTCTTGACCTTTGCATGGATATGAAATTTTGTCAAGTAAATGAAGAAAGGGTTTCTCCACTCGATGTTCATCGATTTCAACTCCTTCTTCGCCTCGTGCGAACAGGCGGACCGACCGGAGTTGCGTGGCAAGCCGGTGGTGGTGGTCCCGCTCCTGGCGGAAACTACCTGCTGCATCGCCGCCAGCCGCGAGGCCAAACCGTTCGGCATCAAGACCGGCACGCCGGTCCACGAAGCGCGGCGATTGTGCTCGGGCTTGCGGGTGATCGAAGCGCGTCCCGAGCCGTACATCGCCCACCAGCGAGCATTGAACGAGGTCATCCGTGACTGCGGGGTCGAACCACACCCGCAATCCATCGACGAGGTCCATTGCCAACTCTGGGGCGAATGGGTGCAGGAAGCGCCCGCGCGCGAGTTGGCCCGGCAGATCAAGATCGCCCTGTCTGCACGGGTCAGCCCGATTCTGACCTGTTCCATCGGCATCGCGCCCAACAAGTTTCTGGCGAAAACGGCGTCCGACATGCAGAAGCCCGACGGGCTGGTAGTGATCCGCCCGGAGGATTTGCCGGAGATTCTGCACCCGCTGGAGTTGCGCGACCTCTACGGGATCGGTCAAAACATGGAGGCCCGTCTGCGCGCGAACTTCATCCAGTCGGTGGCGGAGCTTTGCGCGGCTTCCCGTGGCAGGCTGCACGACATCTGGGGAAGCGTGGAGGGGAATTTTTACCACGCCGCATTGCATGGACAGGAAGCTGCCCGGCGTCACCCGACAGAGCAGCGCACCCTCGGGCACAGTCACGTCCTGCCGCCGGAGTTGCGGACCGAAAAAGGCGCGCGCAGCGTGCTGCACCGGCTGGCCCAGAAAGCCGCCATGCGGTTGCGCCGCGGCGGTTGCGTCACGGCCCGGATGAGCATTTTCGTCAAATACGTGGGCGGACAAGCGAACTGGAGCGACGAAATCAAGTTCAACCCGACGCAGGATGTGTTGGAGTTGTTGCGGACCCTGGAAATGCTGTGGGCGCGGCGGCGGATGGGCCGCCGGTCGGTGCCGCTGGCGGTGGGCATCAATTTTCTGGAACTCAACGACGAGGGGAACGCGGTGCCCTCGCTGTTCGAGCGCGAGCGGGGCGAGCGCCGCCGGGCGCTGCTGGAGGCAGTGGATGATCTCAACCTCCAAAGAGGCAAGAACACCGTGTACTTCGCCGGGGCGCACGGGGCGGTGGATTACACGCCGCTGCGGATCGCGTTCAACCGGATTCCCGACCCGGAGACCGAACGGTGAAGCCTCGACCGAGCGTCGACAAAGGGTTTGGGTTGTCCATCAAATCAGACGAGAGTAGTCTGTCTGTCGACGCCTAAACTTTCTCACAATGAAGCCAACCATTATATTGAGTGACGAAGCAGTGATTAGACTGCAGAACATCATGGAGATTCGCGGCTTCGAATCCTTGGAATTCACTATTGAGTTCGTTATCGCAGAGAGCGAACGCAAAGCGCTGCTGGTGAAAAAGCTCTACACCAATCCCCTTTCAGATGAAGCATGGGCGGCGAATGTACAATATTCGGAGGGCGAGCTTGACACTCTGAATGCAATGGCGGCAGAGCCTCTTCATCACGATGCCGATTAGCTCCAACCTTTTGATCGACTCGAGCGTATTCATCCGCTGGACGAGGCAAAGAAAGAACCCGGCTGCAATCCTAAAGCCCCATATCCTGGCGGGCAATATACAAACTTGCGGGGTAGTAAAGGCAGAAGTGTTGCGTGGAGCGAAATTTCAGGCAGGGAAGGAGGAAACCCTAAAGCTTTTTGGCGCGATGGAGGATATTCCCATCACTGCCAAGGTCTGGGATGCGGTTGCCGAACTCGCTTGGTTGCTGGAACGTCGCGGCAGGCGCATCCAACTCACGGACGTGATCATCGCTGTCTGTGCTTTAGAGGCGGATATCCCCCTGGTGACGCACGACAGTGACTTTGCTGTTGTCCCCGGCCTGACCGTTTACTCCGACCTGCCGTGACCGTTCCTCTCGACCAAGAAATTGCCCGCCGGCGCACGTTCGCCATCATCAGCCACCCGGACGCCGGCAAGACCACGCTCACCGAAAAGCTGCTCCTCTACGGCGGCGCGGTGCAGCTCGCGGGCAGCGTCACCGCCCGGCGCAAGCAGCGCGCCACCACGAGCGACTGGATGGAACTCGAAAAGCAGCGCGGCATCTCGGTGTCGTCCACCGTGCTGCAATTCGACTACTCGGGTTACCGGGTCAACCTGCTCGACACCCCGGGGCACCAGGACTTCTCCGAGGACACCTACCGCGTGCTGACCGCCGTCGACGCCGCCATCATGGTCATCGACGCGGGCAAGGGCATCGAGACGCAGACGCGCAAGCTCTTCGAGGTGTGCAAGCGGCGGGGCGTGCCGATTTTCACCTTCATGAACAAGCTCGACCGGCCCGCGCGGGAACCGCTCGACCTGCTCGACGAACTCGAAAGCGTGCTCGGGATGGCGACCTGCCCGATGAATTACCCGCTCGGCCTGGGGCCGGATTTTCGCGGGGTGTTCGACCGCTTCGACAAGCAGGTGCACCTGTTCGAGCGTACGGTCGGCGGGGCCTACCGCGCGCCGCTGGAGATCAGCGACCTGGATTCGCCGGTGGTCCGCGAACGGCTCGACGAGGCGACCTTCGCCAAAACGCGCGAGGAGATCGAGATGCTGGAAATGGCGGGCGCGGCGTTTGATCCCGAGGCGGTGCTCCGGGGCGAGCTTTCGCCGGTGTTCTTCGGCAGCGCGGCGAACAATTTCGGCGTGCAGCTCCTGCTCGACGGCTTTCTCAAATATTCCGCGCAGCCCGCCGGGCGGTGGGTGCTGCCCCGCCCCTTGCGCGAGGGCGAGCGCGAAGTCCGCAAACCGGAAGCCATCGACGCACCCTCGACCTTCCTGGCGCCGACCGACCCGACTTTTTCCGGCTTCGTCTTCAAAATCCAGGCCAACATGGACCCGCGCCACCGCGACCGCATCGCGTTCGTGCGGGTGTGTTCGGGCCGGTTCGAGCGCGACATGGTCGTGACGCACCTGCGCACGGGCAAGAAGGTGCGGCTATCCTCGCCGCAGAAGCTGTTCGCCCAGGAGCGCGAGATCGTCGACGAGGCGTTCCCCGGCGACATCGTGGGGCTGGTGGGCCACGACGCGTTCGGGATCGGCGACACGCTCAGCGAGCAGGACAGCTTTGTTTACGACGAGATTCCCCGGTTCGCGCCGGAATGCTTCGCGTATTTGCGCAATCCGCAGACGGCGAAATACAAGCAGTTCCGGCAGGGGCTGGAGCAGCTTTTGCAGGAAGGCGTGATCCAGGTGTTCAACCTGCGTAACTCGGTGGCCAACGTCCCGCTGCTGGCGGCGGTGGGCCCGCTCCAGTTCGAGGTGGTGCAGTACCGGTTGCAAAGCGAGTACGGGGCGGAATCCCGGCTGGAAACCGCGAGTTGGGACCGGGTCCGCTGGCTGCCGGAGGATTTTCCGGCGGACCGCGTGGCAGAACTGAAGCTGCCGACGGGCGCGGCGGTCGCCGACGACAGCGACAAACAACCCGTGCTCCTGTTCCCGAGCGAGTGGTCGCTCCGGTACTTCGCCGAACGCAACGAAGGGGTCACCCTGTATGCCACGCCGACCAGGGAACCGGCCAAATCCGTTTTCTAAATGACGGGGCCGATGAACGCCGGAGGGCCGTGGCCGCTCTAAGTGGCGGTAGATTCATTCGTTTACCTCGCATTTTGGCTCGCCAACCGCCGGGTAGCTGCACGGAATTTGCTTGTCAGTCGCCTCTGAAGCCTTCACGCTCGGTCCGCCATATGTCCCACCGCCCCTTCTCGATGAGACTCGCCTTGCTCTGTCTGGCGGTGGCGGGCGGGATGTTGCTGGCGGCGGCCCCGGCGGCGCGGGCGGACAATTCCTGGACCATCGTCAAGTACGGCAACGGCGAGTACCTGACGATGCGCAACGTCGCCCAGTTTTACCATCTGCAATACGGCCGCGGCGAGGGCAAAGCGGTGACGCTGCAAGGCCCGGGCACGACCATCAAGGGTGACATCGGCTCGAAGGAACTCATCATCAACGGCATCAAAGTCATCATGATCGCCGATCTGGTCGAGAAGGACGGCGACATCCTGCTTTCCCGGCTCGACCTGACCAAGCTCGTCGAGCCGATCCTGCGGCCGAACCGCATCCGGGGGGCGAGCACCGTCCGCACGGTCATCATCGATCCGGGGCACGGCGGCTACGATCACGGCGCAACGAGCGTCTACGGCAACGAGAAAGATTTCGCGCTGGACGTCGGGCTGCGGCTGCGCGCGCTGTTACAAAAGCGCGGGCTCAACGTGCAGATGACCCGCTCGGACGACACTTTTGTGCCGCTGGAAGAACGCGCGGCGTTCGCCAACCGATTCCGTGACGGCATCTTCGTGGCGATTCATTTCAACGCGGGAAGCGACTTCGGGACAGGCATCGAAACGTACACCCTGGCCCCGCGCTTCGTCCCCTCCACGGGCGACGACAGCCCGAGCGCCTCCTACATGGTGCCCTGCGCCGGCAACACCCAAGATCCCG
>CAXUHC010000274.1:0-5169 GCA_964250705.1 uncultured Chthoniobacterales bacterium | reverse complement strand
GTCCACGTCCCAGCCAGGCGCGAGGTAATGCACGCTGCCGATGAGGTAATCCCAGGGCGCGGCGGCGGCGAGTTCCTCGATCCAGGCTTCCTGTCCGGCGATGAAATCGCATTCCAGCCCCAGCCGGACGGGAAATGGCGCGGCGGCTTCCCGGGCGGCGAGGATCATGTCCACGTAGCGCGGCAGGTCGGCGCGGGACATGCGCCAGTCGTCGAATGGCTCGGGGCCAGGCATCGGCGAATGGTCGGAAAAGCCGATTTCCGACAACCCGCGCGCCTGGGCGGCGGCGACGTACTCCAACGGTTCGCCGACCGCGTGATGGCAGAGCGGGGTATGCAGATGGTAATCGGAGAAAGGCAAAGGATGAAGGATGAAGGCCGAGGGCGGAGAATCGGAGAAGGCTGAGGTATCGGGTTGTCTTCTCTGCCTTCATCCTTCATCCTTCATCCTTCATCCTTTCTGCAATGTCTTTCATCGACACCGTTTTTGAAAAGCTGGCTCGCAACCCCAAGCGCATCGTCTTCCCCGAAGGGGCCGAGCCGCGCACCATGCACGCCGCCGCCGAGTACGCCCGGCGCAAGCTCGGCGCGGCCATCCTCCTGGGCAACCGCGACACCATCGAAAGCGTCGCCAAGGGCGAGGGCATCAACCTCAAGCACCCCAAGGTCGGCATCATCGACCCGGCCAATTCCGTCGAGCTGCCCACCTTTTGCGAACGGCTCGAACAGTTGGACCGCTACAAGAAATTCGGCGTGGACGACTCGCGCCAGGTCATGGTCAACCCGAATTACTTCGGCGCGATGATGATTCAGTACGGGCTGGCCGACGGGCTGGTGGGCGGCGCGGGCGAGTATTCCAGCGGACTGCTGCGCCCGCTGCTGCAAATCCTCAAGCCGCTGCCCGAGGTGCGCACGGTGTTCGGCTGCATGATCATGGAACTGCCCGACCGACCCGTGGGCGACGACGGCGTGCTCTTTTTCGCGGACGGCGCGGTGATCCCGGAGCCGACCGTCGAGCAACTCGCCACCATCGCCGTGCACACGAGCAACCTGCACTGCCGTTTGCGCGACACCCGGGCGCGCGTGGCGCTGCTGAGCTTCTCGACCAAGGGCAGTTCCAACTCGGCGGCCGCCAAGCGGGTCGCCGCCGCCGTGGCGTTGGCGCGGCAGAAGGTCGAGGAGCGGGCCATCGCGGCGGGCGAGGAAACCGGCGTCGTGGACATCGAAATCGACGGCGAGATGCAGGCCGACACCGCGCTCGACCCGATCCTCGCCACCCGCAAGGCCCCGGACAGCCTCGTGGCCGGGCAGGCCAACGTGCTCGTGTTTCCCGACCTGAACAGCGGCAACATCGCCCTCAAACTGGTGCAGTACCTCGCCAACGCGCGCTCCTATGGGCAGATCCTGCTCGGGCTGTCCAAACCCGCGGCGGACATGTCGCGCGGTGCCACCAGTGAGTCCATCCTGGGCGTCGCGGCCATCGTCGGACTGCAAGCCATCGAATACCATACGCTCTATCGGGATTGAGAAGCTAATACCCTCGGATCGTGACAAAATCGGAATTTTCCGCAGCTTGCGCAGATTTTCGCAGATCGGAGAAAGAGGCCAAGGTATTTTTCCTGCTTCCTTTCCCAATCTGCGAAAATCTGCGTAAGCTGCGGACCCTTTCCGCCGACAGGTAATCCTTCTATGAATTCCGTCACCCCGCGCCTGTTCGTCGCCGCCACCCGCCAGAACGACGGCAAAACGACCACCGCGCTGGGACTGTTCGCCGCGTTCAAGAAACGGCTCGGGCGCATCGGCTACATCAAGCCGGTGGGCCAGCGGTTCGTCGAGATCGAGGGCAAACAGATCGACGAGGACACCGTCCTCATGGACAAAACCTTCCACGTGCAGGTGCCCCTCGAAGACATGAGCCCCATCGCCGTCGAGCCGGATTTCACCCGCAAATACATCGAGCACGCCAACAACGACCACCTCGTCAAGCGGCTGCGGAATTCGTTCGACCGGGCGGCCTGGGAAAAGGAGTTCGTCATCATCGAGGGCACGGGCCACGCCGGGGTGGGCAGCGTGTTCGACCTGTCGAACGCGCGGGTCGCCAAGCTGCTCGGGGCGAAAGTGGTGATCGTCAGCGGCGGCGGCATCGGCAAGCCGATTGACGAGGTGGCGCTCAACAAGGCGCTTTTCGACCGCGAGGGGGTGGAGATCGTGGGGGTGATCCTCAACAAGGTCCTGCCGGAAAAGAAAGCCTACATCGAGGACTTCGGGCGGCGGGGGTTGGCGCGGCTGGGGATCGATCTGATCGGCACGATCCCCGATGTGCGCGTGCTCGCCGCGCCGGAATTGACCCAGATTGCCGAGACCATCGGCGGGCATTTTCTCCACGCGCCCGGGGATGTGCGGCGGCGGGTTGGCCATGTGATCATCGGGGCGATGAGTTCGGGGCACATCGTCGAGGAGTTGCGGCAGGGCACGCTCGTCATCACGCCGGGCGACCGGGAAGACATCATCCTCGCGGCGCTTTCGACCAGTTCACTGCATCCCCACGAGGAGGGCCGGAAGTCGGGCAAGCTGGTGTCAGGGATCGTGCTGGCGGGGGCGTTGAGACCCCACGAGAGCATCATGGACCTGATCCGGGCATCGGACGTGCCGGTGATCGCGTCGCCGCTGGAAAGTTTTGCCGTGGCCAGCCGGATCAACGGCATGACCGTCAAGACGCTGCCGGGCGACATGGAGAAGATCGACAAGATCCAATCGCTCATCGAGACCCACGTCGAGGTGGACCGATTGTTGGAAAAGCTGAGGGAATGAGGGGACGGTAGGAAGTTGAGCAGCACACTCTTTTTTCTTTCGTCATCCCGAGCGCAGTCAAAGGACCTCGCCCGCTCACCGCTGCTTTTTCCGCGCGCTGTCCAGCACCAGCACGAAAATACCGCCCGCGAGGCAGATGGTCCCCAAAGCGGGGACAAAGACGCGTTCACCGTCTTCGTCGAAGGGAACCAGAGGACCGCTCGCCCTCGCGCTTTCGCGTTGGATCGTCAGAAAGATCCAGATGAACAGCCCGTAGGCGACCAGAAAGAGGCAAAACAGGGTGAGCGGTTTCATCGCGCCTCAGCCGTCGGACTCCCGGCGTCAGGAGTTGTTTTTCGCGCCCAGCACGAAAACCGCCACTCCCGCCACCACGCAGACGCCGCCGAGGATCGGCGAAATCGGCACGGTCTCTTTTTTCTCGCCGTTGATCTCCAACGGACCGGCTTTGACGATGTTCGTCTTGCGCGTGAAGGAGAATCCTTGGTAGACGAAGATCAGCACACCGGCGGCGATGAGGATGATCCCGAGTATAGCTTGCGGTTTCATGGGATAAAGGAGGCCTAATAACTGGCGCCCAGCTTGCGCATCAGAGTGTTTTCGAGTTCGGCCGGTTTGACGCGTCCAGCGGCGATTTGCAGTGCCTTTTCCTGCAAGGTGCTCAGCACTGCCAGGTCGCCGGCGGCGTACTTCCCGGCAAGGTCCGAGTTTTCCTGGATGACTTGCACCGCAACGGACTCCGCCGTGAGGATGTCGCTTTCGGGTTCGGAGGGCACGTTGATCAATCGCGCCGGGGGGTGGAAGTGGATGGAGCGGGCCATCTAAAATCAAAGGCAGGAGGAGCATCCCTGCTCCTTTCTGGTTTACGCAGTGTGCGTGGGGCGTGGAGGGCAAGCCGCGTGCGCAGGGGTCGCGCATGGGGGTGGCGTTGACCATGCGCGCCGCTGCCCCTCCGATTTCTACGTGCGGTCGCGCAAATTTGGGAGGAGCAGGGACGCTCCTCCCTACCCGGGTTTGCGGATCAGCCGACGTTCAGGCCGTTGAGATAATCCGACAGGGCGCGGGTCTGGCCTTCGAGCTTCGTGCGCAACGCGTCGGTTTCCTGGCGCAGCTTTTCGAGCTGGCTTTCCTGGTCGTCGAGTTTCTTGAGCAGGCGGGTGGCGTAAGCGCTGGATTTGTCTACCGTCTTGACGTTTTCGCGGATGCGGTTCTGGTCGGCGGTAAACGTATTGACCTGTCCGTCGCGTTCGCTGATCTGGCGCTGGGTGTCGGCTGCCTCCTGCTTGAGTTTCACCGCTTTGCCCAGCGCGTCGCGCACCGCGGGCGGAATTTCCCCCGTCTGACTGTAATACTGAACGTCTTCCGGGCGGCTCGACAGCAAGGCAACCGCCTGGTTCAGGACCGTTTCCTCGCGAATCGTGAACTTGTCGGTCTTCCCGGCAGGGAGGTTTTGCTGGAAACGGTACAGTTTTTCCGTCGTCTCGACCGGGGCGGGAGTTTCGACGAGTTTCCAGCCTTCGCGCACGGGATGTTCGATGACGAGGGCCTTGTCGTGGTCGGACTTGTTTTCCAGGCTGTACTCCTTGGCCGAGACCGATTTGCGCGTGACGTAGAGCATCCCCTTGACGATCTTGCCCGTCTGGATGCTCTGGCGGTCTTGCAGGTTTTTGACGAGCACGCTGGTTTGCAGGTCGATGCCGTAGGACAGCAGGCGGGTCTGCCCCGGCGGCACGTCGTCGAGCCGGGCGTCACCGGCGTAACGGCCTTCGTCGAAGACGGTCACCGGACCTTGGAGAAGGTGTTTCTTGTCCTCGGTGGTGTTCTTGACCCGCGCGCCGTTGAGCGGATGTTTGGCGAGGACGCTCTCGTTGTAGACGGAAAGTTTTTCGACCTCGATGGGGTCGTTGATGATGGGGATCATCGCGGAGGTCTGGCGCGACAGGCTGACGTTGGGGACGGTGTACTGGAAGAGTTCGCCCACTTTGGAGGTATCGCTGAGCGGAGCGACGCTTTCGGAGGGGTTGAAGGGTGCCGGAGCGGGGACTTCGGCGGCCAGACTGGGGAGGGCGCCACCCACTGCCATCGCCTTCGTCCGGCGGCGCGCGGTTTGGTCAACCATATCCGCAGACACCTCGTTCAGCGCGCCTCCTCCCCCGGAGGGTGTCGCGGCAGGTGCGGACATAGCTTCCTGTTGTCCGCCTTCGTACTCCTGCGGGCGGAGCGAGGCGTAGAGTTCCGGCACGACCGTCGGGCGCGGGACGTAGAGCGGCTGGTAAAGGTCCTGGATGAAGGAGATGGGCCGACCGCTCACGAGGCTCAACTTCACCTCCTTCCAATCGTTGTCGGTCTGGTTTTCCACGAT
>CAXUHC010000273.1:0-5180 GCA_964250705.1 uncultured Chthoniobacterales bacterium | reverse complement strand
AAGGTGTTGGATTTGGTTCGCGGGTGGCTCTGAGAAGTCGGAGGTAAGGCGAGGTACCTCCCCACCATCCGAAAGCTCCGTCCAAACGTAGTTGATGGGTGTCGATCCACGTGCCCCCGCCGATTCCCCGCGTCTTCCTGAGGGCGGAATGGCGCTCACTGGCCATGATCAATTACGTGGTCGATCCCGCCGTGCTCGCGCCGTTCGTCCCGGCGGGCACGGAACTCGACGAGTTTGGTGGCCGCGTGTTCGTGAGCATGGTGGGATTCCTGTTCCTGAAAACGCGCGTGTTCGGTATCCCGTTCCCGTGGCACCAGAACTTCGAGGAGGTCAATCTGCGGTTCTACGTGCGGCGGCGCATCGCGGGGGAAGAAGGCTGGCGGCGGGGGGCGGTGTTCATCAAGGAGATCGTGCCCAAATACTTCGTCGCCACGGTCGCACGCGTGCTTTACAACGAACCGTACCTCGCGTTGCCCACGCGTCACCGGATCGAGCAAACCGACGATTCGAAGATGGCGCAATACCGCTGGCGGTCCTCGGGGCGCTGGAATCTGCTGTCCGTCACGGCTAAGCCAGGGGAACCAGCCGCAGCCGCGTCGGCGACGGAAGAGGAGTTCATCACCGAGCATTACTGGGGCTACAACCGCCAGCGCGACGGCGGCACCATGGAATACGGCGTGGAGCATCCGCGCTGGCGGGTGAGTCCGGCGCTGGACTACCGGCTGGATTGCGACGTGCGCAGCTTGTACGGCGAACGGTTCGTGCCGTTCCTGAACGTCCCGGCATCCTCGGCGTTCCTCGTAGAAGGCTCGCCGGTGAGCGTGCGGCGGGGGCGGCGGCTCTAACCCTGGCCGCTACCGCTTCCGCTTCGGGTAAAAGGTCAACGCCGCCGCCAGGCCCAGCACGGCAAACCCTACCAGGGCCGGAAACGGATCGGACGGCTTCGGCGGCAGGGAATCCACCCCGCGCTCGTCGGTTTGCGCGGGTTCGGCCACGTAGCGCCCGTGCGTCGGAGGGGCGAGGTGCCGCACGAAACGTTCCAGGTCGCCCGCCAGATCGCCGCCAGACATCGGATAACCGTGACCCGCGCCCAGCGTGGCCGCGTCAAGCCCGGTGAGGATTCCCACGGAAGCGATGTATCGTTCCCAGTCGCAGATGAAAGGGCTCCCAGCCGCAGAAAGCTCCCGCTGCTTGATGACCATCTCGATCCAGGAGTCCATGTTCATCGTGGCGACCGCGTCGCCCGCGAGCAGCGTACGGTCCGAATCCCGGAAGAAGGCCACGTGTCCCGGCGAATGGCCCGGGGTGAAAATCCAGCGCCAGCCGTCCAGGCCGGGCAACGGACCTCCGTCGCCGACGGTATTCACGCCCCCGGCCGCGGAAACGTAAGTGCGCAGCCGCGCGCCGAAATCCTGGCTGCCATAGGGCAGGACGCGCGACATCATCGCAATCGCACCGCCTACCGTGGGATCGGGCTCGGGATAGTCCGAGCGGCCCGTCAGGTACGGCAGTTCCATCTGGTGCGCGTAGATCGGCACGTCAGAGATCCGCCAGGGCGCGCGCATTACCCGAATGATCAAAATGACCGTGCGTCAGGAAAATCGCTGCCGGGCGCGAGTCCTGGCCGAAGCGTTCGGCGGCGGCGGCCCGGATCTTCCAGCCGAAGCCGGGCACGCCCGTGTCCACCAATGCCCAGGGGCCGCCCGGTTCGCCGATCAGATAGGTGTTGACGAAGCTGGCGGGCACGCAGGCCACGCCGGGGGCGATGATTTCCATGCGTCTGAATCGGCGGCGGCAAAGACATCAGATGCCCAGTTCCGCCTTGACCTCCGCAAACGCGCGGATCGCAAAATCCAGGTCTTCGCGCGTGTGCGCGGCCGACACCTGCGTGCGGATGCGCGCCGTTCCTTCCGGCACCACCGGGTAGAAAAACCCGACCACGTAGACGCCTTTCTCCAGCATCCGGGCGGCGAACCGCTGGGAGAGCGCGGCGTCGCCCAGCATCACGGGCACGATGGGATGGGTGCCGGGCTTGATGGTCAGGCCGATCTTGACGATGTGCTCGCGGAAATAGCGCGTGTTTTCCTCCAGGCGGTCGCGCAGTTCGGTCGAGCGAGTGGCCATTTCGATGGCCTTGAGCGAAGCCGCCACCACGCAGGGGGCGACCGTGTTGGAAAACAGGTACGGGCGGGAACGCTGCCGCAGGAGGTCGACGACGGGCTGGCTCGCGCTGGTGTAGCCCCCGCTGGCACCGCCGAGCGCCTTGCCGAGCGTGCCGGTGATGATGTCCACCCGGCCCATGACACCGCAGTGTTCGTGGGTGCCGCGCCCGGTTTTGCCCAGGAACCCGGCGGAATGGCAGTCGTCCACCATGACCAGGGCATCGTACTTGTCGGCGAGGTCGCAGATGCTTTTGAGATCCGCGATGGTGCCATCCATGGAAAACGCGCCGTCCGTGGCGATGAGCCGGTGGCGCGCGCCGCTGGCCGCCTGGAGTTTTCCCTCCAGATCGGCCATGTCGTTGTGGGAGTAACGGTGGCGCTGGGCTTTGCAGAGACGAATGCCGTCGATGATGCTGGCGTGGTTGAGCGCGTCGCTGATGACGGCGTCCTCAGGGCCGAGGATCGTTTCGAACAGGCCGCCGTTGGCATCGAAGCACGAGGGGTACAGGATCGTGTCCTGCATTCCGAGAAATCGGCTCAGGGATGCTTCGAGTTCCTTGTGGATTTCCTGCGTGCCGCAGATGAAGCGCACGCTGGCCAGGCCGAAGCCCCATTCGTCGAGCGCGTGCTTGGCGGCGGCGATGATTTCCGGGTGATCCGCGAGGCCAAGGTAGTTGTTGGCACAGAAATTGAGCACCTCGCGGCCATCGGCGGTGGGAACGTGTGCATTCTGCGGACCACTGATGATTCGCTCGGTTTTATAAAGGCCGCGCTCGGCGATTTCGGAAAGGGTAGCGGTGAGTTGGGTATCGAAGGCGATAGACATAGCAAAACGTTTCCTCTGGATCGTGCGGCGGGCTGTTTGCGAGTGTTTCTCGCTATTATGCGGTTTGCGGCCAACTCACCAAAGATGCGAAACTATTCTAGCGATTGTAGGTTGTCGCTCGATATTTTGCGCTCGATGTCTATTAATAGACAATATGGCTCAAGCGTTTGCTTCGCGATTAGTCTTTGCGGTCGGTCTGGGAATCGCTGCATCGATGACGGGTTGCGGCACCACGCATCCGCTTCCTCCGTACGAGCGCCCGCTGGCCAGAACCGAGTTCCAGGTGGTGCGGACCACTGCCTATACCCACACGGAATCGGACCACCTCACCTACGGCAACCGTAATGCTCTGGGTGGCACGCTCCATGCCGCCAGCACGCCGGTGCGAGCGGATTCCGCCTACGCGGTTGCCGCGATTCCGGTGTCGAACCCGGCGGACATTGTCGATGAGCAGGGCGGTTTCCACCGGGCGCCGTTGGCGCCTCGCATCATCTCCCCGAGTGGCGGCGGGCGGGCGGAGTCAGTTTTCTACGGTGGTGGCGTTGCGCTGACGGTCGTTGGCAGCGCGGCGGCGGATTGGTCGCGCTGGCCAGCGGGCACCATGTTCCGCATCGAGTCCACCGGGCAGGTTTACCAGGTAGACGATTACGGCTGGGCGCTCGCCGGGCGCAACACCATTGATCTCTACGAGTCTACCCGCGGCGTGATGAACGCCTGGGGAGTGCGGCGGGTGGCCATCCACATTTTGCGCTGGGGTGACCGCGAGGAAAGCCTACGCCGGCTGCGCGGTCATCAGAAATATCGACACATTCGCCGCATGGTATTGGAACTCGAAGGGAGACAACGCGCTGCTGCAAACCTCGACTAACCATCTTCAGAGGAGCATATAACAGGCCATGCTTACCGTTGGAAAACGCTCGCTCAGAGTAAAATCAGATGAAAATAAATATTTTGAAAAAATCTCTTTATCTAATTTGAGAATTGCTCTAAGAATTGCGTCGAAGCCAAGCAAACGGATTTGAACGAAAAGATGCAACGCCGCATGGCACCCGTACCCTTCAACGTGTCAGAGTTTCGCTCGCCCGGATGGTCTCTGCTGGCTCACTTCATTCGATTCGTACTCAATCAGTCAGTTTTTTAGGATCTTAGCAGCCATAGTATAGTAAAATAACCGGCGCTCCGGTCCCCGATGAGGGGACCGGAGCGCCGCTGTTTTTGGCCGGGATGATCCAGGAAATGTCGTCTCGCTACGCGCGGAGATCACGCCAGCGGCGGCAGAGATCAACAGCGGCGGGAGGCCATTCGGGGAAGCGGAACTCGAAACCGGATTGGACCAGCCGTGTGGGGACCACCCGGCGGCTTTTGAGCACAAGTTCCGTCTCGGTACGCAGGAACCAGGCGCCGATTTCCAACATCCACCGCGCCGCGGGCAGGCCGACGGGCATCTTCCAAGCAGTACGCAACGCCCACATGAAATCGCGGTTGGGCAGCGAATGAGGCGCGGCGAGGTTGACCGGCCCGCTCAGTTCGTCGCGCTCGATGAGCCACGTGACGGCACGCACGAAATCGTCTTCGTGAATCCACGAGACGAACTGCCGCCCGTCGCCAGCGGGGCCGCCAAGCCCCAGGCGCACGAGGTTGAGCAGCACGCAAAAGGCGCTGCCGGGGTCGGGGTTCATCGTGATGGCCGAGCGCATGAGCACTTGGCGGGTGCCGGGCGTGGCGTCGGCCATGGCCGCAGCGGTGTGCTCCCAGGCGCTGGCCACGTCGGTGGAGAAATTCCAGGTGTCGGGCGCGTCGGGTCCGCTACCGCCGAGACGGCCGGTAAACTCGTCGTTGGGAGCATCGAAGCGGTGGGCGTAAATCGTGGCCGTGCTCGCCTGTAGCCAGACGCGCGGCGGCCGGCGGCGGCGGGCGATGGCCTCGCCGACGAGTTGCGTCGACGCCACCCGCGAATCCTTGATGACGCGCCGGTTGGCCGGGGTGTAGCGGCAGTTGACGCTGCGGCCCGCGAGGTTGATGACGGCTTCGGCGTTTTCAAACTCGCTTTCCCACGGCCCCGGGGAGGCGGCATCCCAGACGGCTACGCGCCACGGCGGGGATTCGCCGAGTTGCCGCCCCCGGCGGCTGAGCACGATGACCTCGTGGCCCTCGCGATGAAAAGCCCGCGCCAGCAGGGTGCCGACCTGCCC
>CAXUHC010000272.1:0-5193 GCA_964250705.1 uncultured Chthoniobacterales bacterium | reverse complement strand
GACACGATGGACGCGGACGCCTGCTCGGTGCAGCGGCAGGCGTTCGCGGGGATGCTCTGGAACAAGCAGTTTTACAATTACGTCGTCGAACGCTGGCTCAAGGGCGATCCCGGCCAGCCGGTGCCGCCACGGCAGCGTTACGATGGACGCAACCACGATTGGAAGCATCTTTTCAACGACGACATCCTGAGTTTGCCCGACACGTGGGAGTTCCCTTGGTTCGCGTCGTGGGACCTGGCGTTCCACACCATCCCGCTCGCCCTGGTTGACCCCGAGTTTGCGAAGCGCCAACTCATCCTGCTCACGCGCGAGTGGTACATGCATCCCAACGGCCAGTTGCCCGCCTACGAATGGGCCTTCGGCGACGTGAACCCGCCGGTGCACGCCTGGGGGGCGTGGCGGGTCTACACGATCGAGCGCAAGGCCAGGGGCGGCGGGCCCGACTCGGGGGACCGGCAATTCCTCGAACGGGTGTTCCAAAAGTTGCTGATGAACTTCACCTGGTGGGTCAACCGCAAGGACGAGAACGACCGCAACATCTTCCAGGGCGGATTCCTCGGGCTGGACAACATCGGCGTGTTCGACCGCAGTCAGCCCTTGCCGACCGGCGGTAATCTGGAACAGTCCGACGCGACGAGCTGGATGGCGATGTACGCGCTCAACCTGTTGAAGATCGCGTTCGAACTCGCGCAGTACAATCCGGTCTACGAAGACATCGCCAGCAAGTTCTTCGAGCACTTCCTGTCCATCGCCCACGCCATGAGCGCGTCGGGCAGCGGCAAGACCTCCCTCTGGGACGAGGAGGACGGCCTGTTTTACGACAGCATCCACTTGCCCGACGGCACCGACGTGCCGCTGAAAATTCACTCGATGGTCAGCCTGATTCCGCTGTACGCGGTCGAGGTGGTCGAGGTGGATTTGCTCAAAAAATTGCCGGGTTTTGCGCGGCGCTTCGAATGGTTCATGAAAAACCGGCCCGAGTTGACCGTGAACGTCAGCCAGCATTGCCGGGAGGAGCGCGAGGGCAAGCTCCTGCTCTCCATCGTCAACGAGGATAAACTGCGCCGCATCCTGCGGAAACTCCTCGACGAGAATGAGTTTCTGAGTCCGTACGGCGTGCGCTCGGTTTCGAAGTACCACGAGGCGCATCCTTACGAACTGCGTACCGACGGCGTGGTGCATCGCGTGGATTACAATCCGGGCGAATCCATGAGCGGCCTTTTCGGCGGCAACTCGAACTGGCGCGGACCCATCTGGATGCCGGTCAATTATCTGTTGATCGAGAGCCTGCAAAAGTTTCATTACTACTTCGGCGATGAGTTCAAGGTGGAGTGCCCGGTGGGATCGGGGCAGATGATGACCTTGTGGGAAGTAGCCTCGGAAATCTCGCGCCGGCTCGCGGCCATTTTCCGGCGCGATCCCGACACCGGACGGCGGGCGGTTTTCGGTCCCTACCAAAAATTTCAGGAAGACCCGGGCTGGAACGCTTTCCCTTTTTTCCACGAATACTTCCATGCCGACGAGGGCAGGGGTTGCGGCGCGAGTCATCAGACCGGCTGGACCGGGCTGATCGCCAAACTGTTGCAGCAGACCGGCGAATACGATCAGCTCGACCGGTAGACGGCGGGACGCGGGCCAAAAAGACACCTTTTGGCCCGCAGGCATTGACGATTTCGGAGCGCGCCCGTAAAAGTCGCTCCTCGCATCGCCATGAATTGTTTTTGTCGCTCCTGCCTTTGGGCCGCCAGCTTGCTGTTGACCGCGTTCACTCTGTCCAGTTGCGACACCATTGCCACCGGCAGACTCCGCCCCGGTGGGTTTACGACCGTCGTTATTGACGCCGGACACGGCGGCAAGGACAGCGGCGAGGCGCCCAACCAGCTTCTGAAGGAAAAGGAGGTCGCGCTCGACACGGCCAAACGCCTCCAGCGGCTGCTCGCCGACTCCGGGCTGCGCACGGTGATGACCCGCACGGAAGACGTTTTCGTGGAACTCGACGACCGCGTGCGCATCGCCGACCGGTATTATCCGAACGCGATCCTGGTCAGCATCCATTACAATGCTTCTCCGAGCAGCTACCCGCGCGGCGTCGAAACCTTCTTCTGGCGAAACGACAGCTACGGACTGGCCACCCGCGTGCAGCGGCACCTGATCGGCGAGACCGGCCTGGATAACCGTGGAGTCACCCGCCGGGTGTTGCGCCTGACGCACAACCCGCAGGTCCCCTCGATCCTCTGCGAGTGCGGCTTTCTCACGAACCGCACCGAGGCCAATCTCGTCAGCACCGAGTCCTACCGCCAGCGCGCGGCGCAGGGCATCGCCGACGGGGTGCTCGAAGAGCAGGAGAACGGTGACGTGAACATCGGCCGCCTGCCGCCGGAGAACCGCCCGGTTTACACCCGGCCCTCCCGCCAACACCACACGGGCAGCAGCCACCGCAGGAAAATGGCAAAGGTCGAAAAAGCCCGCGCGAAGTCACACGGTAAGAGAGACGCTCACCGCAAGACCACGAAAACGAAGGCGAAAGCCAGGAAACGTCACCGCAGCAACAACGACTAACGCTCCGCCAGCGCGCCGGAAGACACGTCCGCCGGACGTGCCACCACGATCCCGGCGTCGTCGCGTTTCGAGGCCAGGTACACCGACAGGCGGTCATCCACCAGCACGCGCCGCTGCTTGGACGAGGCGTGCAAAAAACGCAGCACCCCGCTCGGATCACGATAAGCCAGCCCGACGTGTGAGGTGTACCCTCCGGTGTCCCGGCTGGTGATGGCAATGATGTCGCCGTCGCGCAGGTCGCGTTCGATGTACGGCACCCGGTTCTTCGGCACATGATAAACGGGCAGGTCCGAGACGCGCTCTTGGATGCGGGCCATCTCCGGCAGGAGCGACGGGTTGCTGCGCAGGCAGCGGTAGTGCCGCCACATCACCGTCATCTCGCGAATGTCTCGGTGTTCCATCCGCTCCGCGCCGCCGAGTCGACGGGTAATGTTCGTCAGCAAGCCGCGCTTCTCGTTGTCGTAGAAAAGCTCTTCGAGGAAATGGATGCGCGAGAGGTATTGCCCGGTGCATTCGCCGTGGCGGTAGCGGTCCATTTCCACCATGCGCAGCAAATCCTCCGGCACGTAGGGCGGCGGCTTGACATGAAGCATGCGCGCGAAACCGAGCGAGACCTCGTAAAACGTCCAACAATCCAGACCCAGAAAATCGACCGAAGGCGCTTCGACGCGGTTGTCGATCTCCAGCGTGTAACCGGCGTACGGCGTCCCCGCGAGCGCCAGGCCGACGCGGACGGTGCGCTCGCCGATGGATAACGCGCGCCAGTTCTCGCGTTCAGCCCTGGCGACGAGGCGGTCGAACACCACCCGGCCCTTGAAAACCGTGCTCATGGGCAGGCCCAAGCTGGCGTGGGCGGCTGGCGCGAGGTTAAACGATCCCGTCAACAAAACGCTGCTGGCAATCAGGACGCGCGCGGCGGGGAACAAAGGCAGGAAGCGGCGACGAAACCTCGGAATCATAGCGGGAACGGGAGCAGCGGCGGTGCCAATGCGCAAGGATACAGGATTTTAGCCCTCGCCGAAACCGGAAACCAGGCATTTCATCGGAATTTTCCGCGAGGGGTTCTCCTCTGGTGCAAAAATCTGGAAAATTCGTTAAATCGCTCCAAATAAAGATTGTTTCCGTCCGTGGGTAGTTTTTAATCCACTGGCTTATGGCCACTACCAAAAAAACCACCAAGTCCGAGCCGAAAAAGGCCAACGCCGCCTTTCTGAAGCCTGTCACCCCCGACGATAAACTTGCAGCCGTGGTTGGCGCCAGCCCGCTGCCCCGCACCGAATTGACCAGCAAACTTTGGGCTTACATCAAGGAGCACAAACTCCAGGACGAAAAGAAGAAGACTCTGATCAACGCCGACGCGAAACTCAAAGCAGTGTTCGATGGTAAAGCGCAGGTCACCATGTTCGAGATGAACAAACTGGTGTCCGGCCACGTCAAATAAACGCTTGCGCCAGCGGAGGTTGCTTCCTCTTTGAGCCGTCTGGAACGCCGCGCCCGCCAAAGCAGTTTGGCGTGGCTCGGCATCGCGTCGGGAATAATCCTTCGCACGATGTCGAACCTTTCCCTTGTTGACCCGGATGGACTTCCCTCGTCAGGAACTGGGAGCGTTGGGGATCATTACGGTGGGCTCGCTGTGTGTAGGACTGTCGTTCAACAGCTTGCGACCCTCGCCCTTGCCGTTGGTTTACCGGTCGCCCAAGGACCGCATGGCCCAAAGTGTCGAACGCATGTCGGCCCAGGCACCCGTGTCCGGTCACTGGCAAAACGTTGGCCTGGACGAGGTCCAGGATCGGGTCGCAACTCATCGCGGCCTCGTCATCGACGCGCGCCCCGGTGCCTTTTACCGTGCGGGTCATGTTCCTGGCGCGATCAACCTGCCGCGGGCGGATTTCGAGACCGTTTATCCGAGAATCCGCGCCGTGCTCGAACCGGCAAAAGCCGTTGAGATCGTGGTCTACTGCTCCGAGTCGGACTGCTTGGACAGCGAACTGGTCGCCGACGCCCTGAGCCGCCTCGGTTACCAGCGGCTTGCAGTCTACAAGGAGGGTTGGGAGGAGTGGTCACGGGCGGGCCTGCCTCGGGAGACGGCCTCGGCGCAATGATCGTGGTCTGGCGCGGGATCGTCGTGACGGTGCGAGTCGTGGCGGCGATCACTTTTTGTTTCTCTGGCTGGATCAAACTCCAATCGCCGCAGGCCTTTGCGGACAGCATCGCCACCTTTCAACTGCTGCCCGCGCCGTTGATCAGCTTGCTGGCGCTCGGTCTGCCGCCCTTTGAACTTGCAGTTGGGGGATTGCTGCTGACAGGATGGAAACCCCGGGCGGCTGCCTTTTGCGGTCTGGCCGCGTGCACGGTTTTCCTCCTGGCTCTGGGCTCGGCTTTGGTCCGTGGTTTGCCGGTGGAATGTGGCTGTTTCGGCGGGGTGCCCTCCAGCCTGTCACCCACGCATCGCCTCTGGTTGGCAATCGGGCGCGACCTCCTGTTGCTCGGTGCGCTGCTGGTGGTCTACGTAGATGCTCACCGCCGCCGTCTGTAAGTCCCATTTAGAGTGCATACCGAACGAATGAGCCGCGAGTTCCGGCTGTAGGGACGGCGCTCTGTCGCCGTGTCTGCTCTGGAACGGACACGGCGACA
>CAXUHC010000271.1:0-5426 GCA_964250705.1 uncultured Chthoniobacterales bacterium | reverse complement strand
ACGGTTCCGAAATGCTCATGGGTCCGTGGCGGTCAATGGGCCGCGCCCGCCGGTTCCGGCAGCGCGTGCCCGGCGGGCGGAGGTCCGGCGGGGAGTTCCGCCGGGGCCGCCCGCCGGGCGCGGAACCACCGGGCCAACCGTTCCATGTAAAGATAGATGACCGGCGTCGTGTAAAGCGTCAGGACCTGGGAAAGCAACAGACCACCGACGATGGAAACGCCGAGCGGGCGGCGCAGCTCAGAGCCGGTGCCGTTTTCCAGCGCCAGCGGCAATGCGCCGAGCAGCGCCGCCGCCGTCGTCATCATGATCGGCCGGAACCGCAGGAGGCACGCCTGATAGATCGACTCTTCGGGAGAAAGCCCCTGGTCGCGCTCGGCTTCCAAGGCAAAGTCGATCATCATGATCGCGTTCTTTTTCACGATGCCGATCAGCAGGATGATGCCGATGAGCGCCACCAGCGAGAGGTCCATCCCGCAGATGAGCAACGCCAGCAGCGCGCCCACCCCCGCCGACGGCAGCGTGGAAAGAATCGTCACCGGGTGGATGTAGCTCTCGTACAACACGCCAAGCACGATGTAGATCACGACCAGCGCGGCGAGAATGAGGTAGGGTTCGCTGGCGAGCGAGGAGCGAAACTCCGCCGCGCTGCCCGAAAAGGTCGTCGCGATGGTGTCGGGCAGCGCGATCTCCGCTTGCGCCTGCTGGATCGCCGGGATTGCCTGACCCAAGAAACTACCGGGTTTGAGGTTGAAGGAAATCGTCACGGACGGGAACTGCCCTTGGTGCGGCACCGAGAGAGCCACCGTCGATTGCTCGACGTGCGCGATGGCGCTCAGCGGCACGAGTTGGCCGCCGGTCGATTTGACGTAGATTTTTTCCAGCGCCTCCGGCGTCGTGCGGAAGGAGGATTCCGCTTCGAGGATGACACGGTACTGGTTGAGCTGCGTATAGATGACGGATACCTGCCGCTGGCCGAACGCGTCGTAGAGCGTGTCGTCCACCGCCTGCGTGAGCACGCCGTACCGGGACGCCTGGTCGCGGTCTACCACGACGTTGAGTTGCATCCCGCCCGCCTGCTGGTCGCTGGCCACGTCGGCCAGTTCCGGCAACGTCCGCATTCTGGCGAGGAGCTTGTCCGCCCACTGGCCGAGTTCGGCGGGGTCGGCGGCCTGGAGGACATACTGGTATTGGGTGCGGCTGACGCGGCTGTCGAGCTGGAGGTCCTGCACCGCCTGGGTAAACAGCGAGATGCCTTCGAGCGGCGCGGTTTTCTCTCGCAGGCGCGCGATGATCTGCTCGGCGTTGGATTTCCGTTCCGAGCGCGGCTTGAGCACGATGGTCAAACGGCCCGTGTTGATCGTCGGATTGACCGACCCTGCGCCGACAAACGACGCGACGCTCTGCACGTCCGGATCGCGCCGGACCACGTCGGCGACGGTCCGCTGCCGCGCGAGCATTGCCTGGAACGAAATGTTCTGCGCGGCGTCGGTCACCCCGATGATGACGCCCGTGTCCTGCTGCGGCAGCAGTCCCTTGGGAATGAGAAGGTAGAGCCAGATCGTGCCGACAAGCGTGCCGACGGCTACCATCAGGGTGAGAAACTGACGCTTGAGCACCCACTGCAAGCCGCGCTCATAAAACGCGAGCATCCCGTCGAAGAATTTCTCGGTCGAGCGGTAAAACCAGTTGTGCCGCTGCTTGTCCTTGCCGGTCGCATCTTCCTTTTCCTCGGGCTTGAGGAGATAGGCGCACATCATCGGGGTCAGCGTGAGCGAAATGACCGCCGACACGACCACCGCCGCGCTGAGCGTGATGGCGAATTCGCGAAACAGCCGTCCGACGATCCCCGTCATGAAGAGCAGCGGGATGAACACGGCGATGAGCGACACGCTGAGTGAAATCACCGTAAAGCCGATTTGCTTGGCCCCCTTGAGCGCGGCGTCGAGCGGTTTCTCGCCCGCTTCGATGAAGCGCACGATGTTTTCGATCATCACGATGGCGTCGTCCACGACGAAGCCGGTCGAGATCGTCAGCGCCATCAACGAGAGATTGTCTAGGCTGAACCCGCACAGTTTCATCAGCCCAAACGTGCCGATGATGGAGAGCGGCAGCGCGACGCTGGGGATCACGGTCGCCCAGAGTTTGCGCAGGAACACGAAGATGACCATGACGACCAGGCCCACGGTCAGCAGCAAGGTGAACTGCACGTCTTCCACCGAGGCGCGGATCGTCTCGGTGCGGTCCGTGAGCACGGAGACTTTTACCGACGGCGGAATCGTGGCGGTGAGTTGCGGCAGGAGCGCCTTGATGCGGTCCACCGTCTGGATGATGTTCGCGCCCGGCTGCCGCTGGATATCGAGCAGCACGGCGGGCTTGTACGAGTTGCGCCCATCCGCTACCCAGGCGGCGAGTTGGTCGTTCTCCACGCTATCGACGACGGTGCCCACGTCGGTCAGGCGGATGGGTGCGCCGTTGCGGTAGGCGATGATGATCGGCCGGTACGCTTCGGCGCTGAAAATCTGGTCGTTCGAGCCGATGGTCATCGCCTGTTGCTTGCCGTTGAAGCTGCCCTTGGGCGCGTTCACGTTGGCCTGGCCCAGAACGGTACGCACGTCCTCCAGGCTCAGCCCGAGCGACGAAATGGCCGCCGGGTTGATCCGCACGCGCACGGCGGGCTTCTGGTTGCCCTGGATCGAAACGAGCCCCACGCCGCTCACCTGGCTGAGCTTCTGCGCGAGCACGGTGTCCGTGAAGTCGTTGACCTTGTCCAGCGGCAGGCTGTCGGAGGTGATCGCCAGCGAGAGGATCGGCGTGTCGGCCGGGTTGACCTTGTTGTAGGTCGGTGGGTTGGGCAGGTTGGCGGGCAGCACGCCTCCGGCGGCGTTGATGGACGCCTGCACGTCCTCGGCGGCGGCGTCGATCTCGCGGTCCAGCACGAACTGGAGCGTGATCGTCGTGTTACCGTACGCGCTGACCGAGTTCATCGAGGCCAGCCCCGGGATCTGCCCAAATTGACGTTCGAGCGGCGTGGTCACCGCCGAGGCCATGACATCCGGACTCGCCCCGGGCAGTTGGGCAAACACCTGGATCGTCGGAAAATCGACCGCCGGGAGCGCGGAGATCGGCAGGAGCGTGTAGCCGAGAGCGCCGAGCAGGATCACCGCCGCCATCAGCAGCGACGTGGCGATGGGCCGCCGGATGAACGGCTCGGAAATGCTCATGATTTCGGAGCGGCGGCCAGAGGAGCGGGCGTCCCTTCGTCCGCCTTGGCTGTTTTCGGGTCTACCCGGCGCCGCCCTTCGCGCCGGTGGCCGTCCTGGTTGCCACCACCCGCCGGCGGATTCGAGATCACCACCTGCGAGCCGGCCTGGAGTTTGTATTGGCCGTCGACGACCACCTGTTCGCCGTCCTGGAGGCCGTCGTCGATCAAAGCGAGGCCGTCCTCGGTCTGCGCGACCTTGACGGTGCGCGCCTCGACCGTCTGGTCCGGCTTGATGACAAACGCATACGAACCCTGCGGACCGCGCTGCACCACCGCGGCGGGTACGACGATGCCGCCTTTGCGGATGGTCAGCAGGAGCCGGGCGTTGACGAACTGCCCCGGCCAGAGGCGGAGGTCTTCGTTGGCGAAGGTCGCCTTGAGCTTGATCGTGCCGGTGGTCGGATCAATCTGGTTGTCGATGACGGCGAGCGCACCCTGCCCCAGTTGGCCGGAATTTTCCCGGCCAACCGCCAGCACGGCCATCGGATTTTTCGTCGGCTCTGCCGACGCGTGGTCGCGGATCATCTGAAAGTTCTGCTCCGGCAGGGTGAACACCACCGAGATCGGCTGAAGCTGCGTGATGACCACGAGGCCTCCAGAATCGGAGGCGTGCACGAGGTTCCCCTGGTCGACCTGCCGCACCCCGACCCGGCCCGCCAGCGGCGCGGTAATGTGGGTGTAATCGACCTGGGTTTGCGCGCTTTCGATGGCGGCCTCGTCCGCCTTCACCGTGGCCAGCATCTGCGCGACGGTGTAGCGTTGCGTGTCGTAGGTTTGCTGGTCGAGAACCTTCTTGTTGATCAGGTCTTCATCGCGTTTGAGCACCGCCTGCGCGTTGGCGAGCATAGCCTCGTCCTGCCCTTTTTTCGCGAGGGCCTGGTCAAGCAGCGCCTGGTAGGGCCGCCCGTCGATCTGCGCGAGGAGGTCGCCCACTTTCACGTCCTGACCTTCGGTGAAAGCCACTTTTTCCAACTGACCGTCCACCCGCGCCTTCACGGTGACCGAGTTGAACGCCTGCACGGTGCCGAGGCCGTCGAGAAAAATCGGGATGTCCTTCCGCTCTACCGTGCCCGCCACCACCGGCACGGGCTGGTTCGGGTCGAACCCGCCGCGCCCACCGCCGCCGCCACGATGGCCCCCGGCGCCCCGGCGGCCTCCTGCCTCCGCCGGGCCTGCGTTGGCCTCGTGGCGTTGATGCCAGAAATGCCATCCGACCCCCAGGATGAGGAAGATTCCCAACAGGATGATCCAGGCTCTTTTGCTCATGCGATGCGCGGAAGATTTGACGCCGGACGGGTGAGGATGTTCGGTGTAAAATCCACTTTTCGGCGGGGGGAAGATGGACTTGATGAAAGCCGCCCCGCTTTCGGAAGCGATTCGGGCCACGACCAACTGCCCTTCCCCTACACCATTTTCGCGCGCAAATCTTTTTTGGCCCTGTCGCAATTTGCCGGGTCGAGACGACAAATCCCGACATTTCCCAGCCCCGGCGTGGGCTAAGGTCAACGGCATGGAGCGCATCCTCGCGGTGGACGACGACATCGGATTGACCGAACTGCTGGCGGAATACCTTGAGCCGGAGGGCTTCGCGCTGGACGCGGTGCACGACGGCGAAACGGGCGTGGAACGCATTTTGTCAGGCGGATACGCCATCATCGTGCTCGACGTGATGTTGCCGGGAATCGGCGGCCTGGAAGTGCTGCGCCGGGTGCGCCGCGAGTCGCAGGTGCCGGTCATCATGCTGACAGCGCGCCAGGCGACGGCGGACCGCGTGCTCGGGCTGGAAGTCGGCGCGGACGATTATTTGCCCAAGCCGTTCGACCCGCGCGAACTCGTCGCCAGGGTCCGTACGGTGTTGCGGCGCGTCCGGCCCACGGGCAGCCAGCAGCCGGTGAATTTCCTGACGGTCGACGATCTGATCCTCGACGCGGGACGGCGCGAGGTGCGCCGGGACAACGCGGTGCTGGAACTGACTTCGGCGGAATTCGACCTGCTGCGCGCGTTGTTGACCTCCGCGGGGAGAGTCGTCTCGCGGGAGGAACTGTTCCGCACGGTGTTGGACCGCGAATTTTCCATGCTCGACCGGGGGATCGACAACCTCATCAGCGCGCTGCGCCGCAAACTCGGGCCCGCCAGCAAAGGAAGCGAACGCATCAAAGCCATC
>CAXUHC010000270.1:0-5430 GCA_964250705.1 uncultured Chthoniobacterales bacterium | reverse complement strand
GCCCGGGCGCTGTTGGCAGGCTGGGGCCTGCCTCTGGCGGTGGCTTTTCTGGGCACCGTGACGGGTTGGGCCTGCGACGCGTTGATGCTCGGCAACTACGACAACCTGCTTTTCGTCGCTTTCAGCCCCGCGCTGCTGGGCATCGCCGTCCGGTTTCTGCGCCCGGGAGCGCCGGGAGCGGCGGCCCCCACGATGGCGCCGGGCTTCCGCTGGACCGTGCTGCCCCCGGCCATCCTGCTCACGGCGCTGCTGTACGGCTATCCCGAGGGCACGATCCTGTTGGGCATCCTGGCACTCCCCCTCTGGCTCGCCGTGCTGTGGAGCTGCTTTTCAGCGCCCGACCGGCGCGCGCGCCTGCTGCTGCTGGCGGCCGTGGCCGGGCTGACCCTGGTGTTCGTCCTGCCCGACGCTTCCTTGTTCGCCGAATTTCTCCGCCGCCAGATCTCCGCCAGCCTGGAGCACCAATCGCAGCGGCCCGGCGAGAACATCCTTCCCGGTCTGCTCCAGGCGCGGTTTCTGTCGGCGCTCTTCGCGCTGGGCGACGAGTCGCCCCGCGTCGTTTCCGGTTGGCTGGACCTGTTGGTGGCGGTAGCCTTGCTTTGCCTGACGCTGGTCGGCGCGGCGCACCTCGCGCGCCGGCACCGCTGGTTTCCGTGGGTCGGGGTCTGCCTGCTGCTGCTCTGCGGTTGGATCGGCACCATCCAGCACTATGACTACGGTCTGTACAAGGTGATGTTCTGCGCTTGCTGGTGGGTTTACCCGTGCATCGTGGTGGGTTTCTGGCAGCTCACGGCCGGGCCGTGGTTCCGTCGGCCGCTCTTACGGCTGGGTATAGCCTCGTTGCTGCTCTTCGGGATCGGCTCGCTGCGGCTCCAACACCGCCACCAACGGGTGCTGCCCCCCGGCAGCTACACTCTAGATGCTCTGCTCGACCTCAAAGCCGTTCCGGCGCTGCTCGGCGACTCCCCCCTCGCGCTCAATCTCGATAACCAACTCGACGAAATTTGGGCCGTCTTCTACCTGCGCCAGTTGCACCTGGTGCCCATTGGTTCCGGGGCCGGTGATTACCTCGCCGCAGCCCGGCCCAGCCTCGACCGGGGGCGAGACGGCAAATTGCAGCTCGCCGACTGCCGCTTCATGCTGGTTTCCGGTTTGCGCCCCGACGCCATCTGGCACGATGCCCGCTGTTCGCTGATCCCGACCGGCGGCGTGTTGATCTCCGAGATCAACAATCCCTACCACGAGGACCGCGTCGGTTCGGAACGGCTTTTCTGGCTGGGCACCCGGCCCATGACGGTGACCATCCAGGCCGCCGCCGACGGCGATTACGAGTTGCACAGCAACCGCTTCACCCCCGGCCCCAGCCTGCCCGGGAACGACTCCCGGAACCTGCAAATCACCGATGCCGGCTCCCCGCGCGTCGTCGCGGTCAACGCGCAGACGGCCGCCATCCCCCTGCGGCTGCGGCGCGGCGAGAACAAGGTCGAGCTGCAATGCCTGGATAAGCCCACCGTCCTCAGCCTGCCCAACGGCGACCCGCGCGAACTTCTGCTCGCCTTGTCCGATCTGGTTGTCACCAGGGCCGCGACGCCGTAAACTACTCGCTTCCGTACCATGCCACCGCCCATCAGCAGCATCGAAACTTCGGTCGTCGTGCCGGTCTACAAAGAAGAAAAGAACATTCCGGAATTCCTGGCTCACATCCTCCCGATTTTGGGCACGGTAACGGAACGTTTCGAGATCATCTTCGCCTTGGACCCTTCGCCCGACCGCACGGAAGAGGTGATCCTCGCACACCATGCGCGGGACCCGCGCATCAAGCTGCTCAAATTCTCCCGCCGCTTTGGCCAGCCGATGGCCACCCTGGCCGGGCTGGGCTACGCCAGCGGCGACGCCGTGATCGTGATGGACGTGGACTTGCAGGACCCGCCCGATCTCATCGTCGAGATGGTGGCGAAATGGCGCGAAGGCTATGACGTGGTCTACGCCCAGCGCCGCAACCGCGACGGCGAAACCTGGATCAAGCGCGTCGTCAGCGCGGTCGGCTACCGATTCATCAACAAGATCGCCGACGTGAACATCCCGCCCAACACCGGCGATTTCCGGCTCATGAGCCGCCGGGTGGTGAACGAGATCAACCGGCTCAAGGAGAGCCACGGCTTCCTGCGCGGCATGGTTGCGCTCGTGGGTTTCCGCCAGACCAGCGTCCTGTTCAACCGGCCCGCGCGCTTCTCCGGCGCGGGCAACTACAACCGGTTCCTCGGCTCCCTGCGCATCGGTTTCAACGGCATCTTTTGTTTCTCCAATTACGCGTTGACGCTCAGTTCCCAACTCGGTTTCCTGATCGCCGGGTTGTCCTTCGTCATCGCCCTGTTCTATGCCGTCGCCAAGATCGCCGGATTCCCCTTCCCGCTGGGCAATCCGACCATCGTCATCCTGATCCTGCTCATGGGCGGCATCCAGCTCATCAGCGTGGGCATTCTCGGCGAGTATCTCGGGCGCATCTACGAGGAGGTCAAGCAGCGGCCCAAGTACATCGTCGACCGCCAGGAAGGGTTCGAGGAAAAATCCGTCGCCATCGCCGGGCACCCTGCTAAATTATCCTGATGTCATCCCGTTGGCCCAAAACCGTCCCTCCGCTCACGGCGGAACAAAGCCGGATCAGCGACGAATTCATGCAGATCTGGCATGAGGAACTTCCCAAGCGCTTTGGGATCATCGACCGCTTCAACCAGGAATACACCGTCAAACACGCCCCGGCGCAGTTTGAGCGCACGCTGGAGATCGGCGCGGGCCTCGCGGAACATCTCGGCTACGAGAAACTCACCCCGGATCAGGAGAAGAATTACCATGCGCTCGAACTGCGCGAAAACATGGCCGAGGTCATCCGGAAACGTTATCCGAAGATCCAGGTCATCGTGGGGGACTGCCAGAAGCGTCTGGATTTCCCCGACGGGTATTTTGACCGGATTCTGGCCATTCACGTGCTCGAACACTTGCCCGACCTGCCGCGGGCCATCGCGGAAATGCACCGGCTGCTGGACCCGGTGAAGGGCGTGTTTTCCGTGGTCATTCCTTGCGAGGGCAGCCTGCCCTATGCCCTGGGGCGCCGCCTTTCGGCCCAGCGGATTTTCACCAAGCGCTACAAGCAGTCGTACCGCTGGTTCTACGAGCGCGAGCACATCAACCTGCCGGGCGAACTGCTCACCGAGCTCAAGCGCCATTTCACCATCACCGAGCGCACGTACTTTCCGTTGCCGTTTTTGCCGCACCATTCCTGCAATCTGGTCATCGGGCTGATGCTCAAGCCGCGTTGAAGCCAGCCGAAATGGACGCCGTTCGTTTGGCGCGTGCCCGCCGCCGGGCCATTCGCTAATTCATGGCCGAAGGCATCTGTCCTGCTACCAACTGACCGCGTTCCATGCCTACCAAACGTTGCCTCGTCACCGGAAGTTCGGGCCTGATCGGCTCGGAGGTCGCCCTCTATTTCGCCCAGCAGGGCTACCAGATCCACGGCATCGACAACAACCAGCGCGCCGTGTTCTTCGGCCCGCAGGGCGACACCCGCTGGAACCAGGCCCGGCTGGCGGGCGAGATCAAGGATTTCGTCCACCACGAGGCCGACATCCGCGACCGCGCGGGCGTCCTGGCGCTGGTCAGGGAAGTGCGGCCCGACGTGCTCGTGCACACCGCCGCCCAGCCCAGCCACGACCGCGCCGCCGCCATTCCCTTCGACGATTTCGACACCAACGCCGTCGGGACCCTCAACCTGCTCGAAGCCGCTCGCCAGGCCTGCCCGGAAGCGCCCTTCATCCACATGAGCACCAACAAGGTCTACGGCGACGCGCCCAACCGCATCGCGCTCCAGGAACTGCCCACGCGCTGGGACTACGCCGACCCGGCCTACGCCCACGGCATCGCCGAGAGCTTCACCATCGACCAGAGCAAGCACTCGCTCTTTGGCGCGAGCAAGGTGGCTGCCGACGTGATGGTGCAGGAATATGGCCGCTACTTCAACCTGCCCACCTGCGCCCTACGCGGCGGGTGCCTGACCGGGCCCAACCACTCGGGCGTGGAACTGCACGGGTTCCTTTCCTACCTGGCCAAATGCAACCTGGACCGCCGGGAGTACCGGGTGTTCGGCTACAAGGGCAAGCAGGTGCGCGACAACATCCATTCGCTCGACGTGGCGCGCTTCATGCACGCGTTCAGCGAGGCTCCCCGGGCGGGCGAGGTCTACAATCTGGGCGGCGGCAAGGCGAATTCGTGTTCCATCCTGGAAGCGTTCAAGATCGTGGAGAAGTTTTCCGGCCAGGAGCAGCGATACACCTACGTGGAGGAAAACCGGGCGGGCGACCACATTTGTTACTACAGCGACCTGCGCAAGATGCGCGCGCATTATCCCTCTTGGGACATCACCAGGAGCCTGGAAACGACGATTGGCGAGATCGTCGCGGCGGTGAAAACGCGGCAGGCCTGAGCGGACGCCATCCACGTTTACCTCCGCCGGAATCCGAGCGTCAGAGCCGCGGCGCGCGGCCGGACAACCGCTTGAGAAAATAATAAACGAGCGTTTCCCGGGCGTTGCGGATCGCGTTTTTCGAGACGGAATCGGACGGCGCTCGATAATGAATCGGCACCTCCGCGTACCGGCGCTCGCGCAACAGATAACGCACTTCCGTCTGGTAAAAATGCGCCCGGGAACGCAGCGGGTACGCGAGCAGCGCACCGACGACGTGGCGGTGAAATCCCTGGAAGCCGCTGGTCATGTCGTCCATCCGGGTGCCGAGCAGCCAGTTGCTCAGCAACGTGCCGGTTTTGGAAAGCAGCCGCCGGTTGAGCGGGCTGTCGGTCATCGAGCCGCCGCGGCAGAAGCGGCTGCCGAACGCGCACTCGTTGCCGTCGCGGAGCACGTCTAGAAACGTCGGCAGCGCGCGCGGGTCGTGGCTGAGCCCGGCGTCCATTTCGATGATGAATTCGTGGCCCGCGTCGTAAGCGGCGTGGAACCCGCGCAGGTACGCGTCGACGACGTTCCTGTTTTCCGGGGCCCAGACGGTGACGAAGCGCGGGTCCCGGGCGGCCAGTTGGTCGCAGAGTGCGCGCGTGTGGTCCTTGGACGCATGGTCCACCACGAGATACCCCTTGCCGCCGCCCAGTTGGTCGAGCACGGGCCGGAGCACGCCGATGAACGCGTCGAATTCCGGCGCTTCGTTGGCCATGGGCACGACGACCGCCCAGTCGTTGGAGGAAATCATGTCAGAGCAATTCGGAGGAACCCGCCCGGCAGGCGTGTAGTTGACCGCGCCCGCGCCCGGGGTCAAGCGCGGCGGCAAACAACTTGCGCCACCCGCGCCGCCACGGCGACCGCACTGCCCGGTAGAACCGCGCCAGAACCCGCGCGTTGGCCGCCGGATCGAAGTGCCGCCGCGC
>CAXUHC010000269.1:0-5479 GCA_964250705.1 uncultured Chthoniobacterales bacterium | reverse complement strand
CAAGCCGCGAGCGCCACGCCGTCCTTGTCGAAGCCCGCCGCCAGGCCGATGGGATTGGGGAACCGGACGCCGAAGACCGTGCGCGCCAGCCGGGCGTCCGCCATCGTGCCCGCCGCCCTGCGCAGCCACCCGAGCGGAAACCGCAGGTCGCTGCTCAGGCGCAGCATTCGCATCGCCAGATGGTGCGCCGCCTCGGCGTCCAGCGAGAACAGGAGCGGACGCAGCAAGCGGCGATAGGCCGGGGACGAAAGCGAATGGATCATTTCCCGATGCAAAACGTACTGAAGATTCGGCCCAGGATATCCTCGGTGTCCACCTGACCCACCACCTCACCGATGGCGTCAAGCGCGCTGCGCAGGTCCAGGGCGATGAATTCCGGCGAGGCACCGTCCCGCAGAGCCGGGCGCGCCGTGAGGAGCGCCGCGCGCGCCCGTTGCAAACAGGCCTGATGCCGGGCGTTGATGGCCACCGCCGATTCGCTCCACGAGAGCTGGCCACTCGTCACGCGTTGATAAATTCGCTCGGTCAACGCTTCCACACCCTCGGCGGTCCGGCAGGAAAGCGCGACGGCCTCCGGGTGCGCGGCCCAAGCGGGATGCACGCCGAGGTCCGCCTTGTTGAGGATCAGGATCTCCACCGCCCCGTCTGAGGTGATCCCGGTGAGCGTCACCGCCGAGATCCCTTCGGCGGGGGGCAGGCTGCCGTCTACCACGTGCAGCGCGAGGTCCGCCCGCGCCAGCGTGCGCCGGGAGCGCGCCATGCCCGCGTTTTCCAGGGCGTCGTCGCTCTCGCGCAGTCCGGCGGTATCGGTCAGGCGCAACGGCAGTCCGCGCACGTTGAGCGATTCCTCAATCGTGTCGCGGGTGGTGCCGGGCGTGGCGCTGACGATGGCGCGTTCCTCGCCGAGCAGCAGGTTGAGCAGGCTGGATTTGCCGACGTTCGGCTCGCCGTAGATGACCGTCCGCACGCCCTCGCGCAGAATACGGCCCTGTCCCGCCGTGGCCAGGAGGGTGTCCAAGGCATTGAGCAGCGCGTCGGTCCGCGCCAGGAGGGCCGTGCCGGTGTCGGGATCGATGTCCTCGTCCGGGAAATCGATGAACGCCTCGACGTGTGCCACCAGCGAAAGCAAATCTTCGCGTAAACCGTTCACGCGCTGGCCCAGACGGCCTTCGAGTTGCTCCCCGGCGGCACGGATGGCGAGGTCGGTCTGCGCCCGGATCAGGTCCATGACCGCCTCGGCCTGGGTCAGGTCCATGCGCCCATTGAGAAATGCCCGCTGGGTGAACTCGCCGGGTTCCGCCGTGCGCGCGCCGGCGGCGAGAAGCGTTTCGAGCACGCGCCGCGTCACCAGGATGCCGCCGTGGCAAGAAATTTCGACCACGTCTTCGCCCGTGTAACTCGCCGGGCCGCGATGCACGCTCACCAGCGCCTCGTCGAGCGGACGGCCTTCACGATCCAGCACCGACAAGAGCCGCTGCCGTCGGGCCGGAAACGCCGCGAGGTCCGGCTGGCCCGCACAAATCCGCCCGGCCACCGCCAGAGCCCCCGGGCCCGAAAGCCGCAGCAACGCGATGGCTCCTTCACCGAACGGACTGGCGACTGCGGCAATGGTGTCCGTCGTCACTCCGGGAGTCGATTTTTGACCTGACCGACCGTTCCGTCCCGTTGAGCCGCCACAAAATCCGGGTACAAACGTTCCAGGCAGACGGGACAGATGCCGTGGGTAAACTCCAATTCGGAATGTTCGCAAAGATACAATTCGATCTGCTTCCAGTAGCCTTCGTCGTCGCGGATGTTCTTGCAGGAGGCGCAAATCGGGATCAATCCCTTGAGGCTTTTGACCGCCGCCAGCGCCTCGCGCAATTCACTCAACAGATGCTCACGTTCGTGTTCGTCCTGTTTGCGCTCGGTAATGTCGATGGACAAGCCACCCATCTGCCACTGGCCGTCGCCGTCACGCAATAAGAATCTGCTGCTGAGCCAGTACCGCGATTTACCATCGGGAGTCGAGACCAGTTCCTCGATCTCGCGGGTGCGTTCGTCGTTGAAGACGCTGAGGTCGTTCTCTTCCAGGGTTTGCGCGGTGTGCGCCGGGAAAAGCTCGGCGTCCTTTTTCCCAATCCAGCCCTCCAGCGGAATCTGGAAAGAAAGGGTCATTTTCCGATTTACATAGACGTACCGGCCAGCGGTATCCTTGATGTAAGCCATGGCCGGGCTGTTGTCCATAAACTCGTTGAACCGCTCTTCGCTCTTGCGCAAAGCCTGCTCGGCCTGAGCGCGTTCGGCGGCGGCTCGTTTCAACTCGGCGATCTTGCGGCGAAGTTCCAATTGCGCGACTACCTGGCGGGCAAGGGCGCGCAAGCTTTCCTTCTGGACGGGCTGCAACGTGCGCGGCCGCTGGTCCAGCACGCTCAGTGCGCCCAGGACGTAGCCGGTCGGCATGCGCAGCGGTGCCCCGGCGTAGAAGCGGGCTTGCGCGGGGCCGACGACCGCCAGGCCGGCATTGAATCGCGCGTCGAGGGCCGGGTCCGGCACGATGAACAGGTCGTCTTCCAGGATCACCTGGGCGCAGAACGTGTTTTGACGCGGGTATTCGACCTCTTCAATGCCGTACCGCGATTTGAACCATTGCCGGTCGCGATCCATGAAACTGATCACCGCAATCGGCGTGTCGCAAAGTTGCGCGGCAAGGCGCGCGAGATCGTCGAAGACGGATTCGGCGGGCGTATCCAGGATGTTGTAACGATAAAGCTCCGCAAGGCGCGCGGCTTCACGCGCTTCGCCGGAAATCATCGGATGGTCAGACTGCATGATATGGCCGCCAAGGGTGTGTCCCTACGTGTGTGACCCTCGAACCCCTTGAAATGTTCGGCGATATTAGCAAGCCGATTGCAATTTATGCAAGGATTACTCAGGGAAGGGTAGCAATTTAGCGTTGCCGGTGGTGCAGCACCCGGCGCAACGCGTCGACGAAACGTTGGTTTTCCGGCATCGTGCCAACGGAGATCCGAATCCAGTCCGGCAGCTTGTAGCTGCCCATCGCGCGCACGATGATGCCTTCCTTGAGCAACGCCTCGAAGACCGCCTTGCCGTCGCCGACCTGCGCGAGCACGAAGTTGGCGTGGGCGGGGATAAACTCGACGTTCATCTCGGAGAAACAGCGCTGGATGAATTCCCGCCCTTCGTCGGTGACCGCCCGGGTGCGCTCCTGGTGTGCGTGGTCCCCCAGACTGGCCAGCGCGCCCGCCTGCGCGATGCCGTTGGCGTTGAAAGGCTGACGGGTTTTCTGCAAAATTTCGATGATCTCCGCGCTGGCCATGCCGTAGCCGATGCGCAGGTTGGCCAGCCCCTGTATCTTCGAAAAAGTACGCAGGACGATGACGTTACGCCCATCGCGCACGTAGCGCAGGGTGTCCGGCGCGTCGTGGAGAAACTCGTGATAAGCCTCGTCGAACACGACAGTCACGCTGTCGGGCACCTGCGCCATGAACCGCGCGATCTCCGCCGCCGTCACGACCGTGCCGGTGGGGTTGTTCGGGCTGGCGACATAGATCTGGCGGGTCCGGGGCGTGATGGCGGCAAGCGCCGCGTCGAGATCCTGCACGAAGCCCGCTTTCTCGGGCACTTCGACCGTGGTGGCCCCGAAGAGGGTGGCCATCAGCGCGTAAACCGCAAACGCGTGGTCGGTCGTGATGACCTCGGTGCCGGGCCGCAAAAAGGCGTGGCCGATGAATTCGATGATCTCGTTGGAACCATTCCCCAGCATGACGTTTTCGCGGCGCAGGCCGAATTTCTGCGCGATGGCTTCCCGCAGGTAGTATCCACCGCCGTCCGGGTAAAAATGGGCGCGCTCAAGCGCGGCATGCATCGCGTCGAGGGCCAGGGGAGACGGGCCGAGGGGATTCTCGTTGGATGCGAGCTTGACGATGTCGCCGGGGGCGAGGCCTAGTTCCCGGGCGAGGTCTTCGACGGGTTTGCCGGGTTCGTAGCTGACGAGGTCGCGCAGTTGGGCGTTGGCCTGCTGCCAGAGGGAAGTCATCCGGCGAAGATAGAGGCTAACACCCTTGGCGGCAAGCGGCCAGCCTTTTGGGTAACGGTACCATTTGGTGGTGGTCTTCTCTAGCTGTAGTCACGGCGCTCCGTCGCCGTGTCTGCCGGAGAGCGGGAATCGCGCAAAGCACGGCGACGGAGCGCCGTGGCTACAGCCGGAATGTCAAACTGTACCACGACCGCCTTTTGCTTGCCTCCGGTCGCAATGGGTTCTATGACTGGCGGCGCGATGACGCTGGCCGATTCTTTAAACGAACTGCGAGAGCTATTCTGGGGCGACAGCAATTATTGGACGCTCTTTGGCCTGGTAGGCAACGTCATGTTCACCAGCCGCTTCGTGGTGCAATGGTACGCCAGTGAAAAACTCAAGCAGAGCATCATTCCGAAAAATTTCTGGCACCTGAGCCTGCTGGGCGGGTTGATCAACCTGGTTTACGCCGTCCACGTCTGGAAGCTTCCGTTCATCCTCGGTTCGCTCCTGCCGCCGGTGATCGCCGCCCGCAACCTGGCGCTGATCGCCCGGCACCAGCCGCCCCCGCCGTCCGGCCCGCCCGCCGACGAAGCTCCGGTGCCCGACGACATCACCCCGCCGCCGCGGATGTCGCCTGCCACCCGCTAGTCCGAGGGGAATCGTGAGGTTTGGCGATAGCCAGATTCGGGATTATGTTCCTGGGACTAAAGACATGCACCGTTCGGACGATCCCATCCTTTATTTCGATAACAACGCCACGACGGCCCTCGATCCCGCGGTGGTCGAGGCGATGCTGCCGTTCCTGACCAATTGGTACGGCAATCCGTCAAGCGCCTACAGCTTCGGTTCCCGCGTGAGCCGGGCGCTGGACGCGGCGCGCGGGCAGGTTGCCGGTTTGCTGGGTTGCGAGCCGGAGGAAATCATCTTCACCGGCAGCGGTAGCGAGGGCAACAACACCGCGCTCGCCAGCGCGTTGGCCGCCGATCCCGACCGCCGCCACGTCATCACCAGTTCCGTCGAGCACAGCGCGACCAAGAATTACTGTGAACGCCTCGCCCGCAAAGGGTACGAAGTGACCTGGCTGCCCGTGGATGCCGCCGGACAAATCGACCTCGACGAGGTCAAGAACGCGATCACCGACGAGACGGCGGTCGTTTCCGTGATGTGGGCCAACAACGAGACGGGCGTCATTTTTCCAGTTGAACGAATCGCGGCTCTCGCGCGGGAAAAGGGCGCGTATTTCCACACCGACGCCGTCCAGGCAGTCGGCAAAATCCCGGTCGATCTGGCAGGGGGCGCGCCGATCCACTTTCTCTCGCTGGCGGGGCATAAACTCCATGCGCCGAAAGGCGTGGGGGCGCTTTACGTGCACCGCCGCGCCCGGTTCACCTCGTTTCTCGTGGGAGGCGGGCAGGAGGGCGGACGACGCGGCGGCACGGAGAACGTCGCCGGCATCGT
>CAXUHC010000268.1:0-5559 GCA_964250705.1 uncultured Chthoniobacterales bacterium | reverse complement strand
CCGGATTATCACCACGTCGTCACGGCCATTCTCTTCGGCGGCGGGCGGCAGTTCCCGCCCGGCAACCGGGTATGGCTGCCCATCGCCTACAACCAGCTTCGCACCCCCAAAACTTAGAAATTCACGGGCCACATGGACGACTTTGAACAACCCAACGTAGGATACATGGCCGGAAACGCCGCGAAGCTGGCGGGCGGCGGCATCGGGATCGTGCAGGCGTTGATTTTAGTCACGCTGCACACCTACGAGCTGCCGGTGGCGATGCTCACCCGCACCAACAAAGGCGCACGCTACGCCCGGTTGCTCCGGTTGCTGCTTGGCCTGTTCGTCGGCTCTTTATTTTACGCCGCTTTTGATCCTCTCTCCGAAAACCTCGGTTTCGTGGACGCGATGGGGCGCGATGGGCGCACGCGAGGCCCCGGCCTGTTCTTTCTGTTGAGCGTGTTTTCTTTGGGTGCCTACGCGGTGGCCGTGGCACGACGCTGGCGACGGGAGAAGCGGCGGGAGTTCGTGCATAGCCAGTTCATCGGCTTCCCACGCTTTTTGTCCCCGGCTTACCGCTCCTACCTGATCGAACCGGGGGCGGTGGCCGTCATCGGTGCGCTGCTCATCCTGGCGCGAGTGTCCTACCCTTTCGGCCTGTACCTGTGGAGCGTGGCGGCGGTGATGCTTTTGCAATTCGCCGTGCTCATGGCGCGGCGGCGCAACCTCATCCTCGACTTGCGCGACGCGGAGCTGGTCCAACACGGCTTGCAGCACGTTGACCCCACCAACGAAGCGGCCCGCGAGCACGCGGCGGCACTGCCCACCAGCCCCGAGGAGTTGATGCGCGTGTTCAGCGCATAATCTCCTTTCACTTCCTTCCAACCCCTCCCCTCCCCTTTTCTATGGCTACCCCTACCCGTTCCACCACCACCCCTAAAAACTCCGACGCCGAAGCCACGTTCTTTCTCCTGGTACTGGCGGCGTTCATGGCCGTCGGTGGACTGGCGAAATGGGCCGAGAAAAGTGTCACGGTTCACGCCGCGCTCGATTGGCTGACGTTCCCCCTGCTGCGAACGTGGGCCGAGCACTCGCCGGGCATGGACGCTTTCTTGCGCCGCTCCCCACTCTTTACCTGGCTCATGATCCAGGCCGCGATGATTGTCGTGCCCTGCTTTCTCGCCGTGGGCCTTTATCTGCTGTTCACCTATGACACCCGCCGCTTGAAGCGCGCGGCGCGGCGGCAGCTTTACGCCCGGCGCGAGAACGCGCGGCTCAACGAAATGACCGACGAAATGGAGGCCAAAGAAGGCAAACCCAAAGCAGGCGGCAGCCCGAAGCCCGGTGAAGCGGCCACCGACGCCGAGCGGCTAAAGGACGTGTTTGGCAAACAGCCACCCAAGGAAAAGGAAGGCACAAAGGCTCCTTTCTCCCTCTGGCGTTGGTTGCTCGGAATCTCTTAAAAGATTGCCCTTCCCTTTGACGCGCCGCCCTGAAACTTTGTCAGCTTGTGAACCGCCGCTTGACCGACCAGCTACGCGGCATCCGGCAGTACGACGTGATTTTTGCGGCCCCGACGATGCTTCTGGCCCCAGGGCCGAGCCATTGCAACGTGTGTGTCGTCGAGCCGGACGTGGCGGGCGATCCAGAGCCGCCGTTTGCCAAACAGATCCTCGTGGTGTTCGTGCAGTGGCTTGACCAGGACGAAGGGACCAGCCTCACCCACGCGGCGGGCCACCTGATTTGTTTCCACGGCCCCAAATGGCTCGAAAGCGAAGGCTACGCGCTGGACCAGGGCAAACGGCAGGTGCGTTACTTCGAGTGCTATCCCGACAGCGAGGGCGGCACCGTGGATGAAGTCTGGATCGACACGCGGACCGCCGCCGTCCGTTGGCGACCATTCACCCCCGGCACGCGCGAGTTGGCAGCGTTTGAAGCGCAGATCGGGTGCAGCTTGCCCGGCTACCACGAGAACCGCGAACCGATGGCTTAGAAACCGCGCCGCCGGAGAACCAAGGCAACCTGCGGTTGCCCCAAACGACGGCTTTGCTTCGCAGGCTCCGCACCGCCTCAAAGGAAATAGCCGCTAAAGCGGACCCGGTTGGACAATAAGGCCGGGAGCCAGGCTCCCGGCTCCCCACGATCTACGTTGCCATCACTTCGACCGAAACCGGATCATTTTGGCCTCTCACCATGCTACGCAACGCTTCGAGTGCCGTCCCCGCGTGATTTCCCCAGGCTCCCGAAAGCAGACAGAGAACGTGCAGTTGGTTGTTTGCGTCCAGGCTGATGCCTCCATTTTCCAAGAAGGCCAGCAGGTCGCGCATGGCTTGCTGTCCTTTCTCCGACCGACCGAGTTGCACCACCGCCCGTTCCAAATCCTCGATGCTGAGAGTTGGCATAACCAAAGAAAGTTAGACGCTTGCGGACAAGTTGACCAGCCTGTTACTTTTTCTCTCGAAATGACTTGGGATGAACTCACCGGATTGCTTTCCAAGTTGGCCCAAGAGCACGATACCGAATTGAAAGTGGTTCCAATCGAAGGGTTGGAGGCCGTCTTTCTTCATCTGGTTCCCGTGGCATGGTTTTCCTCGATGAAGTTTGCCAACGCCTTGAACATCGGCGTGTACCAGGGTGACGAAAACCGGCTGGTTGGCACCGAGCAAATTCCGCTCGCAGAGCTGACCCCGGAGTTTGTACGGCAACGGGTGGAAACGGCAGCCGCCGAGCAGATCGGCCGCGCGCTCGATCCTGAAACCGTGCGGGAGTTTTTCGAGCAGTTTCCAAGACCGCAGTTGCGCGACATGGAAGGGGCCGGTTAAAACGCCGGGCAGGCCGGGAAAAAGCCTTTTCCCGCGCGGAAGCCCAAAGCGTCTTCCGCTCCCTTTTCTAACGGGGGCAACCCCCGTAACGCCCCCGTGCGCGGCCACCGCGCCGCGTACAAGAACAATCTCCACCCTCGCGGACTCGGGTCGTATTCTTCTTGACCCGTCGCTTATTATGTGGCCGCGCGGGAAGTGGGGATGGGATTTTGCGCGCAAAATCCTGTTTGGGAAAACAGGCTTTCGGAACGGTAGCCGAGGACCGGACGCCCAGCACCACCGGCAGCTTTCCGGTTCGGCAGCGCGGCAGCGTCATTCCCGCCCCCCTCTTGCCACGGGGCAGGCATCATAAACGCAAGTCCAACAACGCGATAAAATTATGAAAGATTTATCTTGCAGTATAACTCATTCGAGTTATATTTATATCGAAGCTGGTTGATGCCAGTTTCACGACAGCAAAAAGGCCGGGGAAGGTTCCAGCCTCCCCCGGCCACTCACAAAAAACACAACGTCAGCGATTCAAACTTCAGTCATGTTCAACGCAAAACTAGCAGGCCACCACCAGATCGACAATCACCAGCTCCGCGCCCTCGCGCCGAGCGTGTTCGCGGGCAACGCCCACGCCAAGGTTTCCGACCGTTACAGTTTCCTTCCGACCGCCGAGGTGGTGGAGGGGTTGCGCGGCGAAGGCTGGGCACCCGTTTGGGCCGGAGAGCAGAAGATTCGCACCGAAGACCGCCAGGGTTTTCAAAAGCACATGATCCGGCTCGCACGGCTGGACGACTTGAGCCGCACCCAGGCCGAGCGGCCCGAGTTGGTTCTTGTGAACTCTCACGACCGTTCGAGTGCCTACCAGCTTCACGCCGGCATCTTCCGGTTTGTGTGCAGTAACGGGATGATCCTCGCGGATTCGGTTTTCGCGCGCATCAGCATTATGCACGTCAACTTTGAGCCTGCCAAGGTCATCGAGGCGAGCTTTGAAGTGGTGCGCGAAATGCCCGCGATTGCCGATTTGCTCAGTGACTACAAGGCCCGGACCTTGAACCCGCTTGAGCGGCGCGCCTTTGGCGAGGCTGCCTTGCTCTTGAAGTACGACAGCCTGGAGGAAGCCCCGCTAGGAGCGGAAAAGCTGCTTTCCCACCGCCGCAGCGACGACGCCAAGCCTACGCTCTGGAATACCTTGAACGTGGTGCAGGAAAACATGATGGACGGCGGGCAGAAGGATTACAGCCGCCGCCGCCCGAGCAATCCCCGCCGGTTCTTTGGCAAGACGCGCCCGGTGAAAGGCCTGGACGAAAACGTGCGGCTCAACAAAGCCTTGTGGCACTTGGCCGACACGCTCCGCGCCAGCGAACCGTTGACGCCCGAACCCCTGCGGGATCGGGCGGAAGTTTCCGCCTAACCACGAAACGAAGCCAGGAACCAAAAGAGGTCCGACCCCTCCTTTGCGTGGCCTCCCCTCCCCCGGCTGAAAATGTCGCGCCGCTTCGCGGCGGGGAGGTCCACGTTCAACGCCGGACCTCGACGGGACATTTTTCCTACGGGCAAGGTGGAATTTTGAGACGAACGAGTTATAATCGCTTGCCATGAGCAGTCAGCTAAACACCCCGCCGCCCCACGCGCCGCGCCCAGGCCGACCTAAAAGCAACGCGCTTACCCCTAGCCCGCTGGTTGCCCGTCTGGTTGCCCACCGCGAAAGCCAAGGCTGGACGCAGCCGCAGACTGCCGAACGACTCGGCATCAGCGTTTGCACCCTGCGCGGCTACGAGTGCGGCAACCGCACCCCCAACGGACCGAACACCTTGAAGATTCTTGAACTGTTGGGAAGCCAGCCTCCCACGCAGTGATAGCTCAAATGGACGAACCTCGCTCACGCCGCCCGCGACCGTCGAGAGCAATTACCTCCCGCAATGCTTGAAGCGTAGCTTCATCCCGTCGGGGGGTGCGAAGCAGCACGCGCACGAGGGTTGAAGACCCGATGTTTCGCTTCCCCGATTGCTGCCGTAGCCATGAGACGAAATCGTCTGCTTGTGCCAGTTCACTTACAGGGACGGCCACCGTGGTAGCCTTTGAGCGCGATGGGTCCACCGCAAGCCTGCCGGGAGCAGATAAGCGTTCGGATTCAATGGCTGGCGGTGGAGGAGATTTTTCGAGTGCCGCTGACATCTTCGCCTTGAGCGCATCAGCTTCCATCCGTGCCGTTGCTCGGCTGCTTTTTTTGTCGGGCATAGAATTATTGGATTAAATATATATAAGTTATATATCTATAAATCAATAAATTATCCATTTAGCTCCATTGCGACCGCAAAAACCTCGCGCTCCATTTCCGGCGTCAAAGCCGTCCAGCCGTCAAGCGCGGCGTGCTGATAGCCTTGACGGTCGTGCAGGCAAGATTTGAGCGACGGGAGCCCAATACGCTCCGCCAAGTCGTCTAGATCACGACTGAGACGAGTGCGAGGTCTGACCTTGTTGAACAGAACGCGAGCTTTCTCGGCAGCCCCTTCCCGCTTGATTGTCTCGGCTGTAGTGCGGGATGTGAATAAATCTGTTGGACTTGGCGAAGTGACCAACACGACACGATCCGCTCGTTTGATAGCATCAATGAGTTCCCTGCTTTCAAGACGCGGAGGAGTATCGATGACCAGCACGTCGAACGGTTCGCCTAGCTTGGCAATCGTCACGGGCGCGCCCGTGACGCCAATCCACTGAGTTGCCGTTTGCTGAGGGTCGAGGTCGAGAAGACCCACCCTTCGTT
>CAXUHC010000267.1:0-5596 GCA_964250705.1 uncultured Chthoniobacterales bacterium | reverse complement strand
GCAAAACCGAGGTCTACCTCCAGGCCATCGCGCTTGCCCTCACCCGCGGCCAGACCGCCCTCGTTCTCGTCCCCGAAATCAGCCTCACCCCGCAGACCGTGGAACGCTTCAAGAGCCGCTTTTCCCACACCCAACAGGAGGTCGCCGTCCTCCACAGCCATTTGTCCGACGGCGAGCGCCACGACGAATGGCACAAGATCCACAGCGGCAAGGCCCGCATCGTCATCGGTGCGCGCAGCGCCGTCTTCGCTCCCCTCACCAACCTCGGCCTGATCGTCGTCGACGAGGAACACGAGAACTCCTACAAGCAGGAGGAAGCCCCCCGCTACCACGCGCGCGACATCGCCGTGCTCCGCGCCCGCATGGAAAACTGCGCCGTCGTCCTCGGCAGCGCGACCCCCTCCATCGAGAGCTTTCACAACGCGCAGACCAGCAAGTACGATCTCGCCCGCCTCTCCCAGCGCGTCGACGACCGCCGGATGCCGTTGATCCGCATCGTCGATCTGCGCATCGAGTCCCAGAAGCAAAAGCAAACCCCGCTCGTCCTCTCGGAAAAACTCCGCGCCGCCATCACCAAACGCCTGGAGAAAAGGGAGCAAACCATCCTCTTCCTCAACCGCCGAGGCTTCGCCACCAGCCTCACCTGCCCCGCCTGCGGCCACGTCTGCCGCTGCGTGGATTGCAGCGTGTCGCTCACCTTCCACCGCGCCGCCAACCGCCTCGTCTGCCACCTCTGCGGCCACCAGGCGTCCGTCCCGAAACATTGCCCCCAATGCCAGGACCCGGCCATCCGCCAGGCCGGGCTGGGCACCGAGCGCGTCGAGGACGTGGTCACCAAGGTCTTCCCGCAGGCCGTCATCCGGCGCATGGACGCCGACGCCATGACGAAAAAGGATGCTTTCCGCGAAACGCTCCACGCCTTCCGCGCGGGCAAGATCGACATCCTCATCGGCACGCAGATGATCGCCAAGGGCCTGCATTTCCCCAACGTCACCCTCGTCGGCATCATCAATGCCGACCTCGCCCTCCATCTGCCCGATTTCCGCGCCGCCGAGCGCACCTTCCAACTCCTTACCCAGGTCGCCGGACGCTCCGGGCGCGGTGAAATGGAAGGCGAGGTTTTTGTCCAGAGCTTCACGCCGTCGAGTCCCGCGATCCAGTTCGCGCGCCACCACGATTTCGAGGGCTACTGGCAGCAGGAGGCAGACTTCCGTTCCCACCAGCATCTGCCGCCCTTCAGCCATCTGGTGCTCATCACAGTCAAATGCGCGCACCAGGAGCGCGGACGTTTCACCGCCGAAACCCTCGCCCGCCGCCTGCGCGAAAACCTGCCCGACCGCATGAATGTCGGCGACTCCCTGCCCGCCCCCTTGGAGAAACTCAAAACGCAGTACCGTTTTCAACTCCTGTTGCGCGGTCCCTCGGCGATCAAGCTCAGCCGTCACGTCCGCGCCGTGCTGGACAAGTTCCCGCTTCCGCCCGACGTGACGGTCGCCGTGGACGTGGACCCCTACCAGCTCCTTTAACCGGCGCGGACCAACCCCCGTTCCATTCCGGCTGTAGCCACGGCGCTCTGTCGCCGTGTGGGTGCGCGCCCCGATTCCAAACACGGCGACAGAGCGCCGTGGCTACAGCCGGAAAATCTCTGCCGCCCACGCTGCCGCTTCCGGGTTGCCAATCCGCCCGGCAAAATGTTCAACGACGGTCCTATATCGTCTGCGGCGAGCGCAAGTACGACACCAGCGCCAACCCCCACAGCCTGCTCAACCCGCAGGCCATCTTCGAGGTGCTGTCCCCTTCGGCCGAAGCCTTCGACCTGGGCGACAAGTTCACCCGCTATCAGACCATCGAGTCCCTGACCGACTACGTGCTGGTTGCTTCCGAGCGGATGACGGTCTAACACTACGCGCGGCAGGCGGCTGGCGGCTGGCTCTACCGCGAATTCCACGCGCCGGAAGAATTGGTAAAGCTCAACAGCGTGGAGGTGGAATTGCCGCTCGCTGAGATATACGAGGGCGTGACCTTCCCCGAGGCCGACTCTCCACGCTGATTTCTTCTCCCTGGCCCCCGAGTGCAATTTGGGAACGCCTTGTCTGCGAAGTTGCACTTCGTCTGGTGAACGTCCGTGAGGTCCCTCTATTTCCGTCTTTCCCCGCGCACGCTCAGCAATCCCCCCTCGCCATTTCCCCAGAACGCGCTAAATTGTTCACCCGCTTTACGCTCGCCGTGACCACCGCCAACAAAATCACTATCGCCCGACTGCTGCTCATCCCGGTATTCGTCCTGTTGGCGGTATATTACGGCGCGAGCGTGGACCGGCATGAGCCGGACGCCAACCTGCGCTACGCGGCGATCCTCGTTTTCCTGCTCGCCAGCGTTAGCGACGGTTTGGACGGCTACATCGCGCGCCATTACAACCAGAAGTCCAAGCTTGGCGCGGCCCTCGACCCCATTGCGGACAAGGGCCTCCTCCTGGCCGGAATCCTCACCCTGAGCTTTACAAACTGGGGCTACAAGTTCCCGCTCTGGTTCCCGATTCTGGTCGTGTCGCGCGATGTCATCGTGGTCGCCGGGAGCCTGGGGCTGCATTACCTGAACGGCGAGGTCAAGGTCCGTCCGCGCTGGAGCGGCAAGGTTGCCACGGTCCTCCAGATGGTCGCCATCGCCTGGGTGATGCTGCAACTCCGGTTCGTTTCCCCGGATATCGTCGTCGATCTCGCCGGATTGTTCACCCTGATTTCCTGGGCCGGCTACATGCTCGACGGCACCCGCCAGTTGGGTCATTCCGCCCACAAAACCCCTGCCGCCGAGAGCCCATGAAAGCACCTGCCCAACTCCCCGTCGTCGCCATCGTGGGTCGGCCCAACGTGGGCAAAAGCGCCCTCTTCAACCGCCTCGCGGGCCGCCAGATTTCCATCGTCCACGACCAGCCCGGCATCACCCGCGACCGCCTGGTTGCCGAGTGCAAGCTGGCACGCGGATTTCCTTTCGAGATCATCGACACCGGCGGCATCGGCATGGACGTGGACGGCTCCTTTTCCACCCGCGTGCACGCCGAGGCCGAGATCGCTCTCACCGCCGCCGACGCCATCCTCTTCGTGGTGGATGGCCGCGCCGGTTTCACCCCGGTCGATCAGGACCTCGCCAAACGCTTGCGCCGCAGCGACAAGCCGGTGATCCTCGTCGTCAACAAGATCGACGAGGACATGCACACGCCGCTCGAAGGGGAGTTTGCGCGCCTGGGATTTCAACAGGTCGTCGGGGTGAGCGCCGCGCACGGACGCGGCATCAGCGAGATGGTCGCCGCCGTGACCGATCATTTGCAACGACCTGAGGAGCCCGCCGAAGAGGATAACGATGAAGCGAATGAAGCGGTCCGCGACGAAACCGCACGGGTTCCGCTGCTCGCGCTGATCGGTCGGCCCAACGTCGGCAAAAGCTCGCTGACCAACGCCATCCTCGGCCAGGAGCGCACCATCGTCAGCGACGTGTCCGGCACGACGCGCGACGCCGTGGACATCCGCTGCCGTTTCGACGGCAAGGACTACGTGCTCATCGACACCGCGGGCATCCGGCACCGGGGCAAGCGCGACAACTCGGCGGAGATTTTCAGCGTCATGCGCTCGGAATCGAGCATCAAACGCGCGGACCTCTGCGTGCTGGTCATCGACGCGAGCGCGGGCATCACCGCGCAGGATCGCCAGATTGCCAGCCTCGTCCAGAAGGCCAACAAGCCCTGCGTCGTCGCCGTCAATAAATGGGACCTGCTCGCCCCGCCGGACGACTCCCGCCAGGGCGTGCGCGAATACCGCGAGGAGTGGATGGCTGCCGCGCAGGCGGAACTCTTCTTCATGTCGCATGTGCCGTTCATCGCGATCAGCGCGCTGCGCGGCGAACAGGTGGGCCGCTTGTTCAAGACCATCGAGGAATGCCGCCGCGCCGCGAACGCCAAGATTTCCACGGGTCCGCTCAACCGGATTTTCAAGGCCGCCATGGAACTCCAACCACCGCCTTTGCACACCAACAAGCGGTTCAAGCTGTTGTACGCGACGCAACTCGACGACAAATCGCGCTCCGCCATCCCGATTCCGGTGTTCCTGTTTTTCGTCAATGATCACACCTTGCTCACGGATACTTACCGTAAATACCTGGAGAACAAATTGCGCGAAACCTTCCCCTATCCCGGCCTGCCGATCATCTTCAAGCAGCGCGGCCGCGAACCGAAGGATAAGGCGGGCGATTGAAGTGACGCAGGCGTTAAATCTGACGGCATGGACCTCGATTCATTGATGGAGCAAGTTGACTCCAAAGAGACATTTCTGCGTTTTGTAAAGGCTCTGAGCAGATCAGCCGCTGCCGCCGAGGCAGCTCCAGAGTACACACCGGATGGAAAGCTCGACCTTAGTCGGGGGGGTTGGGAGAACGGCAGCATTGCGGCGTTTCTTGACGCGATGGCCGCGTGGGCCGCTGCCACTTCCATGCTAACAGGCAAATCGATGGTAGGGCCGCAACCGACGTGGCGAACATTTGCGGAAATTTTGCGTGCTGGGGCTTTCTACGAGTAAACCTCTATTCTAGCCCTAGATTTATCTGCTTGATTCAGTGTTTACTTTGCATTACAAAGCCTTAACTGCATGACTGAGCACGGAGCCGAAGAGCATCTGCACGCGATCCGCCGTCTGATGGAGCGTGCCACGATCTACCGCGCCATTTCTGCCCCGGCGGCGCTGGTGGGCGGCTTGCTTTCCGTGGCGCTGGCCGCGGGAATGCTGCTCTGGCAGGCGAAGGATGGCTCGCGCAACGTCGATGCCCACCAGTTTTTCATGCTGTGGATTCTGGTGTTTTTGCTCACGCTCCTCGCCAACCTATTTTTCATCGTGCGCGGCACCCGGGAGCGTGGCGAAAAACCCGTCTCCGCCGGGATGAAGCTTGCGGTGCGCTCCCTCGCGCCGAATTTCTGCGCGGGTCTGGCGGTCAGCGCCGTCCTCGTGATGACCACGGAGGTGCCGCTTTATCCGACGCTTTTCTGGCTGGTGTTTTACGGCCTGGGCTTGCTCTCGACCATGAGCTTCGCCCCGCGTTCGATCATCACCCTCGGCTGGGCGTTTCTGCTCACTGGCATCAGTCTATTCGTGTATTTCATGAACCAGACGATCCTCCCGGAACTCGACCTGCCGACCCCCACCCGGTTTTACCCGGCGGCCATCATGGGCGGAACCTTCGGCGTTTACCACCTGCTCTACGCGCTCTGGGTCTGGCGGCGGCGCGACAACCGGCTCGAAGCCGTCGAACGCCGCCCGTTGGTCTATGACGCTCGATTTCGACAAGATCGACAAGATCATCCACGAGCGCGGGCGGCTGGCCATCATGACCCTCCTCGCCACACGGATGCGCTGGGCGTTTGTCGACCTCAAAAACGAATTGAAAATGAGCGACGGCAACCTCGTCACCCATCTGCGCACGCTGCATCAGGCGGGCTACGTCGCGGTGACCAAGGAAATCCTCGACCGTCCGCAGACCAGCTACGCATTAACCGAGCGGGGCCGGGCTGTTTTCCAGGATTACCTCACCCTGCTTGAACGCATCATCAAAACCG
>CAXUHC010000266.1:0-5605 GCA_964250705.1 uncultured Chthoniobacterales bacterium | reverse complement strand
TGTTCATTGTCGCTTATTTCCTTGTTCCGTGGTCCAGAATCCTCGCGCACCTCATCCGGCGAGGATCAACTGCATGAGGAGCAGAGACAGAAGCGTTTTCATGGCAGGGGGAAGAGGTGCCTAACATCTTATTAAACTTCACTTTTGAGGTTTTACCAAGCCCTTCCCCTCTACTGCGCCCGGAAAAAACTCGTCGTTTGCAGCCGCGCGCTTATCAACCCCAAGCAGCCACCACGCCTTTTCACTTCGCTCCCAGCCCCAGCAGCACCACGGGCACCGTCTTGAGCAGAATCTTGATGTCCAGCCAGAGCGACCAGTTGTCGATGTACTTGAGGTCGAGCTTCACCCAGTCCTGGAAATCCTTGATCTCGTTGCGCCCGCTGATCTGCCACAGGCACGTCAGCCCCGGGGGGACGCTCAGCCGCCGCCGTTGCGCCGTAGTCTCGAACTTCTCCACCTCGTAGAGCGGCAGCGGACGCGGCCCGACGAGACTCATGTCCCCGCGCAACACGTTGATGAGCTGCGGCAGCTCGTCGATGCTCGTCTTGCGCAGGATGCGTCCGATGCGCGTCACCCGCGGATCGGAGTCGATCTTGAAGACCGGCCCGCTCATCTGGTTGAACGCCTTGAACTCCGCCTGGCGCATCTCGGCGTCGGTGGCCATGCTGCGGAACTTGAGCATCGTGAAGGGCCGCCCGTGCCGCCCGCCGCGCTGTTGCCGGAAGAGGATCGGCCCCGGCGAGGTCAGCTTGACCAGCAGCGCCGCCAGCAAAAACAGCCACGAGAGAAACAACAGGCCCAGGCTGGCGCCGACGAGGTCGATGGCGCGCTTGCCCAGCAGCGACCACGAGGCGTCGGGGGTCGAGCGGAACACGAGCATCGGCCGGTCGCCGATGGTCTCGAAGGTCGGTTTGGCAATCGCCGTCTTGACGAAATCGGCCACCAGCCACGCCTCGACGCCCTCCGTCTCGCAGGCGCTGATGGCCGCCTGGATCGTGAGCAGGTGGCTGTGCGCGGCGGAAAAAATCACGCGGCTGACCGCGAACTGATGGAGCGCCTCGACGAGATCGGAAAGCGGCTGCCGCTCGATGTCGATGCGCCCGACGACCTCGATGTGGATGAGCTGCTCGGGCGTGAGCGACCCCATGAGTTGATCCATGTCCACGGGCAGCCCGGCCAGCAGCACGGGCTCGCGCAGCAGCCCGCGCGCGGCCAGCCGCCGGGCGTAGAGCAGGAGGATGCGGTCCTTGATGAGCAGCAGCCCCACGCCGATGAGCACGAAGAGGATCAGCACCGAGCGCGAGGGCAGCGCCACGCGCAGAAACATCACGCACAGGCCCACGAGCAGCGCGAGGCCGACCAGCGCGCGGCCCAATTGGGCCAGGGTGCGCCCCATCTGTTTCTGGAGCGGGTGCTCGTAGAAGCCCTGAAGTTCGAGCATGAGCGGACCGCACGGCATGATGACCACGATCATCCACAGAAACTCCTTGAAAGGAGGAATTTGCGTGTCCAGATGGAACAGCTCCGTGCTTTCGACGCGCAACGCGTAAGCGCCCCAAAACGCCACGACGAGCAGCACGGCGTCAATGATCTGCTGGATTTGCTGGTTAATTTCTTGCTTGCGGCGAAGCATTGCGGGAAATGGAGCGGGCCGGCGTCAGTATTCCGGCGTCGGCCGGAATCTTCCACTGAAAGTGATGCGTTTGCAAAGCACATCCCATGCTGACCCTGTCCCGGGAAGCCGTACACAGGTGGTGGCCGCCGTGTGGTCGACCGAAACGCGGCGGGCGGCGCAAGCCCTTTGCCCGCAGGCCGGCGCGCCCGACGTGCTGGAACTGCGCGTCGATGGGTTCGCGCGGGACCCGGCCGGGCTCGATGCCCTCGCCACGCTGGCCGCCGGGGCGACCCGGCCGCTGATCGTGACGGTGCGCCATCCCGCCGAGGGCGGCCTGGACCCGGCGCTCGGCGACGCGTCGGCGCGTCGGCGGCTCTACGAACGTTTCCTGCCGCTGGCCGCCTGGGTGGACATCGAACTGCGCTCGCTGGGCGCCCTGGACCCGGTGATCGCCCAGGCACGGGCGCGGGGGGTGCGGATCATCGCGTCGTTCCACGATTTCGACGGCACCCCCGGCCCGCGGCGGCTGCGCGCGCTGGCGGACCGGGCCGCCGCGGCGGGAGCGGACGTGTGCAAGATCGCCGCGGCCACCCGCACGCCGGGCGACCTGGCGCGGCTGCTCGACCTGCTCGGGAGCGGGACCCCGCTGCCGCTGGCCGTGATGGGCATGGGGCCGCTGGGCAAGGTGTCGCGCCTCGCGCTGGGGGCCGCCGGCAGCGTGTTGAGCTACGGCTACCTCGGCGACGGCGCGCAGGTGCCGGGGCAATGGCCCGCCGGGGTGTTGCGCGCGCGGCTGGACGAACTCGCCGCCGACGAATAACCTCGCCCGCGGTCCGATCCATCCTTTTTCTCCCAGCAAGCGTACCGCATACGTCCATGTCCGAAACCACTGCCATCGAGCTGCCCGCCGAAGTGCCCATCATGGTGCTGCCGGGCGCGTTGCTTTTCCCGCACGCCCTCCTGCCGCTCTACATCTTCGAGGAGCGCTACCGGGAGATGCTCGCGCACAGCCTGGCGGGGTCGCGGATGTTCTGCGTGGCGCTGGTCAAACCGGGGGTCGAGGACGCGGCGGACGCGGACGACTTCTTCCACGTCGCCGGGATCGGCCTGATCCGCGCCTGCGTGGGCAAGGAGGACGGGACGGCGAACCTGATCTTGCAGGGATTGGCGCGGGTGCGGTTCACGGGGTTTGCGCAGGTGGAGCCGTTCCGCATCGCGCGGATCGCAGCGGTGCCGAGCGAGGAGGGCAACGTCGTGGAGACCGAGGCCCTGGGTGCGAAGGTGCTGGAACTCTGCGAGCGGTTCAAGGAGCGCGGGGTGCAAATCCCGCACCAGATGATCCAGCTCGCGAACTTGGACATGCTGGCCGACCTGGTGGCGCACACGTTCATCGGCAACCCGTTCCAGCGTCAGAAGCTCATGGAGGAGCCGCTGGTCCCGGCGCGCCTGCGGCTGCTGATCAAGTACCTGAACGCGGAGCTGAAGTAGGGGATTTAGTTTGCAGGCGTTGCATGTTTTCGCGTGGCGCAGGCAACCCGGTAGCCGGCGTAAAAATAGAAAAATACCCAAAATAGGGTATTTATGAGGGGGTGAGCGATGACGCTGAACCAGCGCGACCAGCTTCATTAGGTTTCAGAATTCCTGCAAAATTACTCTGTTTAAGGTCGGGTAGTGTTTACACCGATGTTGGAGTCACGGTGAACTAGCGCGATGGTCCCGGATGATCTCAACGACGGTGATGCATGGGCGCCCGCATTGCGGCAGCGAGCGTTTGCAAAAGAACGGACACACGCAACGCGGGGCCCAGCGGGCGCGGTGCGTGGAGTGCCAGAGGACGTTTACCCTTTCGCCCCAAGGGCCGAAATACAGCCAGAAGTTCCAAGGATCAGGTGCTCGCAGCCTATCAGGACCGGATGAGTCTGCGCGGCATCCAGCGCACCTTCGGGGTCTGCTACCAGAGCGTCATGCGCTGGCTGGGGGAAAAAAACCGAGCGTCTCCCGGCGTTCGTGGACACGCTGCTACCCGCTGAGAACGGCGACGTGCTCGCACTCGACGAGCTCTGGAGTGTCGTGCAATCCAAAGCCCAAACGCTCTGGCTGTGGGTGGCGCTTTGTCGCAGAACCCGTCAGATCGTCGCCTGGACCTTGGGCGACCGCAGCCAGCAAAGCGCCGCCGACCTGCGGGCCTCCCTGCCCAAGGAGTACCGGGCGCGCGCCACCCGCAGCGACCTCTGGGAGGCCTACGCCGCTGCCTTTCCGGCCAGGACGCATCGCTGTTGCCCCAAGGCCGAAGGCGAGACCTGCCACGTCGAGCGTTGGTTTGGCACCCTGCGCGCCCGTGTCAGCCGTCTGGTGCGCCGGGCCTACTCCTTTTCCAAACCTCCCGAAAACCACCTCGACGCCATCCACTTCTTTATCGCCACCTACAACCTGCAAATCAAGCAATCAACATCGCTGTAAATACTACCGCGAAATTGCCCGCGCACTTCCACCTGCTGCCTTGCAGTTGCTTCTCCGAATGAGGGGTGAAGTGGTATTGATGCTGCCGCTCTCGGATAGGTTGGCGCTTCCTGCGCCCCAACAGGCGACCAGCGAGTTGAACCTCGGCAAACGCATCAAAGGTTTCATCAAGCGGGTTGTCTGGCGTGCAGTGTGTGACCCCGAAAGCCCGATCTACAAAGCATGGTCAGCCAAATTGCCCGAGGTTTATAGCGTCACGTATTTTGCTAGTGCAGTAGCCACGGCGTTGGAAAACTTTCGCATTGGCGCTCCGGCACTCGCAGTAGGTCTCGTGGCGATCTTGATAAAGAGCACCGCCACTGAATTTTGTCAGGCCACGTCTCCGACCCCCGTCATGGAGACGCGTAGAAAGAGTGAATCGTGAGCGAACGATGACCGTGGTCGTTCGGTGGAGCGCCTCATTAACGCAATTTTACTCTACGCACTCCATCCCACAAACTTCCCGGCCACCGGACTCGACTGGACTGGAACGCTTTTTCTCCCTTGCGTCCCCCAGATTTCTTGCTAAATATGCTTCTCTCTGCGGCCCTCCCGAGAGCATCAGGGGGCAAAACGGGTGGACTCCCTGGCTTTTCAGGCCGGGCGGCAAACACCGCAAAGCCCACGTCGGCAAATAGTTCGGGGTCTTAGCTCAGTTGGTAGAGCGCCTCAATGGCATTTTTCGGCTACCCGAAACTGACCTAATTTGACCGATGCGGTCACGAGTGGACAGGAGCGGCCTGAATGGCTCTGGCTTTAAAAATCAGCTTTTGCTGTTTTGTGGTCCTGAGTGGACACAGTTGGACCGAATAATTTTCATCGGGGGGACCAAGTGGGGGGACTAACCCGATGGTGGACGCTGCGTAAATCAGTGTATAGTTTGGGCACGCACAATCTGCTTGAATGTTGACTGAATTGCCCCTCTACCAAGACGATCTCATCTTCAACCCAGTGCATCGCAACGATCAATAGCGTGTCATATGCCCACTCAGCTTCGCCTCCTCGCCGTATGATCGAATTGCGCTTGCATGATATCTGGCGCGTGAGAAACACGAACTCAGACGAAACACTCACCGTCAGCGAGATTTTTTGCCGACTGTATTCCATGAGTCTTCGTGAATGGGATGAGTGTCAACTTCCGGGAGGCAAGTGGATGTTTCTCAGAGACGTCTTCATCCGATACGGAGGCCGATATTGCGTCCTCGGAAATTTAGGCGCAGGGACGTTTGGATGTGTATTCAGAGCTTGGGATCTGAAGGCTGATATTATAGTTGCAATCAAAACAGTGCATATACATGTCTCCGAAGTCAACCGAAGAGAATTAGTCAATGTTTTTGTGGCGGAGGCACTGTGCACTGCACGATTAACGATGAGTCCTCATGCAGTGAGAATCATAGATTTAGACCACCAAATCCCGTACTTAGTACTCGAATATTGGGTAATGTTAGACTGACTGTTGCTTTGCTTGGATTTCCAGGTTGTAATTGGTGA
>CAXUHC010000265.1:0-5716 GCA_964250705.1 uncultured Chthoniobacterales bacterium | reverse complement strand
GGAAGAGCGCCACGTAAGGCCCCATGCCGTTTTGCACGTCGGCGATGCAGAAGTTCAGCGCCATGAGCGCCCGCACGCTGCCGCGCTTTGCATCCGGGTTGCCACCCGGTGCGGAGGGCGCGTCTTCGGCGGCTGGTGTCCCGGGCGCACGGGAAGAATTGAGAGCGGTGTTGGAGGGAATCATCAGGCGGTGGGAGGGGCTTCGGTGTGACGGCCACCACCCTTTGCAGGACTCGTGCCTGTCGGGAAACGCCTGTGTTCAGAGGGAAGCACGTGATGGGAAGGCGCCTCTCCCGCATGAATACCGGACAGCTCTCGTCCGGTAAGCGGACGCCCTCAGATAGAAACAAGCTCTACCGGGCAAGCCAAGCGGCGGGGGAATCCAAGCGTCCGGCAACCGGACGATCTTTGTCCGGTTTTCATGCTAAACATGGTCCGATGATCTGCGGATCAAATGCTATATATCTCTCTCATTCAATGAATTGGGCATGAATGAAATTCCTGGCACGGCGGGTGCAAATAGGTGGACCTGCAAACGAATGGCTCGCCGTGACTCACGGCGGGCCTCGCAAACAAGAAACCAAACCCTACTCGGAAAACACTCACTCTCATGAAACGTCACTACTTTACTGCCATCGCCGTCACGGGCCTGCTGACCACTGCCGTTGGCTTCGGCCAACTCCGCACGGCGCAAGCCCAAGATGCCCCGCCGCCCCCGCCCGCTGGCGAGCGTGGTGCACCCCCTCCGCCGGATGGTGCCCCCCGCCCCGGGCGTGGACCGAAGGATGGTCCCGGCCCGCGCGGCGAACGCCCGCCGCGGCCAGATGACGGTCCGGAGGCCACACAACCCGTTGACCCGCAGGCCGCGCCCGTCGCGGTGAAAACGGCCACTGACGCGCTCGCCGGGTTGAGCGCTGGTCAGGTTTGGACCCGCACTGCGCCGCGTGGCGAACAGCAGGTGCAGGCGACCCTCATGTTCCAGGGCAAGGAAATTGCCCGCCTGGAGTTCGATCCTGCTAACGGTTCCTTGCTAACACGCGGTCAGCGTCTGCCGGTGCCCCCGCCTGCTCCCGGTGAAGATCGCGGCCCGGCTGCTCGTCCGAACGTCCCTCCGGCTCCCGCTGCCGATGCAGACAAGCCGGGCAACATTCCCGTGCCGCCGGCTCCCGGGGTGGAGGCACCGCGCCCTGCCGCTCCCCCGGTCAACCTCGATCTCATCAAGGCAAAACTGCCCGAGACCGTCAAGGGCCTGAGCATCGGTCAGGGTGCCGAGATCATGCCGCGCGAGGGATTCTGGAAGGTGCCGCTCATCTATCAAAACCGGGTCGTCGGCGAACTGCGACTCTCCGCTGACGGCACGAAGGTGATCCAGGATTTCGGAGCGTCCCGCGACGCGGCGATTTTCGCCCGCTGAGCGGTCCGTCGAACGCGGCCCAACACGAGCCGGGCGTCCGGAGGGAAGCAATCCCTTCGGCGTCCGGTTTCGTGCGTTTGGCTTTGAGCGCTTTTTTCGTTGTGGCCACGCTCGGGACTCTCCGTCACTTCGTCTTCGCCGTGCTGGTTCCTTTAATCAACGCGGCCGTTGCCCTTCCCATTGCGCATGGCCTGAACCTGGACCGCGGCGACGCGCTGCTCTTTTGCGTGCTCTGCGCGAGTGCCAGCTACATCGCAGTCTCTGCCGCCACGCGCCTGGCAGTGCCGGAGGCCAACCCAGGATTGTACGTGACGATGGCGCTGGCGCTGACTTTCCCGTTCAACATCATCATCGGCCTGCCGCTCTACCTGAGCGTCATCAACCACTTCTGGCGTTAACCCCTTTGTCATCATGGAAGCTGTCAAACGCATCGAAATCATCACCGACTCACTCGAAGTCAGGGAAGTAGTCGCACTCCTCAAGGCACACGGGGTCTCCGGCTAAAGTGTGTTCCACCACGTCACCGGCGCAGGCGAGAGCAGCGAGCAGCGCAACGATGAGCTTGACCGGCACGTCGGCCAACGGCTGCGTGCTTACGGCTTGCCCGCCCGAACAAGTGCGGGAGATCGTGGAGGCCGTGCGACCCATCCTAAAGCGGCGCGGCGGGGTCTGCCTCGTCTCAGACGCCCAGTGGGTGAGGCACTAAAACGCACCTTCGGATGCCCGCGATCCTCTCGTTCGGTCCGTCGGGCGATTAGCCTCTATCATCGTTCTTGCGGTGTCGGGATGGTGAAACTAAATGTGGCCCCCGCCCCGTGAGTGCTTTCGGCGCTCGCCTTGCCCCCATGTGCTTCCACGATTTGTTTGACGATGGCCAGCCCAAGGCCCGTGCCGGTCTTGTCGGGATCGGTGGCCAATTTGTCGAACACGCGGGTCAGCATGTTCAACGGGATGCCCGCGCCGTTGTCGCGCACGGTGCAAGTGACGATGTCGGCTTCTTCGCGCGCGCTCACGACCACCTGCCCGCGCGTGGCGTACTTGAAGGCGTTGCCGAGCAGGTTCTGAAACACCTGCGAGATCAGGCCGGCGTCCGCGTACACGGTGAGGGTGGGCGGGATTTCGTTGACGACTTCAATCGTGCCTTTCGATGACACCGAGCGCAGGTCGAGCAAGAGGCGCTGCACCAGCGGCCAAAGTTCAAACGTGCGCCGCTCGGGCCGGAACGAACTGCCCATCAGCCCCGAGGGCTGCGCGTGGGTATCCAGCGCGCGTTTAATCAGGTCTTCGACCCGTTGCAAGTTGCGCGTGAGAATTTCGAAGAGTTCGGTGGCGTCGGCGCGCGCGTTGAAATCCATGCTCTCCTTGAGTTCTTCGACCAAGAGGGCGACGGCGTTGAGCGGCGTGCGCAGGTCGTGGGCGATGAAAGCCAGATGTTCGTCCTCCTGCTCCTTGCGGATCAGGGCCTGCTGCGCCGCGAAGCTCATGACCGCCATCCGAACCGCTTCGTCGATGCGGTGGTTGATGATGCGCGCGGCCACTCCGGCGACTAACAGACCATGCCGTTCGGCGACCGTGTTGAAGGCCACGCGCAACAGGTTGTATTCCTCCACGACCTCGCCCACGTCCAGGCCGTCATGGAAGCGCTGCACCCCGTGGGCCGGCGGGCTGCCGCGCGTGTGCTCAATGGAGAGGGTGCCGTCCCGGTTGAGCGCCAGATCGCGCGTGATCTCCGCAATCACATCCGGCAGATGGTCGGTGATCGTCGGTTTATCCAAACGAAGCTGCCGCAAGAGTTTGGCCGTCTGCAAGCGCCACTCGTCGATGATCTCTTCCTGGCAGCGCCCGAGCACCTCGGCCAACTGCTCAGCCGTGCAATGATTTTGGGACGCCATGAAAGAAATCCTTTCACAGAGTTCTCTAAACACCAGCTTTATGGGGATGGCTGGCTGACAACCCGGAAGCACCATCAGCGCGTTTTCTCATATTTAAGAAGCCGAACGGCATTGCTCCAGCGTATACATAATGCCCGCTGGGTTGAGAGAGTGATTCTTTGCTGTCGGCACACCTACGCCGATCTCAACTTCCTCATCTCACGCCCACGATCTTCCCGGCCCCAGCCGAGGCAGCCAGTTCGTCCACCGCCTCCGCCTTTTGCTGGTAGAAGGTGACACTTCAGCGCGGGAGTTCCTTTGCGAAGTTCTCCGCGCTGATTACGAGGTCGAGGCTTTCACCGATGGCGAGCAGGCGTGGAAGGCAGCGCAACGGGAGCCGCCGGACATGTTCCTCGCAGACGTGTTCCTGCCGGGGCTGGATGGCGTCAATCTCACCCGGCGGCTGCGTGCCGAGCCGCGCACGGCCACGATCCCGATCATCTTGCTGACGACCGGCAACGAAAAATCCTTGCTACTCGAAGGCTTGGCCGCCGGGGCCAATGACTTCCTGCTCAAACCTTTCAGCCCACATGAATTGGCAGCACGCCTGCGCTCCCATCGCCAGATCATCGAATTGCGCCGGGAAGCTGCCTCCCGCCAGGGCGACGAACGCTTCCGGCTCATCGTCGAAAGCGCCCGCGACTACGCCATCTTCACCTTCGATGCCAAGCGGCGCGTGACGAGCTGGAACTCCGGTACCGAGGCCATGACAGGATACTCGAACGCTGAGTTCATTGGCCAGTCCGTCGATCTCCTTTACACCGCCGAGGACCGGGACTGCGGCGTCCCGGCTACGGAGATGCAACAGGCCCACGAAACCGGCCACGTTCACAATGAGCGGTGGCATTTACGCAAAGATGGCAGCCGCTTCTGGGGCATCGGGGTCGTGATGCCCTTGCGCGAGAGTGGATCGGAGCCGGGCTCGCTCAAAATCCTGCGTGATTTCACGGTGGTTCATCAAGCTGAACAGGCACGTCGCCACGCGGAAGACCGCTTCTCCTTGGTCGTCCAATCCATCAGCGATTACGCCATCTACCTGCTCGATCCCGAGGGCCGAGTGACTTCCTGGAACCCGGGGGCCGAGCGCATCAAGGGCTACAAGGAGGAGGAAGTGATCGGCCAGCATTTTTCCGTCTGCTTCACCCCGGAGGAACTTGCCGCCGACAGACCGGCGCGGGAGTTGGCCATCGCCGCCAGAGAAGGCCGCTTCCATGAAGAGGATTGGCGGGTGCGCAAGAACGGTGAACGCTATTGGGGTGACGAACTCATCGTCCCACTACGAAACGACAACGGCGAATTGATCGCCTTTGCCAGGTTCTGCCGCGACCTCACCGAGCGAAAGCACTCAGAAGATGAGCGCGCACGCCTGCTGGCGTCCGAGCAGGCTGCCCGTCAGGAAGCCGAAGCGGCCAATCGCACCAAGGACCGCTTTCTGGCGGCCCTGAGCCACGAACTACGTACCCCGCTCGCCCCCATGCAATTCGCACTTTATGTCATGAAGTGCGAAGAGGGGTTGCCGCCCGCTGTGCTCGACGGGATCGAAATGATCCGCCGCGGCGTGGAAACCGAGGCGCAGCTCATCAGCGACTTGCTCGATGTCAGCCGTATCGTCCACAGCAAGCTCGAAATGAAACTGGAGCCGATGGACCTGCACGGCTGCATCAAACAAGCCCTGGAAGTTTGCCAGGGGGATTTTGCCGCGAAAAACCTCAAGCTCATCCTTGATCTGACTGCAACGAACCATCAGGTGATCGGGGAAACTTCGCGTTTGCAGCAGGTGTTCTGGAACCTCTTCCAAAACGCCGCCAAGTTCACGCCGGAAAAGGGCGAGATCATCGTGCGTTCGAGCAACCCGGATGGCGGGAGCATCGAGATCGTTGTCAGCGACACGGGAATGGGCATCGAAGCAGAGGAATTGCCAAAGATCTTCGTCCCCTTCAAGCAAGGCGACCCGGATAGGGCGCGTCTCCACGGCGGGCTGGGGTTGGGCTTGGCCATTGCCCATGCCGTTGTCGCAGCCCACGATGGCGATCTCAACGCCGAAAGCCCTGGACGCGGGCAAGGTGCGACCTTTCGCGTCAAACTCGCTACGATCACGAACGAAGTAGCGGCTTCAACCTCACCGGAGGCGGCGGAAAGTACCGAGGGCCTCCCTCAATGACGCGAGCTGAGCGAATCGCCATCTACGGAGCGGTGCGCCTGCTCGTCGTGGAGGACCGCAGTGACCTGCGCGCAGCGTTGCAATCGTTCTTCAGGTTGCTGGGTTGCCATGCACGCTTCGCGGAAGACGTGGCCTCGGCCCTGCGCGCTGCCGGAGAAGAATCATTCGACGTGCTGTTAAGCGACATTGGCTTGCCGGACGGCACCGGCT
>CAXUHC010000264.1:0-5717 GCA_964250705.1 uncultured Chthoniobacterales bacterium | reverse complement strand
GGCCGCCCGTCAACAGGAGCGCGCCACTCAGCCAGCCGCTCCGCAGGCCCAGCCCCCGCAGGTCCAGCAAGACCAGGAAGCGCGCCGCGCTGCTCGCCAGCAGGAGCGCGCCGCCCAGCCGCAGCCGCAGCCCCAGCCCCAGCGTCAACCGCCGGCCCAGGCACAGCCGCAGCCGCAAAATGGCAATGGCGGTCGGGAAAAAAACCAGGACGGAGGCCAGAACAAGCCGGGCCGCAGCCCTGCCCCGTGATCTCGCGGTCGGCTGACGTTTGATCGGCTACGCCCCGGTGGACCTCGTTCACCGGGGCGTTTCGTTGCAACCGTCGCTTCCCCTCGCAAAAAATCTGCTGGCGTCCGCCCTTGCCGCGACGAAATTGCTCCTCCCACGCCTCCTATGTATCCGTTCTGCTCCAGGCCCGTTCCCCGCTGGCTCCGCGCTGCCTTGCCTGCCGTCTTGTTTTGCGGGCTGCTGGCCGCTACCTCTTCCGCCCAGTCCGGCAAGAAGCGCGCTACTCCCACCCCGACACCGCCCGTCAGCGCCCCATCCCCGAGCGCGACGCCGTATACCTTGCCCGGCACCGTGGCGACGGTTGACGGCAACGCGATTCCCAGCACGGAGCTTACCCGGGTCACCGACACGCTCCTCCAGAGCAATGGGCGGGCGCTCAAGGACCTGTCTCCCGCCGACCAGCGCCGCGTTTTCCAATCGGTGCTCGACGACATGGTCATCGACCGTATCCTCATGGAAAAATCGGCGGGTGAAACCGTCGCGGACATGGACGTGGAAACCCAGTTCAACGTCCTTCGCAACCAGTATCCGACCCCCGAAGCCTTTGAAACCGAACTCAAGAAAAGCGGACAAACGCCGGAAGTCGTCCGCAGAAATATCCATCTCCAGCTCGGCCAGAAGCAATGGATCGAGCGCCAGATCACCAACAAAGTGAAGACGACTCCCGAGGAAATCGAAAAGTTTTACAAGGAGGGTTCCCCGGGCAGGTTCGACGCACCCGAGATGGTCAAAGCGCGGCAGATTCTGGTCAAGGTGACCCGGGAGGCTCCTCCTGAGGACGCGCTGGAGGCGGAAAAGAAAGTCAAGGGTTTCGCTGACCGGATCAAAAAAGGCGAGGCGTTTGAAGCCGTGGCCAAAAGTTCTTCCGAGGACCCGACGGCGAAAAACGACGGCGGCGAAATGGATTACTTCACTCGCGACCGGATCATGCCGGAATTTGCCGATGCCGCCTTCAAGCTCAAAGTGGGCGAAGTGAGCGCGCCCGTGCGCACGCAGTTCGGTTATCACCTCATCAAGCTGACCGACCGCAAACCGGCGCATCACGCGACCTTTGACGAGGTCAAAGGTCAGATCGGCGATTACCTCTCAGAGGAAAAACGCAAGGAAGCCGTGGCCACGCTCATCCAGTCGCTCCGGGACAACGCCAAGGTGGAAATTTTCGTGAAGTGAAGCCCCCCGGGGTGACCTGATTTTCCAGTTTACAACCGCTGGCGCACACCGGACCTTGTCAGGTTACAGATGACCACTGCACGCAAAACACGAATCAAGGTCGGGGTCATCGGATTGGGAATCATCGGCACCCGGGTGGCCGCGAATCTTCGTGGCGCCGGGCATCAGGTTTATGTCTGGAGCCGCTCGCCGCACGCGGCGCCAAATTTTCTGGGCAGCGTCGTCGAAGTCGCGGATTTGTGCGACGTCATCCAGGTGTTCGTCAGTGACGACACCGCTCTGCTCGACGTGGTGCGCACAATTGCCGCCGCCCTTTCTCCCCGCCACCTCATCGCTGCGCACGCCACCGTCTCCCCGCAAGCGGCTCGTCAGGCTGCCGCCATCGTCGAGAGCCAGGGGGCACGCTATCTGGACGCCCCGTTCACCGGCAGCAAGATGGCGGCGCAGAACCGTCAGCTCAGTTATTATGTCGGCGGGAGCGAGGCGGCGCTGGAAGAAGCCCGGCCCATCTTGGAAGTGACGGCGAAAAAGGTGCTCCACGTCGGCGGAATCGGCGACGCCAGCGTGATCAAGATCGCGACCAACATGCTTACCGCCGCCACCGTGCAGACGCTTTCCGAAGCCTTGGCGCTGGTGCGCTCTGCGGGAATCGATGGCCAGCGCCTCGCGGACGCGCTGGAGTTCAACGGTTCCCGCTCGGGCACCTCGGACATGAAGATCGCGGCGATGCTCGCGGAAGATTTCGATCCGAACTTCTCGCTCAAGCACATGTTGAAGGATTTGCGGTTGGCTCTGGGCCTGGCGGAGCAGCACAAAATTCCGGTGCCGGTGTCCGGCGCGATGGAGAAGGTGTTCGCGGGTGGCATTGAGAAACAGTGGGGGGATCTGGATTTTAGTGTGGTCACCCGCAACTACGACGCCTTCCATCCGGAGCGTCCGGTGCCTGCCGCGCCCGCTTCCCCCCCCGTACCTGAAACGAAGTTGCCGGTCATTTCCGAGGCGCCTGCCAGCGAGCCCGCGCCGGTTGCGGATTCCCTTCCCGAGCAGCCCCCCGCCACGGCACCGGACGAACCGCCCCAGATCGTCCCTCCAACCGGACCCGCCCCCATTGCCGGTGGCAGCGGACAGGATCAGCCGAAGAAGAGCACGCTGCGTATCCTGCGCGATTTCTTCAAACCCGCCTGACGCGATCCGTTTTCTGATGCAATTTTCCCTCCCGACCGAGGACCTTTTTCTCGATTTGTCCGACCGCACCAAACTGCGGCTGACCGGCGCGGACTGCCTGCGTTTCCTCAACGGCCAAGTCAGCAACGACATGCGCTCGGCCACCGCTGAGCGGTCGGTCTACACTGCGGTGATGACGATCAAAGGCAAGCTCTGCGCCGACGCTTTTGTGCATGTTGCGGAAGAAGCGCTGTTTCTCGATGCCCCGGCAGACCTCCGCGAATCGCTGGCTGCCCGGTTGGAGCGATACATCATCGCGGATGACGTCCAGATCGAAGACGTCACGGACGCTCAGGGATTGTTTCACTTGCTCAACTTCGCAGCCACCACGGTCCCGGCAGGGTCGTTGGACCTGGGAGCCGGTGTCCGCGTCGTCCGCTCGAACCGATTTCACCACGACGGTTTGGACGTCTTCGTCGAGGCCGCCCGGGTGCGGGAGGTCCATCAGCAAATTTCGTCCTCCGGGTTCACGCTGTTAAACGAAGATGCGCTGGAATCGCTGCGGATTCTGCTCGGCGTGCCGCTGTGGGGTGCCGAACTGGACGAATCGACGCTTCCCGCCGAAGCCGGACTAGAGGACCGGGCGGTGAGTTTTGCCAAAGGCTGCTACATCGGACAAGAGGTGGTGTCCCGCATTCGCAGCGTGGGACACGTCAATCGCCAGCTCTGCGGTCTGCGCGCGGCGGACGCTTCGCCACTTTATGCGGGGATGCGCCTCGTACTTCCCGACGCCCCTGACGGCAAGGAAGTCGGCCGCATCACCAGCGCGGCGGCAGCGGCGGGACACGGCGGGGCGGCGTTTGTTGCGCTGGGATACGTCCGGCGTGATTTTGCACGGTCCGGCACGAGTCTGGACGCGATTTCCGCCCTCTCCGCCGCCGACGCTACCCCGCCCTGCCGGGTGGAAGTCTGCCCGTTGCCTTTTTCATCAAGATGAACACCCCCCTAAACGTCCGCCGGTCCAAATTTTCGCTTATCACGCTCGGTTATCTGCTTCTGAGCGTGCAGAGCATGCTGGCGTCGGTGGCGGTGATTCATTTCCAGACGGGCGGCTCCAAAGAAGATCAGGTGGTGACGATCACGCTTTTCGATCAGGACGCCCCGGCGACGGTCGAAAATTTCCGTAAACTCGTGGCCAGGAAATTCTACAAAGGCCTCGCGGTTCATCGGATCATCCCGGAGACCCTCGTGCAAATGGGCGACCCGTTCAGCCGCAAAAGCGACCGCAGCCGTACCGGCACGGGGGGTCCCGGTTACACGCTCCCGGCGGAGATCAGACGCAAGCACGTCCGCGGTGCGGTGGCGATGGCAGCCCTGCCCCCGCTTTTGAATCCGTCGCGCGCCTCGAACGGCAGCCAATTCTACGTCGTTCTGCGTCCGGAGCCTGATCTTGACAAGGATTACACGGTGTTCGGGCAGGTGACCGGCGGGCTGGATTTTCTGGACTCGATTAGCCGCCGGGGACGCGATACGAACGATTACCCGCTGGAACAGGTGGAGATTCGCTCCATCGAACTGAAATAAAACCTCTCGGTATTGCGAAAATATTTCGCTTGAGACCTTGCCAACGCACGCGGTTACCCCTATACAAACGTCTCCTCATTACCGATAGCTGGTCGCGGCGACCTGAACGCGCGCGGTCGGCAATGATTCTCAAGCGGGTAGATACCGAAGTGGCCAAACGGGGTGGACTGTAAATCCACTGGCTTACGCCTTCGAAGGTTCGAATCCTTCTCTGCCCAAACTCTCTGAAGCACAGGGAAATAAGGAGTTTACAGCGACTTACGCAACGCCATAGTCGACGATTTGTCCGATATCATTCCCGCGCATAGTTGCGTGAAATAATTCATACCTGCGCATTCCACCGGCACTTTTTGGCACTTTCCTTCCGAGCCATTTAGCCGGCGCTGTCACCGACTCCCTGGTCCCACTTCGCAGATATCCCGCTCGATATTGCCCCGACCCTCGGCCATCACGCAGGGATCGACTGCAGTATCTCGCCGCTGTGCGTGTTAAGTTTTCGACCCTACGGTCGAAAACTCCCACGAAAGAGCACTCGTGAGCAGCGCCAGAGATCAGACGAGCCCGTTGATGGCAGGAATTCTCGACATCAACGTCGAGAAATAATGATGGAGAACGGCTGCTCGCGGACGGCCCCTCAATACCCGCCAGTCCAGAAATTTAAACGACTGAATGTACACGAGCCAGGATGCGTTGCCTCGGGGTCGCCCTCCAAGGGGTGCGGCACCCATATCGCAGTGGCAAGGACCAAACGAGTTCGGTGTTCTGCCCACGCGATATGACCATCGGTCGTCAGTCCGCGTACTCCAGCTTCCCCGCCTTGTCCCGCAGCATCACCGAGGATGTTTCCTCGGCAGTATTAATCTTCACGCTCGTGCCGCCTTCCAGGTCCAGGTCGAGTTCGGTGCCACCCTGGCGCACTTTGAGCACCTTTCCGCCCGTCGCCGCGATGTTCGTGGTCGCTGGTGCCGTCTTCACTTTCATGATCGATCCATCATCAAAGGTGATGGTTAGCAGGCCGTCCGCCTGGCTGGTGCCGCGGATGGTGCGCCCGGCGATGATCTTGGTGAGCTTCTGATTGGAGTGCATGGCAAGAAATCCCTTTAATTATTTGGCGTTGTGGTACCCGCCAGCGAGCGCATCGGCCTCACTCATGTACTTCCCAACTTTGGTCTTGCCGTAGTAGGCGGTGCCCGGCTTCCAGATGACCCCACTTTTCGTGTTCACCCACACCTGCCCCTCCGTCGGTGCCACGCTGCTTTGCGCGGTGGGTGCCGCGCTGCCGGTCGCCTTTGCTGGCGCGCTGTCGGTGTCCGGGTCCTCGTCCCGCCGGGCACTCTCGTCGCCTACGGCCAGGCCGGTGCTGCGCGCGGGCATTCCCTTCCGGCGCTTGTCGGCCAGCGGCTCGGGGCTGACGTACTTTTTGTAAGCCGCGATCCAATCCGTGGCCATCTCCTACTGGGCCGTGTGCAGGTCCACCTTCCCGGCCCGCACCAGCGTCAGGAGCTTGTAT
>CAXUHC010000263.1:3453-5741 GCA_964250705.1 uncultured Chthoniobacterales bacterium | reverse complement strand
AGGATTTCAGTCGCGCCGGGTCGATCCCGCACGTCGTCGGCCTGGTCCAGGACCTCGAAGCACCGCCCCGCGCCGGCGGTGGCACCTTCCAGCGCCCAGGCCGTTTGGGTCAATGCCTCGATGGGCGCATAGAGCATGGCGAGATAACTGATAAACACCGTCAGGCTGCCGAGGGTCAGACGGCCATCGAGGACGTGCAGCGTGCCGAGGTAGATCATCGCCGCCGTGCCGAGCGACATCAGCGTGTTGATGACCAAGGCGCTTTTGACGTTGGTCATGGTAAGTTTGAGGTTCGCGGCCAGGCTCTCGCCTGCCTGAACGCGAAACTGGTTCACAGCCGCCTGCTCGCCGCCGAACGCGTGGACCACCTTGATCGAACTCAGGCCTTCCTGCGCCAGCGTCAGCACGGCGCTTTCCTTTTCTTGGATGGACATCGATTGCTGCCGCACCCGGCTGGAAAAGTGCTGGATCGCCCACACGACGGCGGGCACGATGGCGACGGAAAGCAGAGTCAGCAGCCAGTCCATCCGCAGCATGATGACAAAAATGCCCACCAGTGTCAGCCCCGAGGAAACGATGTTCGTGAAACCCCGGTTGTAGATCGTCTGGACGCTCTGGGAATCGTAAGCCACGCGGAACGAGGAATCGCTGGAGCGGCGGGCGTCGTGAAATTTCAGCGGCAGGCTCTGGAGGTACGCGTAGAGATCGGTGCGCAGTTTGAGGAGTGCCTCCAGCCCGACCCGCACAAAGAGGAGATTGCTCCACAAGCCCAGCAGACCCGACGCCAGGGTAATGGTCACGAGGAACCCGCAAAGCATGAGGACCTGACGCGCCGGATTGTCGGGAGGAAGCACCGTGATCCGCTGTAAACCAGCCCGGTGGCCCGGCAAAATCTGGTCCACGATCACACCGAACGGCCACGGCTTGAGCAGGTTGAACCCGATGGTAAGCAGCGAAATGCCCAGCGCGAGCAGCGTGGGCCGCAGAAACGGCCGGTAATACAGGAGCACACGCCGGTAGATGGACATCATGGAAAATCTGGGGGCGTGATCAGCGATAAGGAGGTTGCGTCCAAGCGGATTCTCCGTTATTTGGCTCTCCCGAACCGGCGGTCGCCGGGAACAGACCTTTACTCCGACGCCCACCTGCTGCCAGCCTTCAATTTTATATGCATCATTTTGTGGAAATCTGGTTCGGCTGGGTCCAACACGGCGGTTATTGGGCGATCCTCGTGTTAATGGCGATGGAAAGCTCGATCATCCCGGTCCCGAGCGAGATCGTCATTCCTCCGGCGGCCTTCCTGGCGGCGCAAGGGGAACTGAACATGTCGGGGGTGATCGTCGCCGGGACGGTGGGTTCCTACATCGGATCGGCGATCTCGTACTGGATTTCGCTGTGGGTGGGTCGTCCACTCATTGCCCGCTACGGCAAATACTTCCTCATGAGTGAGGACAAAGTCGCACGCGCCGAGCGGTGGCTGGTTCGCTACGAAGCAGGCGGGATCTTTTTCGCCCGGCTGTTGCCGGTGATCCGCCACCTGATCTCGATCCCGGCGGGCATCCTGCGGATGAACTTCGCGCTCTTTTCGGTGATGACGACTTTGGGTGCGGCGATTTGGTGCAGCGTGCTGGCCTACTTCGGAAAGCTGGCCTACCAGGTCAAGCCGGACCTTTTCGATCCGAGCCATCCCGAGGCGATGGTGCAGTTCATCAAGGGACAATCGCATTGGATCGTCATCGGCGTGGCGGTGCTCGCGGCGTTGTATTTCCTGATGCTCAGGCTGACGGATAAGTCGGCGGCGGACACCACCCCGGCAGGGACGGTGTAAGTTCGTTGCGTCCCGTTGGGCCGACGTGATAGCGTCGGGCAAGTTTTTCCGCTGTAGGGAGGGGTGGCAGAGTGGTCGATTGCGCCGGTCTTGAAAACCGGAGACCCGTAAGGGTCCGTGGGTTCGAATCCCACCTCCTCCGCTTCATCGATCATGGGCATCTCGGAAAAATGCCCATGTCGATGTAGAGAATCTTACTATTCTTCTTCCTCGTCGTCGCCCTCTTCTTCGGCATCGTCGCCTTCCTCGTCGTCGCCCTCTTCTTCGGCGTCACCTTCCTCGGCATCGTCGCCTTCCTCGGCGTCGCCTTCCTCGGCATCGTCGCCTTCCTCGTCGTCGCCTTCCTCGGCGTCGTCACCTTCTTCAGCGTCGTCGCCTTCCTCGGCATCGTCGCCTTCTTCTTCAGCGTCGCCTTCTCCTTCAGCGTCGCCTTCTTCTTCAGCGTCGCCTTCTTCAGCGT
>CAXUHC010000263.1:1022-3353 GCA_964250705.1 uncultured Chthoniobacterales bacterium | reverse complement strand
CGCCTTCTTCCTCGGCGTCGCCTTCTTCCTCGGCGTCGCCTTCTTCCTCGGCGTCGCCTTCTTCCTCGGCGTCATCACCTTCTTCTTCGGGACCCTCCGCCTCGCTCTCCTCCGTAACCTCTGGGGTAGAATCGGCGGTGGTTTCCTCGACCAGCGACTCACCGTGTTCTGCGGAACTTTCTTCACGGCTGAATGCCTCGATGGCGGCCAGCCCGACGGCCCCTGCCGCCACGGCAGCCATCGCGGTGGCGACATTGCCGGTAGAGTAATTCGTCTCGCCGGTCTGCCTGGTGTACTCCTCGGTCACCTCCTCCACGCTGTACTGCTCCATCTGTTCGAAGCGTTCCTCGTGAGACCACTCCGAATACTCCGAATACTCCTCGTCCATCTCGGAACTCCACTCCACGGTATACTCCTCGAAGTAATCGAACTCGACCGACTCATACGCTTCGATGTTGTAGGTCACCATGCTGTATGTGGACCAGAAGATCGGGTCCACCACCGGCGTGTCGTCCCACAACCAGAATTCCATCGGCACGGGCAGCGGCACGTACGGCACGGGGTGCGGCGGGCGGTATGTCGGATGGTGCGGTCCGGGGCGAGGCGCGGGGGCGGGGGGATGGTGCGGCCCGGGGGCCGGTGGGGTAGGCGTGGGAACGAGGTTCGTCGGCGGGGTGAAAATCCAACAATCGCCGTCGTTGAACTTGGGGTTCATCAGGTAGTTGTACGGCATGTAGCAGTACCCTTTGTCGCCAAAGCTCGTCCCCCACGAATTCCGCACGATGAACACTTCCTCCACGTCCGAGTAGCCCACGCAGAGCATGGAATGGCCGCCGTGCGTTGAACGGCTGACCTCATCCGGGCTGGGCATCGGTACGATGCCGTGGTTCTTCGTGCACTCGTCGAACGACTCGAAAAGCACCGTGCCGAAGACGATAGGCGATCCTTCGGCCAAGCATTGCTTCCAGGCTTTGAGTTCCACCGGAACTTGTTTCATCGTGCTGACCTTGCCTTTGAGTCCTTCCTTGTAAGAGGACTGGTTGGGTTTGGTCAGGACCATCGGTTTCTGGAAGGGCCACGTTTTCTCCGCGCAGGTGCCAAAGCGCTGTAACCCTTCCATGGCGTACTGGATGATGCAGCCGCCGTCACTGTCCTGATCTTTGTCCCGCCAACGGGCGTTGTAGTAGACGAAGAGACGGCTCACGTCCGTGGTCTGTTTGGTGACGCGTTTGACGCCGTACTCGTAGGCTCCGGCTACCGCGTTGGCCACGCACGAGCTGGTCTGCCCCTGATCCTCGACAGGCGTCATGAAGGGCCGCAGGTCCACCTTGGGGGGCAGCTTGGCGTTGGCAACTTCCGGGGCGGGGGTGTACTTATCCGCGTCGGGCTTGGCCTTCATGGGCTTGTACCCACCGGCGGGGACGGCGGCATTCCCGCTGGGCATGGCTTGTGACGTCGAGTCGTCTGGTGATTCTGGCATGGATTGCTTGGTTTTTAAGGGTCTCTCTGGACGGTGTGTCGTCACCAGCCACTTGGAAAGGGAACGTCCACTCCAGGGGGCAACGTCGAAGTTTTCCTTGGTTCCCGCCGTACCGTCCACGGCAGGAGGAAAACGGAAGAAATTGTCTACAGCACGACGTGAGCCCTGAACGATCTCAAAACACAGAAACCCACAATTAGAAGGGGTTTCTTGTGGTCAGCATTCAGCGTACTTGCCCCCACAGCACTTTTGAAAGTTTCCGGTAGGCTTGCGAGCACATTAGCAGATCGAAGCTGCTAGGACGCCAGTCTCCCTCGATAACCCCTCGAAGCTTCCGACTGAAGATTTTGCGCGTGTGGTTTCGAGTCCCGCCTTCTCCGCGGCGTGGCGGTGTCCGGTTCATCGCGCGGCAATTCGATTTCCACCAGCAGCCCGCCTTCCGGTTGATTGCGGGCACGGACCGTCCCGCCGTGCGCCTCGACCGCTTGCCGAGTGATCGCCAACCCCAAGCCGGTGCCGCCGCTCTGTCGGTCGCGCGCTCGGGAGACCCGGTAAAACGCTTCGAACAGGTGTTCCAGCGAGGCGCTCGGCACGCCCGGCCCATGATCGCGCACCCGTACCAGCGCGCAGGCTGCGCGGCCACCCGCCGCTGCCCGGGAAGAAAGCTCGATCACGACTTCCGAATCCTCCGCCGTGTAACGAACGGCGTTGCGCACGATGTTTTCCAGCGCGCTGCGCAACAAATGACGGCGGCCTTTTACCGGGGCATTGTCTGGCACGGTGCTGACGACGCGCACCCGGCAGCGGCGGCTGCTGGCCTCGAACTCTGCGTCGGCGGCCACCTCGCCAGC
>CAXUHC010000263.1:399-1012 GCA_964250705.1 uncultured Chthoniobacterales bacterium | reverse complement strand
CCGGCAGATCAATCGACTCCCACGGTTCCGAGGGGGGCTGATTTTCCAGTTCCGACAGCAGCAACAGTTGGCGGATCAGTTCGTTGAGCCTTTGCGCCTCCAGCTGAATGCGTTCAAGTTCAGGACGGCACTCCGCGTCGGCCTTCCGAAAAGCGAGGCCCAACGCGACGTTGACCCTCGTGAGCGGCGAGCCGAGTTCGTGCGAAATATCGGCGATCAACTGCCGTTGCGCGTGCAGCAGGTGCTCGATGCGCGTCGCCATGTCGTCGAAATCAACCGCCAGTTCCGAAAATTCATCGTGCCGGTGGACCCACGCCGGGCTGGACCCCACGCGCGCACGCAGGTCGCCGCTGGCAAGCCGCCGCGCCGCCGCTTGCAAACGGCGCACCGGCCCGATGACATACCGCGCCAGCCAGTAACAAACCAGCGCCGACGTGATGAGCGCGGCGCCCATTTGCAGCCAGACCTGCGGCGCCGTCGGCAACAGAAATCCCGTGCGGGGTCTGACAAGCAGAAAAATATAGCGGTGGCCGCTGCGCGCTCCGTTGACCGGCCGGGCGATCACGACTTCCGTGAAAAGACGCTCCAATTGGATGTCGGCGCTGTCCTTCGC
>CAXUHC010000263.1:0-389 GCA_964250705.1 uncultured Chthoniobacterales bacterium | reverse complement strand
GATGTCGGTGGGCAGAGGCAAGCCGGAAAGCTCGCGCCCAGTCTCGAGATCCACCAGGTAGCCGCGCTCCTGCCGCGCGTGCGGGGCGCGGTTTTCGGCGGCAGGCGGGGGAGGAAGTTTCGCCAGCAACGCACGCAAGGCCCCGCCGCCGGAGTTTTCATAAATCTCCACGCTGCTCGCCGCCAACTGGTCGAGGCGTTGTAGCGGCAAGCTGACCTGCCGGGGGAAAAATTCGTCCGGGTCCGTGATAAACACCGTGCCCACCACAGACGCCGCCAGCAGGAGCATTGCCAGCCAGTACCAGAGGAAAATCCGCCAGAAGACGCTCCGCATGGGGCGCTTGGCACCGGCCCCTCCAGACGAGGCACCGGCGGCGTTACCCGTTCCCT
>CAXUHC010000262.1:0-5794 GCA_964250705.1 uncultured Chthoniobacterales bacterium | reverse complement strand
TGAAATCGTTGACCGCCTTGAGGATACCCTCGCGGAAGGCGCTCAGGTGCGTGCCGCCGTCGCTGGTGAACTGGCCGTTGACGAACGAATAGTGCGTCTCGCTGAACCGCTGGGTGTGCGTGAGGGCAAGTTCAAGCGTCTTTTCCCGGTGGTGCAGCGGGGCGTAGAGCGCGTCCTGCTGGTTGTCGGTGTCTTCGTCGAGCAGGTCGAGGAGGCCGTTCTTCGAGTGGTAAAGCGTCCCGTTGTAGCGGATTTTCAGCCCGGCATTGAGGTAGGTATACATCCGCAGCCGCCGCGTGACGTGCTCCTCCTTGAACTCCGACCGCTTGAAGATTTCGGGGTCGGGGCAGAATTCGATGAGCGTGCCGTCGTGTTCGCCGGTTTTATCCACGCCCTTCTTATGCTGGAGCAGCACGCCGCGCTCGAAACTGGCCCGCGCGAACTGTCCGTCGCGGAAGCTCGCCACGGTAAACGCCTTCGACAGCGCGTTGACCGCCTTGGTGCCAACCCCGTTCAGGCCGACGCTGAACTGGAAAACGTCGTCGTTGTACTTCGCGCCCGTGTTGATGCGCGAGACGCACTCGACGATCTTGCCCAGCGGGATGCCGCGCCCGTGGTCACGCACGCTGACTTCCAGGCCGTTGATCGTGAGCAGCACTTCGTGGCCGTGGCCCATGATGAACTCGTCGATGGCGTTGTCGATGACCTCCTTGAGCAAAACGTACACGCCGTCGTCGTAGTGCGAACCGTCGCCAATGCGCCCGATGTACATGCCCGTGCGGGCGCGGATGTGTTCGAGCGACGAAAGCGTCTTGATCTTGCTCTCGTCGTAGACGTGCGACTGGCTGGAGGAAGACGCAGGCATAAATAAAGTTGTAGTAAATGTAGTAGCCCTTGTGTGTTGTGCAAGCCTTTTTGACGGCAGGGGCGCAAGATTTGGGGTCGGGGTGGCTTGTGCCCATCGTGACATCAGGGTAGGGAGGAGCGTCTTTGCTCCTCCCTGATTCACCCGATGTGCGCGGGGTTTACAAGCAAGGCTGCGTGAGCGGAACACGCGCTGAGAGGATAGCATTTGCCTGCTCGCGCGGCTGCCCGTGCGATTTCTACGCGCCACCGCGCAAACTGGGGAGGAGCAGGGACGCTCCTCCCCTACCTTATTTTGCAGCGGCCTGCACTGCTTCCTGCGGAGTCGCTTCCAACGCCGGGTTCGGCAGGCAATGGGCCACGGGGCACACCTGCGAAATTGCTTCACCCAGCGATTCCACCACCCAGTCCGCGTGCACCGTCTGGAGGTTGCGGCGCGATCCGGCGGCTGGCCGCTTCGAATCCCACAACCCGATCCCGATCTTCAATTGCGGGTACCGGGTCCGCAATCGCTTGGCGAGGTGACGCGCCTGCAAGACCGCGAAGGGCCGCGCCAGCGACAGGTAGACCATGTCCGCCTCGCACTCCGCCAAGGCGTCGACCGCCTCGTTCACCAGCGCCTTGTGCGACAACACCTTGCTGCCGACCGCGCCCAGCGTGAGCAGGTGCGAGAGCATGTTTGCCGCCAGTTCGTCCGCCGCCGTTTTCACCGGCAGGATCAGCACGCGCAGCGGCAGGTCTCCGGCCTGGAGCGGGACGGGCGGCAAGGCAGAAGCGGCGGGTTCGCCGGTCTTTTCCTCGCGCTCGGCGGCGTCCGCCGCCGCCCTGGGCATCAACTCCTCCGCGGGGCGGTCCCGCAGTTCATCGAGCAGGATGTGCGTCGTCTGGAGAATCCATTCCAGCCGGTCCGGTCCGAGACTACCCTGCTGGGCGTCGGTCTGCGCCTGGTTGAGCGTCGGGATGAGCACCTCGTCGTAAAATTCCGCGACCGGGTGCCCGGCCAGGTATTCGTCCACGAGCCGGGAGCTTTCCTCCTGATCGGCGGCCAGCAACCGCTGGTACAGGCGGGCGTCCTGCGGCAGCACCGGCTCATCCCCCAGCAGGGTGTGCAGAAATTCGAGCTGCGGGACGTAACGCCCCAGCACCACGATGCACACCGTCAGCGGCGTCGAAAGCAGCAGCCCGACCCCGCCCCACAGCCAGGTCCAGAACGCCGCCGCCACGATCACCGCCACCGGCGACATCCCCGTGCTCGTGCCGTACAGCCACGGTTCCACCGCGTTGCCCGTGACCATTTCCAGCACGACGAACAGCCCGAACGTTTCCGCCACCGGCCAGGAGGAGGCGAACGCGCCCGTCGCCAGCGCGAGCGGCCCGGCGGCGCTGATCCACACCCCGACGTACGGCACGAAACGCAGCGCCGCGGCGAGAATCCCCCAGAGCGCCGGGGCGGGCAGTCCGATGAAGAAAAGCCCGAGCGCGACCCCCGCGCCGAACGTCACGTTAACCGTCACCTGCATGAGCAGATAGCGGCTCACGCGCTGGCCGGCCTCGTCGACTGCCCGAGTCGTGATGGGGAGGCGTTCCGGGCCCGTCAGGTGCAGTAGGCGATCGCGCAGATCCTCGCGCTGTATCAACATGAAAATCGTGAAGATGATCACGATGAACGCCGTGCCGACCGGGGCCAGCAGCGTGCCGAGGAAATTGCGCAGGAATTCCGATGCCGTCGCCGGTGGCGAGACCACCCGCACCGGCACGGGCGGCTTTTCCGGTTCCGCCGCCTGCCGCAGCGGGAACAGCGGCGGAACGACGCCCTCGCCGCTGCCGGGGGTCGCGGCGGGAGCCTCGGACTTTTTCTCGATGTTGGCTAGGACTTTGGCAGCGGTTTTGAGGGTGCCGCCCTGTCCTTGCAGGTCCTGGAGCTTGCGCTGGATGTTGTCCTGATAGGCGGGCAGTTTTCCCGCCAGATCGATCACCTGATGAGCGGTGATCCAACCCACGGCGGCAAAAATCCCGAAGAAAGCCGTCGTGACCCCCAATACCGCAGGCACGCGCCAGAGCCCGCGCCGCTCCAGTTTGCGGACCACCGGTCCGAGGAGAAAACTGAACAGGACAGCCAGCGCCAGAGGGACGAGAACCTCCCGGGCGAAATAAAGGACCGCCACGATACCCACCAGCACGCCGTAAGGCAGCGAGCGGGCGCGCGGCGCTGGCAACGGCGTAAGCACGGACGAAAGGTTGCCGATCTGCCTGCAAAACGCAGGCTGGCGTCAGATGCGCCGTCCGGTCACCAATTGGACGACCAACACGACCACAGCGACCACCAAAATCAGATGAATCAGGCTGCCGCCGACGGGCACCACCCAGAATCCCAAGGCCCAGAGAACGAGGAGAACGACACAGATGGTCCAGAGCATAGCGTACAGAAGGGATAGAGGTTTACTGAAGGCCAGGCCGGACAACCGTTGTCCGACCCGACGCCGTTATACTATCGGACCACACCCTGCCGGAAGATGGCTCCGGGCAAAGAAAATCTCGTCCCTGCACACCGCCGTCGAATAAAGGGGGAATTTCATGATCTTTCCGCGGGAACCAGCGACCGGAAGCTGACCTTTTTGTCACGGTTTTCACCACATTTGTGTTGACAGATATAGATATTCTGAGAATATCGGGTCGTTTGGTTTTTGCATCACCGAAACTGACAGGTTCAAGTTCCTTCCGACCATCCCAATACCTACCCATATGCAGTCTCTCCCCCGATTAACCATTGCGCTTTGCATGACTCTTGGCTTCACCGCGCTGTGCGGCAGCGTCAGTGCCCAATCGATGCTGACTCTGATCAATGGCGCCACGCTGAACGGCGGCTTTGAATCACCCACCCTGACGGCTAGCTCCAAGCAGGGTTTTGATGCACCCGGCCAGGACATCACGAACTGGGCCAACACCGGCACGACCTTTGCCGGAGCGGCAGGTGCCACTTACAACGATAACGGGGTGGATTTGAACACGGGGGGAGCCAATACCGGTAACCAATTCGCCTTCTTCCACGGTGGCGAAGGTGGCGCCTTCAACCTGACGACCTACCAACTCAAGGTCGGTGATCAGATTTCGCTGAGTTGGTTCGGGCGGGCCGACACGATTGCCTTCCGGTTGTTCTCCTCCACCAACGGGACTTATGCAACCGCCGCCACCCTCGCGGAAATCCAGCAGACCCAGGCGGCGGACGTGTACACGGCTTACGCGTTGCCTACCTACACCGTGACCGCTGCCGATCTGGTCGGTGGACCCAAGACCCTCGGGGTGAGTATTTTCAATCCGACGGTAGGATACGCGAACGTCGACGACGTTACCCTGTCGGTGGTATCCGTGCCGGAACCCTCCACCGTGCTGGCTTTTGCCACCGGCGGGGTTGTGTTCCTGGGCCTTGGGGCGCGCCGGCTCAAGCTCGCGGCTTGAACCGATCCTGGTCGTTCTTGACCGGCCAGCTTTTCATTAAGCTGGCCGGTTTTCTTTTGAAGTGCCGCCTAAAGCGCGTCCCGATTAGGTAAGCCGCGCGCTCTCTTCCGCGCTGTCATCCTGAGCGCAGCCGAAGGACCGGTAATTATTCAGGTAACGCACAGCCCAACCTTTCGGATTCTCCGGCTGTAGCCACGGCGCTCCGTCGCCGTGGCTACAGCCAGAGGCAGTCCAGGTGTGCCCACTGGATAATTACCGGTCCTTCGGCTCTCGCTCAGGATGACAGAAAGAGACGCGCAACCGCTCACCCGATCAGGATAGGCCCCAGTAGCTATTCATCCCCCCGAACCGCGCCCTTTTTGTGCGTGCCGCCGTATTGCGGGTCCGCCGGAGGCGCGGTCACGGTCAATTCCTCGGCGACGGTCGGGTCCGCCCCGGCCCCGATGCGGACCTGCTGGCCGGGTGTCAACTGGGCAGCCGTCCCGGCGCGGCCGTTGGCGGTGACCCTGGTTTTCGCGGTGAACTTGTAGGTCCTGGTTCCGGTCGCCGTGCTGTTTTTCGGGCCGACGGTGATCGTCATGGCCGACTGATCGACCGAAATGATGGCGGTGTAAGGGATCTTCGGCGGCGGCAGCTTTTTCGCGCGGCCACGGGCCTCGGAAACGTTTGTCAGGGCAAAGAACGCACCGACCACGGTCAGGATGCCGAGGGACCGGCGGGGGAGAGATTTCATCGGGCGATGATGCCCGAAAAATCCGGCGACCGACAAGCTTTTACCTTCTGGCGGGCGTCCGCGCGCCCACCCTGAACCGGTGCGCGGCTGAATTTTCACCGGAGGCCGTCCGTCCATGCTTGCCAGCGGCGCGCGGCGCCGGTTTGCTAGACGCCATTTCATGAATCCACGCAGCGCGGGCACCGTTTTCCTCGGCAGCGGCTTCGCCGCCAAATACCGGCTCGGCGGCGGCAATTTTTCCGTGCCGCTGCAATGGGCGCTCGGCCTGCAAAAACTGGGCGTCGATTTCGTCTGGCTCGAACTTCTTCCCGCCGGCAAGGACCCCGCGCAGGACCGCGCCTGCATCCGTTCGTTCCGCGCACGCCTCGCGCAGCACGGCCTCGCCAAAAACTATTGCCTGCTCCACCAGGACCCCGCAGGCGACGCGCACGACCTCGCCGCGATGCGCGCCTACGGACTGAGCAGGGCCGAACTGGAAGCCCGGCTCGCCGGTCCGAACACGCTCCTAAATCTGAGTTATTCGATCCATCCGCCGTTCCTGCTGCGGTTCGAGCGGCGGCTGTTCTGCGACCTCGACCCCGGCGAAATCTCCTTCTGGATGACGCGCGTCGAGATGGGCCAGTCGTTTCACCACGCATTCTGGACCATCGGACTCAACCACGGCGCGCCCGACTGCCTGCTGCCGGACAACGGGCTGAAGTGGCAGACGTTTTTCCCGCTGGTGGACACGGCGCTCAACCG
>CAXUHC010000261.1:0-5801 GCA_964250705.1 uncultured Chthoniobacterales bacterium | reverse complement strand
ATCCACTGAGTTGCCGTTTGCTGAGGGTCGAGGTCGAGAAGACCCACCCTTCGTTTTGATGAACCTTGCCAAGCCAGAGCAATCAGCATTGCCACCGTAGTTTTGCCTGATCCGCCCTTGCCATTGCAGACTGAAATTATCATGGAATCTAATTGGAGTTGGATTGCCCGAATGTATAATCTATAGTTTATAGATTATATTTTTATCGGTTTATGGGTTTCAAACTACACGACGCACTTTTATGTGCAAGCTTTGACGATGCAGTGAGCAGAGCCACCGCAAACTCGACGCCGCAGTGGCATTTCTGTTACACTCGACCCCACCCGCACCCATGAGCAGCCCAGCCAAGCCAGCAGCCTTACCGCAGCAGATTGAACTTTTTGATAGCTGGTTTGCCGGTGCCGACGAAGCCGACAATTCCCGCACTCTTGCCTTCTGGGATTTGCTGCCGTGGCATCTTGTTTCCCGGAAACGCAGCCACGACGTTCCAGAACCGTTGACCTTTGAAGGGGTTAAAATTGCCGACGGATGCGAGGCAAACGTGACGTTGACACCGGCGATTTTGCGCGATCCAGGCTCCAAAACGGCGAAGGTGCTCTTTCCGGGCGTCCGCGAGGAGCTAGTTGAGCGCGCGTTGCGGAAGATGACCGTCCACAAATTGGCCGAGAGCCAAGCCCAGCACAACACGCAAGACAACAGTTTGGCTGTGGCCATCACCTTCTCCCTGCACCAGCTCCGACAGGAGCTTATCGCCACAGGACACGCCTACACCGGCGCGCACATCCGCGAGGCTTTGCAGGTAATGGAGCGTTGCCACGTCGCCGTGGAGTGCTATCGGGATTCTTTCGTCCACGGCAAGAACGGTTCCATCCTCCCTACGCTCGAATACGTTGCCGATCCTAAAGACCCGGATGGCCCGCGCACGTTCTACCGGGTGACCTTCCATCCGCTCGCTTCCGCAGCGATCTTAGGGGAGTTGTACCACCCCATTAATTACGTGCGGGTAATGACCCTTGCCCAACCCCTCGCTCGCTGGATAACCAACTTGCTTAACGTGCGATTCCGCTACGCCACGCGGGGAATCGTGGACAAGAAACGCAGCTTCCGGCTCACCTTGCAGCGCATCTTGACCGACAGCGGGATGCAAGCCGAACCGCGGATGCGCGACAACCTTGACCGGGTGCGCGAGGCCATCAAAGAGTTGCAAAAGACTGGCTTCCTGGAGCGGGGACAACCTTTGAAGGAAATCGAACATTTGACTTACGAGAAGACGGCTGGACGCCGAAAGGTTGTCAAAGCGGAGTGGGAACTTTACCCAAGCAGCAGCTTTGCCCGTGAGATCATCGACGGCAACCAAGCGAGGAAGGCCCGTGCAGGTGCGGCGAGCACCGCCAGGACGAAGGTTATATAAAGCGCGAAAGGGGGAGAACGGCAGGTTATATAAAGCGCGAAAGGGGGAGGGCGAAGGTTATATAAAGCGCGAAAGGGGGGCTAGACCCGCCCAGGCAGCTTCTGGACGAGGTTATATAAGGCGCGAAAGGGGGGCTGGCTTTTTCCCCAAGGTTATATAAAGCGCGAAAGTACGGTTATATAAGGCGCGAAAGTCGGGAGTTCTATACTTGCAAGTCGCTCATTTTTAGAGATTTACTGGAATCAAAAACGCTCCCTAGCCTCCCTCTTTAGCCAATTAACCAACCTGAAAGGAAGCAAGGCAACCTCCGGTTGCAGAAAAAAGGCTCTGCTACGCCTTCGGCTACGCACCGCCAAGAGAAATCCCATCGAGGCGGCTGCGCCGCAATAAAAGCCCGGCTTCTCCGCAAGCTCCGAAAGCCGGACGCGCCCCCGGCGCTTCGCGCCACCCCGCTACGCGCGGGGAGGAGCCGGCTCCGCCGGTGGTATAGAGGGAAGGAGAAAGACGATGATCCTGGACGGACTGCCAAAACCCGCTCGCCGCCGCCGTAAGGCGTAGCACACAAGCCGCTTTTCCTCGCCAGCGTTGCCTATGCTTCCTCCCGGCTCGACCGGCTCAGAAAGTCTTTCACCGCCACCTTTCGCGTCGGCTCCGGCAAAAGTTCATCCAGACTTGTACCCAAGACCCGCGCCAACAACGCCAATTCCAGATCGGTCACGCATCGCACCTGCCCTTCGATCCCAGCCACGATTCCCCGCGATATGGCCCAGCCCATGCGCTGGCACTTCGCCGCCAACCCGCTTTGCGAAAGCCCACGCTGATAACGCAGCTTGCTCACCTGTGGCCCGACGAGGTTCTTGGGGAGGGGTGGAACAGCTTTGCGCGCCATGCAGACGCTTGAGCGTAGGGAATATTCCCCCTTGGATTGTCTGGAAAACCAGACAATATGTGAGGGGCCGCCCCGTAGCGTACAAGCCGCCAAGCATTTCCACCGATGCAGTCACCCGCCGCCGTGATCCTCAGTCAACAAGGTTCAGGCTTCCCCGAAAAGCTGGGCAATGCCCACCTTCAAGATTTTCGCCAGGGCCTGCACCTCGTAATCCATGACATACCGCTCCCGATTTTCGAGCTTGGAAATGCTCGTTTGGGTCATCGCCACGCCCGCGCGGGCCAGACGCCCGGAAAGGTCTTCCTGCGAAACCGCCGGGTGCATCGCCAGCCGGGCTTTTCGCACGCGGACTCCAATCACGTTCTTAAACTTCGAGAGGCGGGTTTTCTTCACCCGCCGAGCTTGCAAGAAACGCCCTCGCAATTTATTCGCATGAAGAATAAGACTTGCTTGCTTCCATCCCGCGAGCCGACCGATGAAGCCGTTGCAAACTTTTCCAGTCACTCCGCACGGACACGCGGCCTTGAGCCAGCAGCCGCCCGTCTTGACGCGCATTTACCGGGAACACGGGGAAGACCCGCACCGGATGGCCGAAACACTGCTGCTCGCGGGCGTGCCACTGCCCGATGTGGAGCTGTTACGTCGCCTGCCGTGGCCGTACCTCGCCAACCGCATCGGCGTAGAACGCGAACGGCTGGGCCTGTCCGCCGTCCACCCCTTGCTCGACTGGAAACTGCCCCCGCCGCCACCCGATTGGCTCACGCCCACCGTGATCGTGCAAATGTTCGAGCTTGCCTTGCACGGCCCAGGTGAACCCCCACCCGAGGCCGACCAAACCGAGGACGACGAGGACGACGATTTTACCGGCAAGACGCTTGTTCTCCCGGCTTAACTAGGGTTAGTCATGGTCACAACGTGGGTAAGGTGTTGTCTGCCGCCGCCCGATGTACGCCCAACCTGTACCACGATGCGCTTACCGAGGCCGAAGTTTGCACACCCACCAGAAATTTACCAGGCGATCTACACCGAGTTTCGAGAGAATCCGGTGCGGATGGGCGAATACCTGATGGCTTGCGGCTGGACCATCGGAGACGCAGCTTGGGCCGCCGTGAATTGGGATCTTCGCGCGATAGCTGCGACCATCGCCAACGAACGGGTCAAACGCAGCCTGAAACTCACGTCGCTTTCAGAGGCCGAGATTGCCGAACTCAAGAGGCAGATTCAGGCCGAGAAGAAAGCCACCACGATGCTCAGGCCCAAAAAAACGACCCGGATCATGCACCACACCCCCCGGACCGATTCGCGGCCACCGCACCACCCGCCAGACCCGAAACCATGATTTGACCGCAGCCGCCAGTTCGTTCTACACCTTTTCTCCGTATGGCTACCACTCCCAATCAGCCCCGCAAAACCGTCAGCAAGAAGGCAGCCACGACCGCAGCCGCCGGGCCAAACATCGCGGCCCGGTTGCGCGAGCTACGCCGGGCCGCTGGCTTGAGCCAGGAAGCCATCGGCGCGCAGGGATTCGTTTCAACGCCGGGCTGGATCAAAGTAGAGAACGGCCAGCGGATGCCGTCTGAAAAAATGCTGGCGGCACTGGTCGCTTTTCTTGCCGAGGAAAAAGTCATCCGCGCCAACCAGCAGGAGGCTTTGCTTACCGAGCTTTGCACCGTGAAGTACGCCACCGACCGCAAACCTTTTCTCGCGCAGCTTGCCAAAGACCAGATCGCCACGCTCACGCCGGTTGCGATCCTCCCCCGCGAATCCGCGACCCGGCAGAAGAAATAGCGGGGATTCTCAATTCTGATCGACTATTGACCGACACAAATTCCTCACGTTTTGTGTCACGGTGTTCTGAGCCGCGCCGCCAGTTCGTCGGATGCCAGTGCGCGAAAGTCATCCAGGTTCCAGGTGTAAACGGCTTCCGCTTTGGACTTCTCGGCACATCGTAGAATCAGAGCGTCGTAGATCTTGCCGCCCCCGATCCCTTTCTCGGCAGCAACAGCAATCACCTCGAAATACTCCTTTTCCGCGAGCGCCACCACGGAGAACCTCTCCCGGATCGACTCGACGAACAGCAGCCCTTGCTCTGGGCTGATGCGCGGGCGCACGGGCAGCCGGGTCATCACCGAGTACACCTCCGCCAGCGTGTGCGCCGCGCAGAACGCCGTCTTTTTGCTGGCGGTGGCGATGGCGGCCAGGCTCGCCTCGTGGTGGACGTGCGCCTTGTAGAACGCGGCCACGAGCACCGAGCTATCAAAGAACGCCTTCACGGCTTTTCTTCTCCCTTTGGCGTTCCACCTACCGCCAGCAGCGTGGCGGCGCGTGCCTCCCGATCATCGTTCACCAGCGTTTCACCCGTGCCTGCTCCCGGCTGCGCTTGGCCGGTATAAACCCAGAACCCATGCCGCTTTTCCAGCGGGAGGGTCTGGCACACGGGCTTGAGGGTAATCTGTTCCTTGGCCTCCGAGAGTTCGAGCACGTCGCCCGGTCCCAGGCCCAGCCGGTCGCGCAGTTCTTTGGGGATGAGCACCCGTCCGCCCGTATCGACGGTAATCTGTGTTTTCATGCAATGGGATTCTACCGCAACGAATCCCATTCCCAAAGCACAAACCTCTTTCCTCAACTTTCTCCCATTTCCCTTGCCTTCTGTCTAAGTGTTGATAAGGGTTTTTATCCACACTTGGTGAAGACCATGAGCAAAACTGCCGAAAACGAGGTTCCCGCCGCTTTGACCGTTCCCCCGGCCAGTTCGCGGGTGTTGACCGCCCCCGAGTTCCAGGGATTGGCCGAGATGCCGGCGGAACTGGAGTGGTTCGCCAACATCGACAACCCCCGCACACGCCGGGCCTACCGGATCGACGTGGCCGACTTCATGGCGTTCGTTGGTATTCAACGGCCCGAGGAGTTCAGGATTGTCACGCGGGCTCACTTCATCGCGTGGCGGCGCGACCTGGAGGGACGCGGGCTTTCCGCACCCACCATCCGCCGCAAGCTGTCGGCGCTCTCCTCACTTTTCGCCCACCTGTGTGACTCCAACGCCGTGACTCACAATCCTGTGCTGGGTGTAAAGCGGCCGAGGTCAGAAACAGCGGAAGGCAAAACGCCCGCCATCGGCGATGGGCAGGCCCGGGCGTTGCTCGATGCGCCGCCCACTGGCACCCTCAAAGGCAAGCGGGACCGGGCGATCCTCGCCACGTTCCTCTTTCACGGGCTGCGGTGCGACGAGTTGTGCCTGCTGAAGGTGCGCGACCTGCACCTGCGCCGGGGTGTGCTGCATCTACGCGTCCACGGCAAGGGCAGCAAAATCCGATTCATCCCGGCCCATGCGTCGGCCCTGGAGAAAATCAGCGACTACCTGGAGGCAGCAGGGCACGCCGAGGACCAGAACGGACCTCTCTTTCGTCCAGAGCGCAACCGCACGGGGAAAGGCCAGCTCGACAAACGGCTTTCTAGCGGGGCGATCTACGCGCGGGTGGTCAAGCATTACGCCAAGGCAGC
>CAXUHC010000260.1:1607-5820 GCA_964250705.1 uncultured Chthoniobacterales bacterium | reverse complement strand
AGCGATGACTTCCGCCTTCATCTCCTCCGTATAAATTTTGGCGCGTAGGCCCTGGAATCATTTCAAGGATCGCAAGCCGCTGAGCGAGGAAATCTTGCTTGTTCGACGCTTCACTCTCGTGCTATAACCCAAACCCAGCTGACCGACTGGTCGGCGCACCTCGGTCTATTGCTCCGAACGTCGGTGTCATGGATAGCCCTACCCACCAACTTTTCTTCTCCTACGCGCGGAAGGACAACGTTGACGGCAACGGCTGGGTCACGGCCTTCTACGACCGGTTGACGGCGGAGCACAAGGCCTACACGGGCCGCGATCTGCGCGGGAAAATCTTCTTCGACAAGGAAGAGATTCACGACATGCAGGACTGGCGGCGGCGGATCTTGATGGGTCTGCGCCAGTCGAGATTGTTCGTGGCTTTTCTCTCGCCGAATTTCCTCGCCAGCAAATACTGCCGGCAGGAGTGGGAGGAATACCTGCGCCGGGAACATTCCGTCGCCCGCGGCGACGACGGTATCGCTCCGGTGTATTTTATCACCGTGCCCGAGTTGCACGGCACCAGCTTGGCGGAAACTGCGCGCGCCGATCAGGCGTTGGCGGCGATGATCGACGACCTGAAACGTCGCAACCAGACCCGGGGCGGCGACTTTGACCTGCGCGAGTGGTTCGAGTCCGGCCCGGAACTCCTGCGCGAGACCGACGCCGCCGAGCGTCTGGCCGAACTGCGCGCCTACCCCCAGGAAGACACTCACAAGCTCCTGCCGCTGGCCGAGCGGGTTGCCGCGCTGGACCGACACATCACGAAACGGCTGGACCGCTGCCTGCTCGCCGAACTGGCCCCTGGCAACCTGCCACGTTCTTACCCGCACTTCGTCGGTCGGCACGATGAGCTACGCCGCCTGCACGACCACCTCATTGGCGGCAAGACGGGGCTCATCACCGCGCTGCACGGCCTCGGCGGCTTGGGCAAGACGGCACTGGCGGTGCAGTACGCTTTCGCCTACGCGGAATTCTACGCCGCTGGGGGGCGCTGGATACTGTCCTGCGAAGGCAAGACCTCTCTGGCTGAGGTGCTGGAAACGCTCGCCGAGCGGCCCGAACTGGACCTGCTCGGCAGCGGACGCAAGATCACCGCCCCCGAGGTGATCTACGCGTTGGAGCGTTTCACCCACGCCAACGCCGCCACGATTCGCCAGCAGCTCGCCGCGCATCCCAACCGTGAAACGCCTGACGGGGCGGAACTACCGGTGGAGACGCCGCGCTGCCTGCTGATCTTCGACAACGTGGACGCCGTCGGCCTGTTCTCGGCGGACGAGGTGGCCACCCACCTCAAGCGAGCGGAGTGGCTGGAGTTCATCATCACCACGCGATTGAAGGCGGACGCCTTCGGCGTGGCGGTGGCCAGCCGGAGCGACCTAGTTAGCATCGAGGTGGACTCCCTACCACAGACGGACGCCCTGGAACTGCTGCGGGATTTTCAACCCGACGGCGGCTTCCCTCCCGCCCAAGAGGAGGCTGCCCGCGAGTTGGTACAGGAACTGGGCGGTTACACGCTGGCCGTCGAACTGGCGGGCGCATATCTCCAGCAAGGCTGTTGCACGCCGCGTGAACTCCTGGACGAACTCCGGCATAAGGGACTAACCTTCGTGGACTCGCTGGCGACGGAGGAAGCCGTCGAAGGCGCGGTGATGCACAAGCAAAAGCAGGTGCGGCTGATCTTGGAGACGACCCTGAAAATGTTGAGACCCGCCGAGCGCTGCATCTTGGAATACGCGGCTTGCCTGCCGCCGGATAAGTTCGTCACGCGTTGGCTGCGCGAGGTCGTCGCGCAAGAGCACGCGGAACTGCAAACAGACGCCAGCCCGAGGGATTGGTATCGATGCTGGGACAGGCTGCGGGGTTTGCGCCTGCTCGGCCCGGCGTTCGGCGACCAGACGCCCGTGCCGGACGATCCCATTGCGCGTTCCCGACCGACAGTCCCTGGGTTGATGAAGATTCATCGCTTGGTCGCGGCGCATGTGTTCGAGCAGATGTCGGTCGACCTGCGAAGGCGTCGGTTGGGGACGGTGGAACGTCTGGTTGCGGATTGGGGAAGCCGGTGGAAGGACGCCATGCCGGACGCTTCGCTCAAGCAGCCGACGTTTGGTTATATGGGACTGCTGCTCGGCGACACCGCGCTGCATGTCCTGGCGATGCTGCCGGGCAGCGTCCCGCTGGCATCGGTGCTGTTGGCGACGGCCTCCCACGAAATCCGGGCAGGACTGCGTGCGGGCGCAGAGATCCTCCTCAAGCACTGCCATGAAGTCTTCCGCACCGCCCAGACAGAAAACCAATCCGACGACGCAACACTTCGGAAATTGGCGGAATGCGAATCTTTTCTCGGCACTTTTTACGTTCTGCGCGACGCATCCGGTGATTCCGAACTGGCCTTGACTTATTACAAGAGCAGCCAGGCGACGCGGCAGCAACTTCACGCGCGCGACGAGCGCGCGATAGAAGCAAGTTGTGGTCTCGCAATCTCTGAAAACAAACTGGGCAGTTTCTACGTTCACCGGTCTGCCCCCGGTGACCTCGCGCTCGCGCTGGAATGTTTCCAGCGCGAAGCGTGTTTGCGCCGGGAGTTGCTCGAACGCGAACCGGATTCGGCCCGTTTCGCCCGTGCCGGATCGGCGGTTGAGCGAAGTTTGGCCGGTTGCTACATAGCGATGGGCGGAGAGAGCAATTTGGCGAAAGCATTGGACTGTTACGAGCGCGGTCGGCAACTGCTCGATCAGGTGTTTGTGCGCGAGCCCGATTCTGTGGAGGCGATGCGAGAACTGTCGATCTGGCCATTGAGGTGGGCAGATTCTATTCACGGCCCGGCAGTTTCTTCGACCGCGAGCGATCCGTGTGTTATTATGAGGCAAGTTTGGGGAGCGCCGTGCTGGTGATCGAACATGATCCTCACTCCACCGAAGCTGCCCGTGTCTTGTGTATGGTGCTGAGCGAATTCGGAACATTCTACATGGAATGCGGCGATGCCGGAGATATTGAGAATGCTTTGGACTACTACGAGCGCGCCCTGGTCGTTTCCAAGTATCTCTTCGAGCTTGATCCCGGTTCGGCGATAGCCGTCCGCGGCGTGGTCTCCAGTTTGGTGAATTGCTGTAAGGTGATGAAGAGGATGGGAATGGAGGAGGAATTCGAGTCGTACCTGGAAGCAAGTGCGGAAGCGCTCCGCACGTTCCGGAGTCAGGTGGAAAAAGACGGTGTCGAAATGACCGCCCAGATGCAAGCGGTGTTCCGGCACCTCCCGTCTGAACCCGCTTCCGCAACGTCCGAAGGAAATCGATCATTTTTTTGACGGATTGGAAAAACCATGGACGCACTCCCTGAGAAGCCTGCCCACGCTGCAAACGTGGCCGTGCCTGCCCAGCTCGCCTCCGCAGACTTGGCTGTGCCTTTTTATATCGGCGTCACCGGACACATGGACCTGGAGACGGCGGACCGCCCTAGGATCGAGCGGACCTTGCAGCAGCTCTTCGACTGGCTGCGCGGCGAACAGCTCGGCGGCCCGCACTTTCCCTCGCCAGGGTTGGACCTGCGGCACACTCCACTGGTCGTGCTTTCCTCGTTGGCTCCCGGGGCGGATCACTGGGTGGCAGAGTTTGCCTCGCAACCTGACGAGCTCAGCGGCGGCAAACCCCGCGCACGGGTGCTCGCGCCCCTGCCGTTTTTGCCTGACCAATACGTGCGGGCTTCCACCTTCCAGCCGACCCCGTCCAAAGCTCCTTCCGACGATGCCACCCAGGCGGAACGCGACCGCTATGAACGCCACGCGCAACAGCGTGAAGAATCCGTCGCCGCAGCGCGCGCATTTCTTCAAAACCAGCCGGCCGAAAACCTCTTCCTCGTGCGTCTGCCCGACGAGGTGAAACGCTCCGACGACGCCCTTCGCGCTGCCCACGAGGACCCGGAGCTACTCACCGGCCGGGGCCGCAAATCCGAGCGTGACCGCCGCTACGGCGCGGCCGGCGAATACGTGGCGGCTTACAGCGATCTGCTGCTCGTGCTGGCCGATCCTCTGGACCGCGCGAAGGTGGAGCAGGAACGCCGCGAGCATCCCACGCCCGGTCTGCCCGACGTGGGCACCCACGGCATCGCCGACGTGCGCCGCCGCGGGTTGACCCCCGGCCAACTGCCCATCCGCCCGGCGTTGTCGTGGGCGGATAGCGGG
>CAXUHC010000260.1:0-1597 GCA_964250705.1 uncultured Chthoniobacterales bacterium | reverse complement strand
GGTGCTGCGCATCATCGCCTTCCGCCGCAAAACCGAAGTCCCGGACGACCAGCGCGCCCGCGAGGGCGCGGCGGAATGGCTTTTCCCGTTCGACTCGTGCCCCCGAGAAGTGGACCCGCCGACGGATGCCAACGCCCTTTGGCAAGCCAGCGGCCTGGATGAACTGCGCCGTTTCGCCCGCAACCTCGACGGCTTCAACCGTGACCATTTGCCCTTCGGCAAAGTGCCGGACAAGAAACCGGACGACGAATGGCACCGCATGCTTCGTTCCAAGGGAGCGAAGGCACCCGCTTTGCCCAGACAACCGGCCGTCGGCGAGGCTCCGGCCATCGAGGTGTTGCGCGGCGAACTGCACCGTATCGGCCGACTGCGGCGTTGGGCCGCCACGCTCAACGACCATCACGACAATGGTGTGCGTTTCCTGCGCGGGTGGTTGTTCCTCGCGGCGCTCGGCGCGGCGCTGTTCCTGGCGCTCTACGAACAGTGGCAATTCCCGCCGAACGCCGCTTCTGCCGCGCCGCATGGGGCCGGGTCGGTGACGGTCTGGCAGTGGGTGTTTTTCTGGGGCTCATTGGGTTTGACCCTCCTAGCTTTCGAGCTGACCCGGCAATTTCGCGGTGAGGCTCGCGACCGCATGCGCACGGACTACCGCGCCGTGGCCGAGGGGTTGCGCGTGCAGTTTTTCTGGACGGCGGCGGGCACGGGGCAATCGGTGTCATCGGCTTGTCTACAGCGTCAGCGCGGGGAGTTGACGTGGATTCGCTCGGCCATCGCTTCCGCCGGGTTCCCCTACGAACGCGCGGCGGTGGCGTTCGCGGCGCTGCCGGCGCGCACGCAGCACACGCTGTTGAACGAGGTGCGCGCAGGTTGGCTGGAGGAACAGGGCGCGTACTTCCACCGCCGCGCGCGGGAGTTCCGCCTGCTGCGGCACGTCTGGAGCGAACTCGGGCAGGCGTTGATCTGGACGGCGCTGACGCTCAGTACCGTCGGTTTCCTGCTGGTGGCCGTCCCCGCAACCGCCCACGGACTGGTTGGTGGGAAGGTCCTCTGCCTGGCATTGGGAATCCTGGGCGTAGCCGTGCTGGCGTTCTGGGCGCATCGCACGCGGGAGAAACCGCTGCCAGGCGAAAAACCGCCGCCGAAGAAGGACTCGGCGGAGCCCTCCAAGGACAAACGTCTCGAGAAAAAACCCGACCGGGGGTCTTTCGCGGAACTCCTCGCCCGGGGGGGCAAACAATGCCTGGCGGTTTTCATCGCCGTCCTAAGTAGGTTGTTCCCCCGACTGGACGGTGAGCGCAACGACCGGTGGCGCATCTGCGCGAGGATGCTGTCCGTGGCAACACTGACGCTGCTGCTGATCGCGCTGTCCTATTGCCTCGGCGGCGGAGTCTTTCCACCGGCGGCAAAACTGCTGGGTTTCTGCCGGACGATGAGCCTGAGCGTCGGATTGCTGGCGGGTCTCTGGGCGGCCACGCATTTCTACACCGACAACATCCGCCGCTACAGTGAGATGAGCGAGCTTTTCCGGGCGGCGAGCCGTCGTCTGGGTGACCACCTGCGGCTCTTCGGCACCGTGCTCGACGCGGACGAAACATTG
>CAXUHC010000259.1:0-5898 GCA_964250705.1 uncultured Chthoniobacterales bacterium | reverse complement strand
GACTTTCCTCTCGACCGGCGCGGACGGGGCGATCTGGTCGCCCGACGGCAAAAACGTGGTGTTCGTGTCCGCCGTGTACCCGGACGCCAAGGACGACGCGGCGAACAAGGCACGCGATGAAGCCCTCAAGAACAGCAAGGTGAAAGCGCAGATTTTCACGACGTTGTTCTACCGGCATTGGAATGCGTTCACGGAGAACAAGCGCAGCCACCTTTTCGTCGTGGGTGCCGACGAAGGGGCCGCCGCGCCCCGCGACCTGACGCCGGGCGATCACGACGTGCCGCCGTTTTCGCTGGGTGGACAGGACATGTACGCGGTTTCGCCGGACGGCAAGGAACTCGCCTACACGAGCAACATCGACGAGGTCGAGGCCACCAGCACGAACAACGAGATTTTCCTCGTCCCAATAGGCGGCGGCGCGCCGAAAAAAATCTCGACCAGCCCCGGCAGCGACGCGACCCCGATCTATTCGCCCGATGGCAAGTGGCTCGCGTGGCGTTCGCAGGCGCGCGCCGGTTACGAGAGCGACCGGGAATCGCTCATGATCTACGACCGGCAGACGGGCCGTCTGCGCAACGCCACGGCGGATTTCGACCGCTCGGTGGAAAGCATGACGTGGAAACCGGATTCATCAGCGATACTTTTTACTGCGGAGGACTACGGCCAAGCTCCGATCTATATTCTGTCGCTGACCGGTGAAGGCAGCGATCAACCCGAGAAATTACATGTACTCTCGCTGCATGCGGGCGACCTCGTTTTCGGCGCTAGCCAGCAGCTATTTTTTTCCCAAACCAAAATCTCTTTGCCAAGCGAGATTGCCTGCGTTGATCTCGATAATTATGACGTGACCGGGGTCCGTTCGTACGGTGTTTCACGCGTCACGCACGTCAACGACTCTTTGCTTGCGCAACTTGACCTACAGCCGCTGGAACCGTTCACCTTCACCGGTGCAGAAGACGCGCAGGTGCAAGGTTTTCTGCTCAAGCCGCCGGGCTTCGATCCCAACAAAAAATACCCGCTGAAATTCCTCATCCACGGCGGCCCGCAGGGCGCCTGGAGCGACAGTTGGTCCTACCGCTGGAACCCCGAGCTTTTCGCTGCCAGCGGGTATGTGGTCGTGATGATCAACCCCCACGGCTCGACTGGCTACGGGCAGGCGTTCACCGATGGCGTCAATGGTGACTGGGGCGGCAAGCCCTACATCGATTTGATGAAAGGTCTCGATTACGTCGAGCAAACTTACCCATTCATCGATAAAAACCGCGAGGCTGCGCTCGGCGCGAGCTACGGCGGCTACATGATCAACTGGATTCTCGGCCACACGCACCGTTTCAAGTGCCTCGTCTCGCACGACGGTCTCTTCAACGCCGTGGCTGCCTATGGATCAACCGAGGAACTCTGGTTCAACGAGTGGGAATACAAGGGCACACCCTGGGATCACCCGGAAACGTACCAGAAATGGTCGCCGGATCAGTTTGCCAAGAGTTTCCAGACCCCGACGCTGGTCATCCACGGCCAGTTGGATTACCGCCTCGACGTGTCGCAGGGCTTCGCGCTGTTCACCACGTTGCAGCGTCTGGACGTGCCCTCGGAAATGCTCTATTTCCCGGACGAGGGCCACTGGGTTCTCAAGCCGCAGAACAGCCAGCTTTGGAACAAGACGGTCAGCGATTGGGTGGACCGCTGGACCGTTGCGAAATGAGGTAGGGAGGAGCGTCCCTGCTCCTCCCAAAACTGCCCGCTGTGCGTGGAGCGTAGAAGGAGAGCCGCGTGCGCAGGATAAGCCAAATGCGGAGGGCGTCGACAATTCGCGCCGCTGGCGCTTCGGTTTCGATGCGCGGTCGTGCAAATATGGGAGGAGCAGGGATGCTCCTCCCTACCTTTTAACGCCATCCGCCGCCCACCCACCGCCGATGGCGCGCACCAACGCCACCGTCGCCGCGAAACGCGATTGCAGCGTCTGCACTCCGTTGAGTTCCGCGCCGAGCATCGTGCGCTGCGCGTCGACCACGTCGAAATAGTTGGTCGCTCCGGCCAGGTACCGTTCCTGCGAAAGCTGGAACACCTGGGAAGCATCGGCATTGGCCCGGTGGCGCGCCTCTGCCTGCAACGCGCGCTGCCGCAGGTCCGACAACGCCGTCTCCACTTCCTTGTACGCGGTGATGGCCGCGCCGCGATACCCTGCCAGCGCGGCCTCGCGCCGGGCACGCGCCGCCTTGAGTTGCGCCAGGTTGCGTCCGCCCTCGAAAATCGGGATGTTGACAGCCCCGATGACCGATAATGCCCGGCTGTCGGCGTCAAAAAACTCGCTGCCGTACGCCGCCTCTTGTCCGGCGTTGCCGCGGATATTAAACGTTGGCAGGAAATTGGCTTTCGCCACGCCGATGTCCTCGTTTGCCGAAGCCAGCCGCCGCTCGGCTTCGATCAGGTCGGGTCGGCGCGCGAGCAGTTGCATGGGCACTCCCGGCGGCACCGGCGGCGGCGGCGTTTCGTCCAACAAACGCACCGGCAGATGAAACGTGCTGGCCGGTTCACCGCACAACGCGGCGAGGGTATTTTCCGTCTCGGCGCGCTGGCGCACGGCTTCTTCCAGACCCGCCTCCGTGTTGTCCTGCTCGACCCTGGCCCGCGCGAGGTCCAGCGGCCCGGCGACCCCGGCGTTGAGCCGCTCCTGACTCAGGCGCACCGCATCCCGCCGCAGGCCCAGCCCGCGCCGGTACACCGCAATCTGCGAATCCAGCGCGCGCAGGGTATAATATCCCGTGGCGACCTCGGCGCTCAGGCCAAGTTCTACGGCGCGTCGTTCGGCTTCCGCCGCCTGTCCCGCCGCCCGCGCGCTCGCGACCGAATGCCGGATGCGCCCGAAAATGTCCAACTCGTAGGAAATCGTCAGCGGCGCTTTGAAATCGTTGAACGTGGCGGACAACGCCCGGCTGGCAAAGGCGGGAATCTGACCGTTGCCGTTGTTGCCCTGCCCGAGCAGCGCGCCGAAAGCCCCGGCGTTGCCGATGATCCGCGCGCGCCCGACGGGATTGGAATTTGTCGTCCGCACCCGTTCCGCGCTGAAGTTGGCTTCCACGGTTGGAAAGTAGCCCGCCGTCGCGCTGCGGGTTTGCTGGCGCGCCTCTTCGATGTGGACCACCGCCTGCCGCAGGTCCTGGTTCGCACCGATGGCCGCGCGCTCCAAGCCATCGAGCGTCGGGTCATGAAAGATGCTCCACCAAGAACTTGCGGGCGCGCTGGCGGGAACCGGCGCATCTCCGGATTTCTCTGGTCGCGCGTTTGGCGCGTTTTTGAAATGAGCCGGTGCGTCCACCGGCAGAGGCACGGGCTTTTGCGCTAACGCCGACGCTGCGAGACCCATCGCCGCCCGGGCGATCACCAGCGATGTCGCAAGTTTGCTGGAAATTTTCATCGCACCCGGATGTTGATCACCGCCGACAACCCCGGACGCAACCGGTCCTCGTATCCGCGCACGCTCCCGGCGTCGAACACGATCTTCACCGGCACGCGCTGCACGACCTTGGTAAAATTGCCGGTCGCGTTGTCCGGCGGCAGCAGGGCAAACTGCGCCCCCGTCGCCGGTGAAATGCTGTCCACTTTTCCCGTGAACATCTTGCCGCCGATGGCGTCGATGGTCACGTCCACCGGCTGTCCGGCGCGCATCCGGGTCAACTGGGTTTCCTTGAAATTGGCGATCACCCACAGGTCCGGCTGCACGAGCGCGTAAAGTGCTTGGCCGACCTGCACGCGGTTGCCGAGTTCGATGTTCTTGTTGCCCACGCGACCGTCCACGGGAGCCGTGACCGTGGCGTAGCCGAGTTGCCGTTCGGCGTCGCGCACGGCGGCCTCGCCGGCGGCCACGGTGGCCTGGGCGGCGATCAACGCGGCCCGCGCGTTTTCGACCTGCGCCTGCGTCGCGGTCACGTTGGACTTTGCGCCGGTCACGTTCGCCTTGGCCGCGTCGAACGCCGCCTGCGCCGCGTCGAAGCTGCCTTTGGTCGTATCGACCTCGCTCTTGGCGATGGCGCGCTGGTCGCTGTTGTAGAGCTTGTTGTTGCGGCTGAAATCCGTGTTCGCCGTTTCGAGTTGCGCGCCCGCGCGGCTGACCTGCGCCGCGGCCTGCTCCACCTGCGCCTGCACCTGCGCGACCTGCGCCCTGGCCTGGTCCACCGCTGCCCGCGCCTTGCCTTCCTCGGCCTTTGCCTGCGCGAGCATGGCCTGGGCGCGATGCAGCGCGATCTCGTACTCTAGCGGGTCGATGCGGGCCAGCACCTGCCCGGCCTTCACGTCGCGGTTTTCGTCCACGAGCACTTCCAGCACCGCGCCCGCCACGCGCGGCGCGATCTGGTGCACGTGCCCGTTGACGTAGGCGTCGTCCGTTTCCTCGAACGTCAGCGCATGGTGGATGAAGCCGACCGTCCACCATAACGCACCCGCGCCGAGCACCAGCATCACGAGCCAGAACACCGGTCCGCGCCGCTTCTTCACCGGCGGTGTCACCACAGGTTTCCGGCCGTCGTCCAGCGGACGGTTAACGCGCGGCGTCTCGTCCGCGCCCGTCGTATTTTGAGTTTCGTTTGCCATAAAATCTTCCTTTCCGCCTTCATCCTTCAACCTTCATCCTTTCCCTCAATGCGCGGCGGCAGCCGCTTCCTGCGCCTTTTTCCCGGTGCTGCCGCCCAGTAAAAACAGCAGCGGCAGCGACACCACGAACGCCGCCGCCACGTAAAAGAAAATGTCTGAGTATGCGATGAGCGCGGACTGCCCGTTGACGATCTGGTCGATCACGCCGAGCGCGCGGTGCTGCGCCGCCGCCGGGTCGGTGTCCCCGCCGAACCCGGCGGTCAGCAGGTGGATGCGGTCGAGCACCGGCTGCCGGTACGCCGTGATGTGGCTGACCAGCACCGCCCGGTGCTGCGCCATGCGCCGCGTGACCATCGTCGTGATCAGCGCGATGCCGATGCTGCTGCCCATCTGCCGCGTCAGGCTGTAGATGCCCGACCCCGCCGCGATCTCGTTCTTGGGCAGCGGCCCGAGTGCCGCCAGGCTCAGCGGCATGAACATCATCACCGAGCCGACCGCGCGCAGAATCAGCGGCCAGAAAATCGTCTGCACTCCGGTGTCCGGGTTCAGCCCCATGAGCAGCGCGCCGGTCGCCGTGGTCATCAGCGCGCCGACGCCGATCATCACGCGCGGATCGAATCGCGACAAAAACTTGCCGTAGAGAATCATCGTCACCGCCGAACACAGCGCGCCCGGCACCTGGAGCAGGCCGCTCTGCGTCGCCGTGTAATGCAGGTAATCCTGCACGAACACCGGGATGGCGAACATGATGCCGTAAATTCCCATGCCCAGAATGGCGGAATACAGGCTGCCGCCGATCATCGAGCGGTGACGCAGCACGCGCAGATCCACCGCCGGTTTGTCGATGGTGAGTTCCCACCAGATGAACGTGCCGATGCCCGCCACCGCCAGCACCGCCATCGTGGTAATGAAGCGCGAACCGAACCAGTCGTCCTGCTGCCCTTCCTCGAGCATCGTTTGAAACGACGCCAATCCCACGGCCAGCAGCGCGATGCCCGTCCAGTCCACGCGGCCCGTGCGGTCGAGTTTTTCCGGTTCGTCCGCCGGAAAGAACGTCGCGCACGCCAGCACGGCCAGCACGCCGAACGGGACATTGATGAAGAAAATCCACCGCCAGCCCATCTGGTCGGTCAGCCAGCCACCGAGCACCGGCCCCAGCGCGGGCCCGGCGATGACGCCCAGCCCGAAAATCGCCTGCGCCGCGCCCCGTTCGTACGGGGCGAACGACTCGAACACCACCGACTGCGCCTTGGCCAGCAGCCCGCCGCCCGCCAGCCCCTGCAGCACGCGCGCGGCGATGAGAAACCCGAG
>CAXUHC010000258.1:2237-5907 GCA_964250705.1 uncultured Chthoniobacterales bacterium | reverse complement strand
TGCTGGCCGAGGGGGCCGCGATCCTCGATGTCGGGGGCGAGTCGACCCGTCCCGGCGCGGAAGCGGTCGGCGAAGCGGAAGAACGGCGGCGGGTTTTGCCGGTGATCGAGGGCCTGCTCGCCCGCGCGCCGGACTGCTTGATCTCGGTCGACACGTCGAAGGCCGCCGTGGCGCGGGCGTCACTCGAACGTGGCGCGGCCATCGTCAACGACGTGACGGCGCTACGGGGCGATGCCGCCATGGCCGAGACCGTGGCCCGGAGCGGTGCCGGTCTCGTGCTCATGCACATGCAGGGCTCTCCGCGCACCATGCAAAAACATCCGCACTACGAGAACGTCACCGCTGAGGTGAGGGAATTTTTTGACGAGCATGCGCGGGTTGCCGAGGCTGCCGGTATTCCCTTGGCTTGCCTCGCGTTCGATCCAGGCATCGGATTCGGCAAAACGGTCGAGCATAATCTGACGCTGCTGCGGCAACTGGAGCATCTCACCATCCGCGGGCGTCCGCTGGTGCTGGGAGTGTCGCGGAAATCATTCTTGTCCAGCGTGGCCGGGGTCGATACCATGTCCGAACGCCTCGCCCCTACCCTAGCCTTGACCGCTTTGCTGCGTGAACGTGGCGCGCGGGTCTTGCGTGTGCACGACGTTGCGCCCAACGTGGCAGCCCTGCGCATGGCCGAAGTCTTGCTGGCACCTTCTTGACCGAGGCGGTCGAAGCAACCCATCCTCTTCCAGAATCATGCCTGCTTCGCCCGTCCATTTCATCCGGCAGCATTGGAACGCGCTGCTTGAAATCGTGCTGTTCGCGGTCGGCCTTTACCATCTTTCTTTGCGTTTTCGCGGGACGCGGGGAGCGCGCATCCTCGCTGGCCTGACGCTCTTCGTGGTTGGCTTGGTGATCTTGAGTCAGTTGTTCAATCTGACGGTTACCCGCTGGGTAATCGATCGGTCGGCGGTTTTCTTGCTGCTGATTCTGGTCGTGATTTTTCAACCCGAACTGCGCCGGGTCTTTGCGGAGATGGGCAGTCGGAGGCTGTTCACCGGACGCGTGCAACATCTGCGCATGGTGGACCAACTCTGCAGCTGTGTCTTTGAACTCGCCAGCCGACACTACGGCGCGCTGATCGCCGTGGAGCGCGGCATCGGCCTACGTAGCTACGCCGAAACCGGCGTCGGCCTCGACGCCTCGTTTTCCACCGAATTGCTGACCACCATTTTCCATCCTAAAACTTCCCTGCACGACGGCGGCCTCATCCTGCGCGACGAACGCGTGGTCGCTGCCGCGTGCATCTTTCCCGTCAGCCAACGCGAAAGCCTCGAACGGTCGTTCGGTCTGCGACACCGTGCGGGACTGGGGTTGAGCGAGGAAACGGACGCGGTAGCCATCGTTGTCAGCGAGGAGACGGGCAGCGTCTCGCTTTGTCACAATGGCCGCATCGAGCGTGGTCTCTCGCTGCCGGAATTACGTGAGCGGTTGGGCCGGGCCTTGTCTGAGAGCGCCTCCCGCTTCCCGCTGAGGCCTCTGCTGCCTGGCGCCAAAGTGCCGGGTGCGGATGACGATGCCGATCTGGACGCCGCCTGAACCCCTATGCATCGCTGGATTTCAAACCTCACCAATCATTGGCGCTCGAAACTCATCTCGCTGCTGGTTGCCGTGCTGGTTTGGCTGGCGATCCGTCATGCCATGGCGTCGTCGCCGTTTTGACGGGCGGCCGCTTGGCACTTGCTTTTCGGGTGGTCGGCGTCGAGAAGATGGCAGTCGTTTTTCCGAGCCATGTCGAGCCCCGAACCCCCTGCAACCACCCACCCCGCACGTAAGCGTATCTTCGGCACGGACGGCGTCCGCGGCATGGCAAACGTCGAGCCGGTCACGGCGGAAACCGCTCTCAAGCTGGGCCGCGCCGCCGCTCACGTCATCACCCAACTCGGGCGGGGACATGGAAGGGCCAATGCCCGCCCGACCATCGCCCTGGGCAAGGATACGCGGCAAAGCGGCTACATGCTCGAAGATGCGCTCGCCGCCGGGCTGATGTCGCTCGGGGTAGACGTTCTCCAGTTGGGGCCGCTGCCCACCCCCGGGGTGGCGTACATCACGCGATCCCTGCGTTGCGACGCCGGGATCGTGCTCACCGCGTCCCATAATCCTTACGAGGACAACGGGATCAAATTTTTCCACCACGACGGCTACAAGCTCGCCGACGACATCGAACGGCAGATCGAGGATCTCGTGTTCAGCGGCGGCATCGAGGACATCCGGCCCACCGCGGGCAAGATCGGGCGCGCCCAACGCATCGACGACGCCCTGGGCCGCTACGTCGAGTTTGCGAAGGCCAGCCTGCCGCGCGGCCTCACGCTGGACAACCTGCGCATTGCCGTCGACGTCGCCAACGGCGCGGGCTACAAGTCGACCCCCTGGATTTTGCGCGAATTGGGTGCCGACGTGCTGACCTTCCATAACAATCCAGACGGCACCAACATCAACCGCGATTGCGGCAGCACCCATCCGTCGGAAATTCAGCTGCTGGTGCGTCAAACCGGCGCGGGCATCGGCATCACCCACGACGGCGACGCTGACCGCGTCCTGCTTTGCGACGAAAAGGGACAGTTGGTCGATGGTGACGAGATCATGGCCATCGCCGCGCGGGAATTTTTGCGGCAGGGACGGCTTGCGGACAATACCTTGGTCGCCACGGTGATGAGCAATTACGGCCTGGAGGAATCGCTGGAGGAGTGCGGCGGCAAGGTGATCCGCGCGCAGGTAGGAGACCGCTACGTCATCGAAGAGATGGTCAAAGGCAACCTCAACCTGGGCGGGGAGCAGAGTGGCCACATGATCTTCCGCGATTTCACGACGACGGGCGACGGCGTGATTACCGCCCTCCAGATTTTGCGTATCATGCGCGACACCGGCAAGCCGCTCAGCGAATTGAAACAATGCTTGGCTAAATATCCCCAGGCGCAACGCAACCTGCGCGTGGCAAGCAAACCTGCCCTCACGAGTCTGCCGGAAGTGACCCGGCTCGTCGCGGAAACCGAAGCACAATTGGGCGGCAAAGGCCGCGTTCTGCTGCGATATTCAGGCACGGAGCCCAAGGTGCGGCTCCTGATCGAGGGTCGCGACCAGACGCTCATCGAAAAGCAGGCCGACCGCATCGCCGACGCGCTTCATGCCGCCATCGGCTGATTGACTCGTGAAAGCCTAGCCGCGTCGGCTGAAGATCCGGACCTCGTTGGCGGTGTCGGTCATCTCGGTCAGCTCCTTGAGCGTCGCTTCCTGACGCTTGAGCAAGTCCTCGTTAGCCGTTTGCAGAGCCTGCATGGTGGCAAGGGGGTCCGTGGGTGGCAGTGCCAGTTGAGACTGGATTCTCGTCGCCGGCAGTGAAAGCACGAGGACGAAAGTGAACAGGGCGAGAACCGGAAGAGACGTTTTCATGGCAGTTGAAGTGAGGTTACGCACGGCTTTGCGACTCAACGATGGCCCGAGCCGCCCCGGCCCGCGTAGATTTTGGCCTGACGAAGATTTTCTTTCAACAACACGGTCTGCGCCTCAATCTTCGTCTGGTTTGCCACGATGGCATCCTGTTGCGACTTCAGTTTGACGAGCACGGCGTTGAGCGCAGCATTTGAGGTTGCCGCGACGGGTGCCTGGGAGTGGACCTCGGGGGTCACTA
>CAXUHC010000258.1:0-2227 GCA_964250705.1 uncultured Chthoniobacterales bacterium | reverse complement strand
CGCCTGCGACCGTTCCCGCCACCAAAAAGATCGTGAGTGAAAGGCGGGACTTTTGCCCGCCGGAGAGGTGAGGATTCATAGGGTGTCCGTCTGAAGCAGTTTCTTGTGCAGCAAAAAACGTTCCAAAATCGTGTAATTCTTACTTTTTTGCTTGCTGACGGTTCTGAACCTGCTCAGTGTCGACAGCATATGGCAAGCCCTGGAATGCAGCAGACGCAGAACCTGTCCATGCAGCAGGTGCTGGCTCCGCAACTTCAACAAAGCCTCGTGATCTTACAGGCGCCGATGCTGGAACTACGCAACATCGTGCAGCAGGAGATGCAGACCAATCCGGTCCTCGAAGAAGAGGCTGCGGAGTCCACGCCCGAGGATAACTCCCAGCAAAACGACGATTTCAAGGAGGAGTTCGATCAACTGGCTAAGCTGGACGAAGAATGGCGCGAATACATGGCGCAGAGCAGCGGTTACAATAGCCGCAGCGATGACGACGAGGAGCGCCGGCAGTTTTTCTTCGATTCCATCGCCAACCAAGAGACCCTCCAGCAACACCTCATCGGACAGATCAATGGGGCGGAACTCAGCGGTAACGACCGGCGCATGGCCGAACTGATCATCGGAAACATCGACGACAACGGGTTTTTGCAAACGACTCCCGACGAGATGAGCGCCAATACCGGCGTGGCTTCCAGTGATCTGCGCCGGTTGGTCGAAATCATCCAGGCTTTCCATCCCGCCGGGGTCGGCGCGCTCGACCTGCGGGATTGTCTGTTGATCCAGCTCCGCCGTCTGGGCAAGGAGAACACCCTGGAATTCCAGATTATCAGCAAATATCTCGACGAGTTGGGCAAGCGCCGTTTCCCGGAAATCGCGCGCCGCCTTGGCATCACGGTCGATCAGGTGCAACAGGCCGCCTACTCCATCGCCACGCTAGACCCGAAGCCCGGCGCCATCTTCGCGCCAGACCCAAACAACTACGTGTTGCCCGACGTGAGCGTCGAGAAGATCGGTGACACCTATACCGTGATGCTCAACGGCGAACAGATTCCACACCTGCGTATCTCCAACACTTACAAGGATTTGATGGCGCAGAACGGCAGCGGCGGCGACGTGAAAGACTACATCCGCGAGAAAATCCGCAGCGGGAAATTTCTCATCAAGAGCATCCATCAACGGCAGCAAACGATTTCCAACATCGCCAACCAGATCGTCAGCCGTCAGGAGGAATTTTTGGACCACGGCACCGCCTTTCTGCGGCCGATGACGATGGTGCAAATCGCCGAAGCGGTCGGCGTCCACGAGACGACCGTAAGCCGGGCGATCTCGGGCAAATACATCTCGACGCCGCAGGGTGTGTTCGAGATGCGCTACTTTTTTACCCCCGGCTACCAGACCGCGACGGGCGAATCGATGAGCAACACCAGCGTCAAGGAAGCGATCCTCGACCTGATCAAAGGGGAAGGCGCCACGAATCCGCTGAGCGACAAGGACATCGTTTCCATCCTGAGCGAACGCGGGATTCCTATTGCCCGCCGCACCGTCGCCAAATACCGCAACGAACTGAACATTCTGCCCAGCAACATGCGCAAGCAGTACTGACGGCGGTGGGCGCGCCGCCGATGGTCACTCGCCGACCACCCCGTCCGCCAGCATTTCACGTTGCTTTTCGCGCGTGATAGCTTTGGGTAACGCCATGGACGGCGACAATCTCTGGCAGCGGTTTCAGCAGTATTGGATTCTCGAAGGGCGCACGGGCATCAGCCTGGATATCAGCCGGATGCGCTTTCCGGACGATTATTTCGCGCGGATGGAACCCGCCGCGCAGAAGGCATTCGCCGCGATGCACGCATTGGAAGGTGGCGCGCTCGCCAATCCCGACGAGAAAAGGCAGGTCGGCCACTACTGGCTGCGGGACGCCGCGCTTGCTCCCACCGAAGAGCTTCGCGCCGCCATTACGCAAGACTTGGTCAACATCAAAAGCTTCGCGGAGGAGGTTCATTCCGGCAAGATCAAGGCAGCAGACGGCAACGCATTCGCGAACGTGCTCGTGATAGGTATCGGCGGCTCCGCGCTCGGGCCGCAGCTCGTGGCGGATTCTCTCGGCTCGGCGCATGACAAACTGACGCCATATTTTCTAGACAACACGGATCCTGACGGCTTCGACCGTCTTTTTGTCCGGCTCGGGGACGGCTTGAAACGCACGTTGGTTCTCGTCACCTCGAAGTCAGGC
>CAXUHC010000257.1:2180-5926 GCA_964250705.1 uncultured Chthoniobacterales bacterium | reverse complement strand
GGCTGAAGTCGTGTCGGCGGTGCAAGCGCAGGGCGTGACCTACGAAATCGGCGCGGGCGGCACCGCGATTTATGTTCCGGCGGAGAAGGTTTACACGTTGCGGATGGACCTCGCATCGAAGGGGCTGCCTGGTGGGGACGGCATCGGGTTCGAAATCTTCGACAAGAGTAATTTCGGCGTCAGCGATTTCGTGCAGCACACGAATTACCTGCGTGCCATCCAGGGTGAACTTTCGCGGACGATCAGTCAACTCAACGGCATCCGCGCGGCTCGCGTGATGGTCGTCATGCCCGAGAACAAACTGCTGCTCGGCGACAACAAAACGCGACCCACGGCATCCGTGTTCGTGGACGCAGGCTCGGCGGGGCTCTCGACGGAGTCAGTGAATTCCATCCGCTTCCTCGTGTCCAATTCGGTCGAGGGGATGAAGGTGGACGACGTGGCGGTCGTGGACAGCATGGGCAACGTGCTCAGCGAAAAACTGCGCGACGGCGACAGCGCGCTCGGCTCGGCCACCGGCCAGATGCGGTTGCGGAAAAATCTGGAGGACTATTTTTCGACCAAGGTCGAGACGATGCTGGCCCGCGTGGTCGGACCAGGTAACGCCGTCGTGCGCGTGTCGGCGGACGTGAGCACCGATTCGAGCACGATCACCCAAGAGAAATTTGATCCGGACGGCCAGGTCGTGCGGAACGCGACCACCACCGAAGAGAGCAACCTCGGCAGCGAGGGCAAAACTGCCGGGAACGCGACGGGTGTGACGAACAACACGCCCACAAAATCGACGCAGGCAGACAACGGCAGCGACCCGAACGGGGTCAAGAAAACCGAGGAAACCCGCAAAAGCCAGACCCAGACCTTTGAGGTCAGCAAAGCGACCACCAACACGACGAAGGGACCGGGCGACATCCGCAAGTTGACGGCGGCGGTCTTCGTGGCGACCCGCCTCACCGGCGCCGGAGCGGCGGCCAAGCCCGAGCCGCGCACGCCGCAGGAACTGAAGGCGCTGCAAACGATGGTCGCCAACGCGCTCGGCATCAGCGCGGCGGGCCAGGAGCCGGCGGTGACCGTGCAGGAGACAACCTTTCAGGCGATGCCGATAGAAAAGATTTTGCCCGCGATGGGCACCAACATGGTCGACGCGGTCAAGCCCTGGGTTACCCCGCTGCTGGCTGTGATCATCGTGTTATTCTTCGCGCGCCAGCTCAGGCGCACACCGTCTGATCCGATCCCGCTGGAGTTGCTCGATCCGGCGAATTCGGCTGCCCTCGACGGCGCCAGGCCCGCCCGGATGCTGCGCGACCGCGCGCGGGCCAGCGCCGTGTCGCCGGAAATGCTCAACGACATGATCCGTCAGAAGCCTGACAACGTCAGCGCGACGTTGCGTGAATGGATGACGGAGAAACCGTAAACGACTTTTTTGTGCCATGCCTGTGCTCGACTATTCCAAGCTCAACCGCGTGCAAAAAACGGCGGTGTTCCTGATCGTTATCGGCCAGGAAGCGGCGGCGAACCTCGTGCGGACATTCGCCGACGGGGAACTGGAAGCCGTGTGCCGCGAAATGGCGAAGCTACCGGTGATCAGCGACGAAATCCGGCAGTTTGCGCTGGACGAGTTTTCAACCTTGGTCGATGTCGGTTATGGTTCCGCGCTGGGCGGCACGTCCTACGTGCGTGGCACTCTGGAACTGGCGCGCGGCGAGCACCGCGCGGCCTACTTGCTGGAACGCGTGGCTCCGGCGGCGGGCGGGGATGGGGGCGGGGCGTCATTGCCGCAGTTCGAGGGGATGGACACGCGGCAAGTCTTCAGCTTGCTGCGCGGCGAACAGCCGCAGACGGTGGCGTTTCTGCTTTCCCAACTCGACTTCGCCAAGGCGGGCGAGATTTTGCGCATGCTCGATCCCGAGCAGCGCGCGGAAGTGATCGAACGACTCGGCGAAATGGAAACGACTTCGCCCGAGGTCGTGCGTCGCATTGCGCAGCAATTCAATAAACGTGCCGCGCCGGAAAAGCCGGCGGCTCCGGCGGTCGCGCACCACAGCGGCGGCGCGCCGTTTGTCGCAAACCTGCTCAAAACGCTCGACAAGGAAACGAGCCGTAGTCTGCTCGCCGTGTTGCAAGATCGCAACGCCGCGTTGAGCGACACCATCCGCAAGAAACTTTTCTCGTTCGATGACATGGCGGCTCTGACCAACGCCGACCTTCAAAAGGTCATGCGTGAAGTGGAGTCGGCGGACCTCGCGGCAGCGTTGAAGGGTCCGCGCGGCGAAACGATGCTCAAGAAGGTGGCTGCTTCCATGTCCAAGCGCGCTGCCGAGGGCTTGCACGAGGAAATGGAAATGATGGCCCCGGTGCGACCGAAGGATCAGGAAGCCGCGCAGGACCGGATTCTGGCTATCGTTCGCAAGCTGGAGGAGCAGGGAGAAATCACCCTGGATCAAGGAGACCTCGCCAATGCTGCTTGAAGCCATCCGGCTCGAGCGTCCGCTGCGTGCCGTGCGGTTGGTCATCGATGGGTCGGTGCAGTGGTCGGCCGAAGAAGACGCCGCCCTGGCGCGCGCGGCGGAGTTGGCACGGCAGGCCGCCATCGTGGCGACGGCGCGGGAAACTGGCTATCGCCAGGGCCGCGCCGACGCAGACGCTTCGTTCACCGAGCAACTCATGATGCAGCGGCAGGAAGTGCTTGGACTGGCGGAAGGGGTGCTGCGGACCCTGGCCGATCAGCACGCGGCACTCGCGGCGCAGGCGCGTGCGTGTGTGCCCGGACTGGTGATGAACATCGTCCGGCGCGTGCTCGCCGGGGGAGACCCGAACGGGGAGCAGATCGAGAAGATCATCGAACAGGCGCTGGCCGAAACTCCCCGAGCCGGGGAGCAACCGCTGGAGGTCTTCCTTTGTCCGTCTGATCTCGCGCTGCTGGAAACGATGGGAGGCGGCAAGCTCCGGGAAAAACATCCGCGCGTGAGTCTGCGGGTCGATGCTTCACTTTCGCCGAGGGACTGTCTGGTACGCGGAAACTTTGGCCTCATCGACGGGCGCATGGAAACGAAACTCAAGGCAGTCGAGCGATTGCTGGTGACGCACTGACGAGGTCTTCTGGTCGCGATGCAACCGCCTCAACCGGCCCGCCCGGCCAGACTGGCAACCATCGTCAACAGTTCCGCTGGCTCCACCGGCTTGGTCACGTGCATCTGGAATCCGGCCAGGACCGCTTTCATGCGATCTTCCGAACGGGCATAGGCCGTCAACGCCACCGCCGGGATGCCGCCACCACGTTCCGCCGGGATCGCCCGCACTTTGCGAATCAGGGAATATCCGTCCTCTTCCGGCATCCCGATATCGCTCACGAGCACGTCGTAACCCTCTCGCTGAATACTGGCCAAGGCCTCCGCCGCCGAGCCATTGGTGGTCACGCTGGCGCCTCGTTCTTCCAGCAGCCGTTTCACCAGCGCGCGGGCATCCGCCTCGTCGTCCACGACCAGCACCCGCACGCGGCTCAAATCAATATCGCGCTCCAGCGCGGGCGCTGCCAGGGAGCCCGCGCCGGGATGACGCCGCTCATCCCCCGCTTCCTCCGCCGGGGGATGCAGCACCGTGAGCGGCAGCGCCACGATGAACGTCGTGCCCAGCTCTTTCCCGCTGCTCTTTACCCGCACGGTGCCGCCGTGAAGTTCCACCAGTTGCTTGACGATGGCGAGCCCCAGCCCCAGCCGCCCCGCCTCAAGGCGTCGCCCAGCAATGCGAAG
>CAXUHC010000257.1:0-2170 GCA_964250705.1 uncultured Chthoniobacterales bacterium | reverse complement strand
CCCGCCGAACTGCCGCGTCGTGGATGAATCCGCCTGCCGGAAGCGGTCGAAAACGTACGGTAGAAAATCCGCCTCGATGCCTTTTCCGGTGTCGATGATGCTGACTTCCAGGTGCGAATCGACCCGCTCCAGCAGCACCTGCACCCGACCGCCGCGCGGGGTGAATTTGATGGCGTTGGAGAGCAGGTTCCAAAACACCTGTTGCAGCCGGTTCGGATCGCCCGACACGGGCCGCGCCGCCGGGTCGAGGACGGTCTGGATGCGAATTCCCTTGGCCGCCGCCGCCGGACGCACCGTCTCGATGGCTGCCTCGACGATGGGCGCGAGGTCCGTGCGATGGACGTCCAGCCGCACCTTGCCGGAAATGATCCGGCTCATGTCGAGCAGGTCTTCGATGATTTGGTTTTGGGCGCGGGCGTTGCGCTCGATGATCATGAGTCCTTCGGTCACGCCCTCGGCATCCGCCGGGTCGCTGCGCAGCAGGTTGGCCCAGCCGAGGATCGCGTTGAGCGGGGTGCGCAGTTCGTGGCTCAGGGTCGCCAGAAACTCATCCTTGATCTGGCTGGCACGCTCGGCCTCCGCGCGGGCGGCGCGCTCCGAGTCGAGCAGCAGCGCGTTCTGTTCATGGAGGGCTCGTTGAACGTGAATATCGGTGCAGGTGCCGTACCATTGCTGGATCGCGCCGTCGGCTCCCCGGACCGGCAGTGCGCGCACGAGGAACCATCGGTAAACGTCGTCCGCCCCACGCACCCGGAACTCCGTGGTGTAAGGCTGGCCCGTGGTCACCGAAGCCGCCCAGGTTCGGCTGGCGTCCGCGATGTCGTCCGGATGCACCCGCACATGCCAGTCCGCCGGGGAAACCTCCTGTTCCGTCCGGTCGATGAATTCGTACCAACGATGATTGGTATAATCGAGCACTCCGTCGGGTCGGGCAGTCCACACGATCTGCGGCATGGCGTCTGCGAGTTGGCGAAACCGGTCCGCGCTGGTACGCAAAGCCTCTTCCGCGAGTTTCTGCTCGGTGATGTCTTGGGTCGTGCCGTCCAGGCGCACGGCGCGGCCCGTCCCGTCAAAATAGGCGCGCCCGGTGGCGTGGACGTAGCGGATTTCGCCTTGGGGGGATACCGTGCGGTAGACTACCCGGTAAGGTCTGGCGCTGTCAAAACATGCGTCGATGGCTGCCTGCACGCTTTCCCGGTCGTCGGGATGGATGATCGAAACCATCCGTTCCAACGTGATCTCCGCCTCGGGCGGCAGCCAGAACAGCTCCTTGTTGCGGGCGTCCCAACGCCGTTCGCCGGTCGCGACATTCCAGTGAAACGTCCCCAGGCCGGAGCCTTCCACGGCCAGCGCCAACTCTTCCTTGAGTTGTCTGCCTCGCGCCTGTTCCTGTTGTAACGCGGCGAGCTGATCGCGGAGTTCGTACTGTCTGACGCGTCCGCGCACGGCAGCTTCGACGGCGCTTACGACCGAGCGGGTCGGTGCGGGCCGTTCGAGCAGCGTCACATTCCGTAATGCCGTGATTACCGGGCCGGCAACCACGGATTGGTCGCTGCCTTTGACCAGAAGGATCACCGGCAGGTCCGACCAGGCCGGTTGTTCCGCCAGTGACGCCAGCAGGTCCGTCGCGCCCTTTTCCGCGACCGCTTCGCCCGTCGCCAGAATCGCTCCCGCGCCTAGCGCGGCCTCACGCCGAAGCTCCTGGAAATCGGCGCACACCACGCAGGCCAGCCGTGCTTTGGCCAGCAGCGACGCAGTGACCTCCGCGTCCCGCCGCGTCGGCGCGACCAGGAGGACGCGTTGCTCGACTTCGCTGATCTGGGTTGCGGCAGCCATGTGGGTTCGCCGGGAGCTAAACGTTGACCGGCGGATTTTCCAGTTCCTGCGGCACGCCGGTCAGAATACCCCTAAACTGGGTAAGCGGCTCGCTCAGATGGATGCCCGATCCGTTGAAGCGCAGTTCGCGAATGCTTTCCTCGTGCGCGCCGCTGCGTTTTTTCATCACGGAAATCGCTTTTCTCACTTTCCCGGCATGCTCGAAGTACCGGAACAAGATCACGGAATCCGCCAGGTAACTGGTATCCACCGGAGAGGCCATGTTCATGCCGACGACCCCGTGCTGGGCGACGACCATGAGCGTCGTCACGCCCGGCGGCCGAGGTAGGTGAGA
>CAXUHC010000256.1:0-5959 GCA_964250705.1 uncultured Chthoniobacterales bacterium | reverse complement strand
TGATGCGCCGTTCGAGTTCGGCCACGCTGACGCCAGAAGAAGCGGCGGTCGCGGCGGGCGTCGCGCCGCCGTAGAGCTTCTTCCAGCGTGACACGCTGTAGGGGCTCACCCCCAAGTCGCGGGCCACCTGCTCCTGCCTGGCTCCCGGTCGGCACGCCAGCGCGGCGACCTCCCTTTTAAATTCCTCGTCAAATCTCCTGCCGTACTTGCTCTGTGTGGTGCTCATGTCGGTTGTGCTCGGTTGTAGCACATCCGCGTGTCCACTTTATCGTGGGAAGATCACTCTGCCAGGAACTCGCGAGTTTGAGTTTCAACCTTCGCGCTTGCGTTCCCACCGCTCGAACCATTCAAAAGAGCGCCCGAGTTGAGCTGAAGTGCAATTAGCCAATCCGGAAGAGTAATTTGAGCTGACGGCATCCCAACCGTCCCTTTCGCCGCGTTCGGCCGCCCTGATGCGTCCGTTGCGTCGTGCTCGTTGATCTGGCGAGCGCGGAGGCTTGAAGGTCTTCAACCGCTCTTGGGCATCCTGATGCTTGCCCATAGTCTCATAAAAATAATTCCGGTGTTGCTGGCGGCAGTCGTAGGTCAACCGATGGCACTCGCGGCAGCCAAATTTGACACCGCCCGGGGGCAAGTAAAGGATGCGACTGCGCCGCTGGCATAGACGGCCATCGGCGTTCATCGGGCAAATGAACCAGTAACGCCGCCGACCGAAGTGGCAGGGCGTGGATTCAATCTTCACCCAATAACGGTGAAAGGTCTTGGGTCCGGTCCCCAAGTTGGTGGTGTATTCCAACCAGAGCAGTGTCGGCTCGCCCTCGAAGGTTCCCACGGAGTAGCCGACGGAGCCGGCATCCTCCTTGCCGCGACGCCAACTCGTCACGCCCCGAGCACCTGAATGCAGCGGTCCGGTCCGTTGGATGTCGAGCAGGTCCAGAACCCGTGAGGCATGGACGGTGGACTTTCTGTAATAAACGCCTCGACCAGAATTAGGCATATGTGGTTTTAGGTGCCTTCGCGCGCACGCGCACGCGGGCGCGCAAAGTTTCCGTAATCATTAACAGTTGTGCATTTATTTGGCGCTCCCATTGCACAAGGGGATGCTCCTCGCGCGCTCAGCCAAGCTTGTTTCCGGGTTCATGCACAGATAATGGCATCGCGCCCGTCAATGGGTCTTCGCGGGTGCTGAGTCCAGAGGCTCGGGACCGATCTCGTGCTCAAGGCGGGCGTCAGCCCAGCGCCGGGCGAACTGCCGGTCGCGCCGTCGGGCGGCGTAGGCGGTGCGCCGATGGATGCCGACAGCCCGAGCGGCCACATTCACGTTGCCGCCGCTGGCCAAGGCGCCAAGGAAGGCTTCCATCCACCGCCGGGGCAGAGTCGGTTGGTTCGCCTGCGTGATGAGCTTGCGCCAGTGCTGGCGCAGAAAGTCCTGCGTGGCAGCGGTCGGAGAGTAGTGGCACGGCTTGTCCAGGGCATCCCAGGCGTCATCGTATGATTTAGCGGGAAGGTCGTGGAGGACCGTAGCGCGGTAGAGCAGCGCCAGAGATGGGGCGCAGGCGAGCACATGGGCGGGGAGGGCTTTCATAAAGATAACTCGTGAAGCGCGGGCATTCCCACTGACAGAACCAGCCAAAAGGTGCCAGAAGGGGCGTCGGCCCGGCCTTTTGGCGGGTTCTGTCAGCTTTTGACGGTGGGGGTCACGCCGCATAGAGTGTGGCGCCGCTCTGGCCGGGAGCTAGCGGCAGGAAGGCGGTTTCGCTTGGCCGGCCGCCAGTTTCGCGTCGTTCCAGTCCAAGCTGGCTAGGGAACATTTCGGCGAGCGCGCGCACCTCTTCGGACGAAAAGCCGTTGTTGCGAGAGAGATCGCGCAGAGTAGCCGCTCCGCCGTAGCCTGACAGCCGTGCCCGGAGTTGAGTGAGCCGCGCCATGCGCCGCTCGCCGCGATTATCGGCCAAGATCGCGATTTGCTGGTCAGCAAACCATTCAGCCAGTTCCAAAGCGCACTCTGCCGTCTCCTTGGCGAATGGTTGCTCGGCCGCGGCGCCACCGTACAGACCCGCATGTATGCAGACGCCAATTCGCCACGCTTGCTCGGTCCAGCGCGCCGCGAAGCTCGACACGTCGAAAAGGTCGCCTCCGATGCGCCGCCGCGGAACAAGCTCGTTAAAGTGCGCGTCCATGATTTCCTCCGCGGCCCGACTCGGCTCGCAGGTGTGAGGCGCGAGGGCTTGCCGAAAGTCGTTCAGCAGTTCGAGCACAAGATGATTCCAAGCCTCCGTGGTTTCCTGAGGGATGCGCCCCCGGCTGCGGTCAATCTTCTGCGGCTCACAGCCGGTGCGGCAGGGTAGTGCGCGAGGTAGGAAGCCACCTTCGCTCAATTCGGGCCGGGCAAGCATGGCGCGCAGCTTGTCGTCCTGAACAAAGATCAGGGCGGACAAGCACGGGTTCTTTAGGAGCACGTTCCGCCCGTTGGCCCGGTCCACCTTGTGCCGCCCGCCGGTCCACGCTTTGACCCAAAATCCGTCTTCCACCTCGCCACCACCGCGGTTCCGCCCCATGAGATTGTCGGTGACCTGCCGGGCATCATCGGAGAGGCAGGCGAGAGTTTCCCCGCGTTGCTGCATGAGGGATTCCAGCCGTTGCTCGGTGGTGTCCTCCACGTAGAAGACAGGAGGGTGAAGCTTGGAAAGCAGTGTCAGCAAGGCGGCCTGCTTGTCGGCAAGCTCGCCGACCAATCTATCGCGTTCAGACGCGCTCAGTTCCGTGCGACGCTTGCGCTTGAAAGCACTCTCCAAAGTGGAAATCTCGGATTTCAATGCGCCCTCTTCGGCTTTCAGTTTGGGGAGCGCGTCGCGTTTCCATGCTTCGAGCACGCTGTCTTGAAACTCGAAGAAAGGCATCGTGATAGTGCGAAATGTCTCGCTTTTGCCGCTCCCACTCTCGGCGGTGGCAAGTAGATAGAGGTTGGCACGACTGAAGCGGTCCGCGAGGCTTCGCACTTGAAGGCCCGTACCAATGGACGCCGAGAGTACACCGAGCACGCAGCAACCGGCAAGGGTTGGAGGCACGCCGTAAACGTCCACGCAGGCTCGCGCGATGGCTTCCGCGTCCGGTGGCAGGCAGTGGAGTGGGAAGGGCGCCGATAGGCGTGTGGCATCGTCAGGTTCTGAGGCCATTCGGAGGGTCTTCGTCACTTCCGATGGCGAGTAAACGCCCGGGGGGCCGACCGGAAGGGTATTCGCGCTCACGGCAGCAGATTCTCCGGTTGGCTGGCCGGATACATTCGCGCCAAGTCGTTCAAGTCGCTGACGGCACTACCGTCCGCCTGGAGCAGTCCGCGAAAGCGAAAGGCATCGATGGGACCCGCCCGACCGCCGCCGTCGAGTTGTTCTGCCCACCGTGCTGCGGCGGCTTCGCCCGCGCCGCTTGCGTCAGCGTGCGGGAAGATACGGATACGTTTACCAGCGAAAAGTGCCAGCGCGTCGGTAGGGACACGGTTGCCAGCGCCGAGAATTGCTACAGGGGCAAGGTCATCGCGCTTGGCGCGTGCGATGAAGTGGCAGGCAGTGAGCATATCCGGGCCGCCTTCCACGAGGAGAAGAGTCGGAAAACTAGTCGCCTCGTGGATACCAACGGGCCAGCTCTGACGACTGCCGCGCAACGTGTGGCTCTTGCGCTCCGCAACGTTGAGAAAGGCGGGGAAAGGCTGCCCATCAATGCGGCGGGCTTGCGCCAACGCGCGGGAACCGTCCGTAACGATCCAGCAAGGGAAACCGCAGACTTTGCCGAAGCGCAGGAATCCCCGTTCATCCGCCAGCGCCAGCCCGGCCGGGGAAAGCCCACGGACCGCCGCCACGCGGGCTAGTTCCAACCGGTCACCGCGATGCAGATCCTTTGGCATCACAGGTCGGCCTCGCACCGGATCGGGACGGATTACGGGCGGATCGGAGGTAAAATCCGCCAGACCGCCGGTAAAAGCTGCGCCATGCGCCAATCGTACGAATTGGGAGCATGCCTCACGCTCGGTAAGACCAGTGGCGAGGGCGAGGAATCCGATGGCGTCCACGTCCAACCCGCGGCTCTTGTCGGCGAACCTCACTTCCCCGTTGCGGCCGGTGTAGAGCATGCAGGAGGGCGAGCGGTCGGCGCGGAACGGGCTTGCAACCTTGCGGCCGATGCGGGGCACATCGCCTGGGAGTGCCAGCTTGCGCCAGAGGTCCTGGATCGGCAGGACCCGCTTGGCCTCAGCCAACGAACAGTGCATCCGCTTCCCGCGAACGAAAGCTGAGTGTGCCCGTGGCAGAGCGATGCGGTGGAGGGTACACGCGATCACAGGCTAGCCCCTCCGGTAGCCTCGCGCTCGAACCGCTCCACCTCAGCGAGGCGGTAGCGAGTCAGGCGGGCGTTGAATTTGAGCGCGGCAAGCTCGCCGGCCCTCTCGCGGCGTTTGACGGTTTCGGTGGAGACCCCCCAGCGGCGGGCGACCGCCCGGCGGGAAAGGAGAGTGTCGGTTTGTGTTGATTCAAGTATAGGCATGAGCAGACGTTACTGGTCTGCATCGGGAATTGTGAAAATTCCTGAGTAAGCAGGAAGTCGGGAACGACACAAGCGGTGCAATCGGCGAATCGATCAGGGTTGCTTTGGCACGAGATTTCTCGCCGCAAGTAAAACCTTATTTTTCACCCTGTTGTAGAGCTGGCTCTCGCTTTGCACGTTGCTGTCTTTGCCGGAGAGCAAAATTTCTCTGAACTCGGGAATAGTCGTAATCTCCGCCCACGGGCACAAGGCAGAGAACCAACCGGGACGACTCCACATGATTAGATTTCCGTCTGCATCTTTTTTCTCGATGACATGGCGCGCGTTCTCGGCTTCCTTCTCCGCATATTCTGCCTCTAAGCCGTGGTCCCAAGCCACCCTTTTTTGCGTATGTTTTGGCGCTTGAAAAAAATCCAAGTGGAAAGCAAGCACTTTATCCCAGATAACAATGTTAGTGTCACAGAAATCCTTCGTGTCTAAATCAGGCACGACCTTGCTATACACTGAGTCCTCCGATACCCACTCGCTCTTTTTCCAACAGAAACACCTAATGTAATCAATGTAAATTACAAGTTGGATCGCTAGAGTTGCGTAGGCGCTGTAAGGTTTTCTCGCATCAACCAATATCGGGAGTGCCGCTCCAAGTCGAAGCTCATGCGATATGAATCTTTCAAGGTCTAGATTCTCTTTTTTGAAGATTGACACAAGACCTGGAAACTCAATCTTTGATTCTGCCTCTTCCTGAAATAATCTCCGCTTGTTTGCATCCCCATAAAGGCGTTTCATCTCGTTGATCGCCTTGACCAATCCATCTACTAGCGCACCAGTAGCATATTTAGCTTCTTCCCCATTTCCGTGCTCGATCACTTGGAGCAAACCCGCGATTGCGCTCTCCGATAAGACACTCAACTGCGTTCGAGCCTCCATTGCCGCTGTTCGTCGCGCCTTTCGTTCAATAGACTCTTCACCGACTTGCGCGAGTCGTTCGATGTCACTGTCCAAACCTTGCAAAAGCTGGACGGTTTCACTAATCTTGTGTTCTACCGCCGACACGTCCCGCCCCGATAAACACTGTTCGCGATAGGCATCACGCAGGCAGCGCCATTCAGCTAATTCGCTTTCACGTTCGGCCCGGCTTTGAATGGGAGCCCCGGTCTTACGTTCGGCCTGAGCAGCATTTTTCACCTTTGGCGATTTCACCGCTGCCCGTTTCTTCGGACCGCGACCTGGAGGTGTTTTCAAGTTATTGTTACAGTTTGGGTTGGGTACGGTCGTATAGTATCAAGTTGTGAACTGACGGCCAGACCTCGGCACAGCCGTTTGTAAAGCCCGATCCGCAGCTAATTTCCCAAATACCCCGCATCGTGACTAGGTTCTGTTCACAACTGACTACATGAGTGGGATGGAGATCAGGGCAGCCAGG
>CAXUHC010000255.1:0-5990 GCA_964250705.1 uncultured Chthoniobacterales bacterium | reverse complement strand
CTGACCTGGGAAAACACCGACAAGGCCGAGGAACTCAAAGCCGCCGTCAAATAAACCATTCACCGTTGTAGCCGTACCCACCGTTACCGAACAAATCATGAGCACTTCAAATACCGACACCGCCGCCCAAACGCAGGACTTCGCCGTTCGCGACCTTTCCCTCGCCGACTTCGGCCGCAAAGAACTCGACATCGCCGAGCAGGAAATGCCCGGCCTCATGGCCATCCGCGAGAAATACGCCAAGGACCGGCCGCTGGCCGGCGTTCGCATCACGGGTTCGCTGCACATGACAATTCAGACCGCCGTCCTCATCGAGACGCTGGTCGAACTCGGCGCCGACGTGCGCTGGGCCTCGTGCAACATCTTCTCGACCCAGGACCACGCCGCGGCCGCCATCGCGGTCGCCGGGGTGCCCGTCTTCGCCTGGAAGGGCGAGACCCTGGAAGAATACTGGGATTGCACCTGGAAGGCCATCGTCAACAAAGAGGGCAAGGGCCCGCAGATGGTCGTCGACGACGGCGGCGACGTGACCATGCTCCTGCACAAGGGCTACGAACTCGAAGAAGGCGACGAGTGGGTGAACACCCCGTCCGACTCGCACGAAGAGAGCGTCATCAAGGATCTGCTCAAGAAGATCAACGCGGAAACTCCGTACATCTTCCACGAGTTGGTGAAAGAGTGGAAGGGCGTGTCCGAAGAGACTACGACCGGCGTGCATCGCCTCTACAAGCTGCACCAGAAGGGTAAGCTGCTCGTCCCGGCGTTCAACGTCAACGATACGGCGACCAAGTCCAAGTTCGACAATCTCTACGGCTGCCGTCACTCGCTGGTGGACTCGATCAACCGCGCCATCGACCTCATGATCTCCGGCAAGGTGGCCGTGGTCTGCGGCTACGGCGACGTGGGCAAGGGCAGCGCGCAGAGCCTCAAGGGCCAGGGCGCGCGGGTCATCGTCACGGAGGTCGACCCCATCAACGCTTTGCAGGCGGCAATGGAAGGCTTCGAGGTCACGACCATCGAGGAAACCCTGGGCCGCGCCGACCTGTACGTCACTACGACGGGCAACGTCGATGTCATCACCATCGAGCACATGGCCAAGATGAAGGATCAGGCCGTGGTGTGTAACATCGGCCACTTCGACAACGAGATCCAGGTGGACGCGTTGGTGAAGTACCCCGGCGTCAAGCACCTCAACATCAAGCCGCAGGTGGACAAGTACCAGTTCCCGACGGGCAACTCGATCTTCCTGCTGGCCGAAGGCCGCTTGGTGAACCTCGGCTGTGCCACCGGCCACCCGAGCTTCGTGATGAGCGCCAGCTTCAGCAACCAGACGCTCGCGCAACTCGACCTCTGGGCGAACCGCGAAACCTACCAGCCCGGCGTGTACATCCTGCCCAAGCACCTCGACGAGGAAGTCGCCCGTCTGCATTTGGAAAAGATCGGCGTGAAGCTCACGACGCTTACCAAGAAGCAGGCCGATTACCTCGACGTGGCGGTGGAAGGCCCGTACAAGCCCGCGCATTACCGCTACTAAGCGATCCGTTCGGTAAAATCACATTGGCAACCCGGCGTGTCGGCAACGGCCCGCCGGGTTCCCTCGTTCCCAGGTTGCACTTGGGAATGCACTTGTCCGCGAAGTTTTACTTCGCTTGGTACCTATCTGGATATTGGATTGCTTCCGCTGTAGGGACGGCGCGCCGTCCCTACAGCCGGAGGTTATTCGGACAGGCACTTATCTGACTTGCGGTCGGTGGTAACTTCATGCCCCACCTTTCCGGCATCTACGTCTACCCGGTGAAATCTTGCCGGGGCATCGCTCTGAGTGAAGCGGTGCTCGACCATCGCGGCATCGTGCACGACCGCGAGTTCATGGTCGTGGACGCGCGAAACTGCCACCTGACCCAGCGGGCTACCCCCTCGATGGCGCGGATCACCACCGCCATCACCGACGACGCGCTGTGCTTGGGAGCAGGCGGCGCGGCAGAACTGCGCGTGCCGTGGCGTGAACCGGGCCGCATGTGGCGCCAAGTGACGGTCTGGCGCGACACCGTCCTCGCCGACGATGCAGGGGACGAAGCCGCCGCGTGGCTGTCCGACGTACTCGGGCAGCCGTGCCGTCTGGTGGCGATGGGCGACGCCTCCCGCCGCGACGTGCCTACCGCGCGCATCCCGGAACACCACCGCGCTACCCTGACCGACTCCGTTCCCGTGGCATTTTGCGACGCATTTCCGCTGCTGGTGGTGTCGGAGGAATCGGTCACCGACCTCAACCGCCGCGTTGGCGGCACGCCGTTCCTGCGCATGGACCGGTTCCGGCCCAACCTCGTTCTCGTCGGGTGCGACGCCCCCTACGCTGAGGACACCTGGAAAACGTACCGCGTCGGCGAGGTCCGCCTGTTCTCCGCCGGGCCGTGTGGACGTTGCGCGGTTACCACGACTGACCAGCAAACCTCGGCCCGTGGGAGAGAACCGTTGCGCACCCTCGCGGATTATCGCCGCACTTCGGACGGAGACGTGGTCTTCGGCCAGAATGTCATCCACGCCAGCCCGGGCGGATGCTTGCGGGTGGGAGACGCCGTTTTGCTGGACGCTTAGTTGGTGAACTCCTACCCCCTTTTCTCTCTTCAATCTGCGGAAATCTGCGTCATCTGCGGACCTTTCCAACTTTTGTTGGCGGTCGACGGTCAATATGGCGGGTCAGCCGGTCCGGTGTAGCCGCAAACCCCCAGGCGCGGCGAGTTCACCAGCGGGATCGGGCCGCCGTAATCTTTGTGGGGATGCTTCGCTTTGTGCGCGTCGCAGAGCGTCCCGTCCTTGTCGTCTTCGATCTGGCACTCCCGGCAGAGCCACTTGGCCGGTTCCCCGCATTGCGTGCATGGCAGTTCTGGCGCGATGTTGCGCACCAGCAGCGCGATGGGATGTTTCGTCGTCGGCAGCCCCTCGCGGATGCCCACCGCCTTGACCAACGTCTCTGAAGTGTCGCCGTAATCGTAGAGATGGACCCACTCGGAGCCGTCCGCAAACACGTCTCCAACCAGCCGCGTCATCCCCGCGACGCGGCTGCCGAAGCCGTCGGCGGTGAACTGGCTCAGATGCCCACAGCATTCCAGCCAGATGGCCCGCAGGTATTTGTCGAGGTCCTTCAACTTCGCCGCTCCACGCGCTTCCAGGTCCAGCCAGAAGTCCTTGGCGTAAGCATCCTGCACGCGCAGGTAATAGAGCGGTTCCGCCTGACCGGGTTTAGCCTCGGTGGCGTCCACGGCTGCCTGGCGTCCCGGACAGGCTGCGACGTGCTTGAAGGCGGTACCCTTGCTCACTTCTTGTTGGCAATACGAGCAAATTCCTTTGGTGAGTTTGGCGCGGGGCATGGCGAGGGTGGGTGCAGGTTCGGTTCCTCCAGCAAATGCCAGGCGGCGGCGAACGTCAACCCCGCGTTGACGCCGCCCGGCGGACCGTGGCACGTTCCCGGCGCTATGGAACTGACCCCCGTCGAAACCCGCGTCCTCGGTTGTTTTCTGGAAAAGGAGCGCACCACGCCGGACGCCTACCCGCTGACGCTGAATTCGCTCCTCCTCGCCTGCAACCAGTCCACCAACCGTGACCCGGTAATGACGCTCAACGAGCGCGAGATCGAGGAAGCGCTCGACGGCCTGCGCCAGAAGAAGCTGGCCACGGTGATCTTCGGCGGCGGCTCGCGGGTGCAGAAATACCGGCACATCCTGCCCGACACCTACAATTTCTCGCCGCAGGAATACGCTCTCCTCTGCGTACTTCTGTTGCGCGGTCCGCAAACCCTGGGCGAACTGCGCGGGCGCACCGAACGCCTGGCCAGTTTCCCCACCCTGGCCGACGTGGAAAATGCGCTCACCACGCTGGGCGAGGGGAGCGAACCACTCGTGCGCCTGCTGCCGCAGCGTCCCGGCCAGAAGGAACGCCGCTACGTCCAACTCCTCTCCGGCGAACCGGCAGAACCGACGGAACCACCTGCACCGCCCGCCGCTGCGTCTGCGCCGGACCGCACGCCGCGCCTGGAAGCATTGGAACAAGAGGTGACCGACCTGCGCCGGGAACTCGGCACATTGCGCGAAAGCCTGGACGAATTGCGCCGCTCGCTGGGCGTTTGATTCCGGCTGTAGCCACGGCGCTCTGTCGCCGTGTCCGGTTCTGCCAGCGCAGACACGGCGACACAGCGCCGTGGCTGCAACTTGCCAAAAACACCCTTTGCCACGACTTTACGCGACATTGAACGATCAAGAAAAGCCCGCCATCGCCCCTTCCAAACGCTCCCCGGTCCTGCGTGTCTTCGGCTACGTCAAACGCTACCCCGCCCTCGCCACGGGCATGATGGCGTGCGCGGTCCTCGGCACCCTCTCGGTCATCGTCTTTCCCGGCCTGACCGAGGGCGTGGTCAACGAGGTCCGTCGCGGCGGCAACCCCGGGCGGATCACCACCCTCGCGCTCTGGGGCCTCGCCGTCTTCTTCGTACAGCAACTGCTCAACGCCCTGCGCATCTACATCAACAACGTCTTCGAGCAGCGCGTGATCTTCGACCTGCGCAGCGACCTCTATTCCCACATCCAGCGCCTCCCGCTCGGCTGGTTCGACAACCGCTCCACGGGCGACCTCATGACCCGCATCCTCGAAGACGTCAGCGCCGTCGAGCGCGTGCTCATCGACGGCATCGAACAGGGCGTCATCGCCGTGCTCCAGATCATCGTGGTCATCGCGGTGCTGCTCCACTACAGCCCGTGGCTGACGCTCGTGTCTCTCTCGCCCGTCCCCTTCCTGGTCGCCGGGGCGCTGGCCTACACGCTCACTGCCCACAAACGCTACAAGCAGCAGCGCGTGGCCTCGTCTGCCATGAACTCGCTCCTGCACGACAACCTCGCGGGCATCCGGCAGATCAAGACCTACGTGCGCGAGGACGAGGAACACCGCCGCTTCAACGGCGTGAGCAACCAACTGCGCGAGGCGACGCTGCTCATCATGCGGACGTGGTCGGTCTACAATCCGACCATGAATTTCTTCACCAACGCGGGTCTCGCGCTGGTCCTCCTTTTCGGCGGACGCGCCGTCGTGGCGCACCAGATCGATCTGGGCGTCTTCACGGCAGTCCTGCTGCTGGTCGGGTTCCTGTACGAACCCATCCGTCAGTTGCATAGCCTCAACCAACTCGTTCAGGCCGGACGCGCGGCGGGCAACCGGGTGTTCGAGATCATCGACACCCCCGCCGAGGCCGCCGACGAAACGCTGGCCTTCGATGCCGCCCGCGACGAGGCGGTGGACATCGCGGGCGACGTGAAGTTTACCAACGTCGGCTTTGCCTACGACGACGAGCGCCCGGTGCTCAAGAACATCTCCCTGCACGCGACCGCCGGGCAGACCATCGCGCTGGTCGGGCCGACCGGCGCGGGGAAGTCCACCCTGGTCAATCTCATCACGCGCTTCTACGAGTTCGACAGTGGCGAAATCGAGATCGACGACCGTCCGCTGCGGGAAATCCCCCGTGCCCAACTCCGGTCCGCCGTGGGACTCGTGACGCAGGAAAGCTTCCTGTTCAACGGCACCGTGCGCGACAACCTGCGCCTGGGCAATCCCGACGCCACGGACGAGGAACTGCTCGTGGCCGCCGAGGCCGCCAACGCGCGAGGGTTCATCGAACGGATGCCCGACGGCCTGGGCACGGTGGTCGGCGAGCGCGGGGTGAAATTGAGCGTCGGCGAAAAGCAGCGCGTGTCCATCGCCCGCGCCCTGTTGAAAGACCCGCCCATCCTGATCCTCGACGAGGCCACCGCCAGCGTGGACACGCAGACCGAGCGCGCCATCCAGGGGGCGCTCGACACCTTGATGCATGGGCGAACGAGTTTCGTCATCGCGCATCGCCTGAGCACCGTGCGCCGGGCGGACCAGATTCTGGTCATGGAGCACGGACGCATCATCGAGCGCGGGCGGCACGCCGAGTTGCTGGCCTCCGGCGGCCTGTACGCGAA
>CAXUHC010000254.1:0-6054 GCA_964250705.1 uncultured Chthoniobacterales bacterium | reverse complement strand
CTTCAGGTCACGCAAACGATCCTGATGTCGTTCGCGCTGGCGGCGCTGATCCTGTGCGCGTTCAGTCCGGTCACGCTGTTCCTGCTCTGGAACACCCCGCCACTCGGCGAGCCGGGATCGTCCGCGCACAGCGTTCTGCTGGCGGCCCACGTCGCGCTGATCGCCTTCGCCGGAGTCGTGGCCAACTGGCGATTGCTCCGGCTGCTGGAACGCCTGAGCGCCAACGTGGCGACCGCCCGGACGATCCTGCTCTGCTGGCTGGCGGGCAACCTCTTCCTCGGCAGTCAACTCGCCTGGGTGCTGCGCCCCTTCGTGGGCTCGCCGGGATTGCCGGTGCAATTTCTGCGCGCCGATCCGTTGCGCGGCAATTTTTTCGAGTCGCTTCTGCACGCGCTCCGACACCTCTAGCCCTTTCCGCCGAAACGACCGCTCCAACCACCGACCCACGCCATCTCATGCCTGAACCCATCCCGAACACGCCGTTGCCGTCCGCGCTCCGCCCACGTTTCGCCTTTGTGCCGATGACGGAAGGTGGCAGCCCCGGGGCCGTTCTCGGCGCTTTGCTCAAGCGTCCCGGCAGCCTGATCTACCAGCTTCATCAGGCGCAATCCGGCCCGCTCCTGGCCGCGCTGGGGGCCGTCACGTTGCTCTGCCTGGCTTTTTACGGACTCATCATCGGCAGTTTTTCCGGCGGCGTCCAGTGGTGGGCGGCCCCGGCGAAAACCGTGGGCGGCACGTTCCTGAGCGCGCTCATTTGCGTGCCGAGCTTGTATATCTTCACCTGCCTCAGCGGAGCGGAAGTCCGGCTCGGGCCGCTGTGTGGGGTCCTGCTGGCGACCCTGTGTCTCAACGCGCTGTTGCTGGTGGGCTTTGCCCCGGTGGCCTGGGTCTTTTCGCAGTCCACGGGATCCACCGCGTTCATGGGCACGCTGCACCTGGGGTTCTGGGCGGTGAGCATGGGTTTCGCCCTGCGCCTGCTTTCCCTGCTGCTGACGTTCGTCGGCAGCGTCGAGCGCGGTTACCTGCGGCTCTGGTTCCTGATCTTTCTGCTCGTCTGCCTGCAAATGACGACCGCGTTGCGTCCGTTCGTGGAACGCGGCACCACCCTCTTGCCCACAAAAAAGCTTTTCTTTCTGACCCACTGGGGCGAGAGCTTGAACGGCGAGACCCCGCCGACGCCGCCACCGCAGCCCGCGCGGGAATGACCTCGCCGGTCATGTGGACGCGCAGGCAATTTCTTGGACGGCTGGCGGCTGGCACGCTGCTCGGCGGCGCGGGAGGCACAATGTACGCGCTGCACGCGGCGAAGGACTGCCGGGTCGAGCGGCTGACCGTGGCCCTGCGCAACCTCCCGGCGGCGTTCGAGGGCACCACGGTCGCCTTCGTGACCGACACCCACCACGGCCCTGGCGTGTCGCTGGCTTACCTGGCAGAAGTCGTGGCGATGACGAACGCCCTTCAGCCTGACCTCGTCGCGCTCGGCGGAGACTACGTGCAACGCTCGCGTTTTCATCGTTTCCAACCGCGCGGCAGCCACCGGCACTACATCGAGCCGGGTGTGGCGGTGCTCGCGGGCTTGCGCGCGCCGATGGGCAGATTCGCCGTGCTCGGCAACCACGACCGCAAGGAAAGCGCGATGCTCACCCGCCGCGCGCTCGCGGAACACGGCTTGACGGAACTGACCAACACCGGGGTCTGGCTCGAACGCGGCGGCGCGCGGCTGCGGCTCTGCGGGGTGGACGACTGGGCAACCGGGCGGCCCGACCTGCGGCGTGCGCTAGGCGATGCCACCCCCGCCGACGCCTGCCTGCTGCTGTCGCACAACCCGGATTTCGTGGAAAAGATTCGTGACCCACGCGTGGACCTGGTCCTGAGCGGTCACACGCACGGCGGTCAAGTCGTGCTGCCACTGATCGGCGCGCCGGTCACGGCCTCCCGCTACGGACAGAAATACGTGCACGGGTTGGTCCAGGGACCCTCCGCGCGGGTGTACGTGTCGCGCGGGGTCGGGACCATCGGCCCGCCGGTGCGTTTCGGGTGCCCGCCGGAGGTCACGCTGCTGACCCTCAAACGGATGCTGCCGGTTTGAGCTAACGCCTCCAAGCTCAGCGACGGAGGCTGGCGAGGAAGGACGTAAAGCCAGCCGCCAGCCTCGGTTCGCTGGAGCGCGTTGTTGGGCGTTCAGGCTCGGAGCGCGATGATGAACTCCTCGGTGGAGACGCCTGCCTGCCGCAATGCGCCTGCCCAAGTACCAACCTTCAACTCGCGGTGCTTCGGCACGACGCAACCGCTCCCGCCACGACGCAGCACCACATGGCTGCCATTCTGGCGAGCGATCATGAAACCAAGTTGCTGTAGCGCACGAATGGCGTCCGCTCCAGAGATGCGCGGCAGGCTAGGCATGAGACGGAGCAGCAACCTCGAATGTAGTCAAAAGCGGCTGACCTTTGGGGGAAAAGGGAAACTCCTCCAGATAAAGCTCGGTGGCCTCACGTAAATTGGAGAGTGCCTCGGGCACGCTTTCGCCTTGGCTGGTAGTGCCGGTCTCGGGATTGAGGGCGACAAAACCGCCCTCCTCGGCGGGAATAAGGACAGCGGACAGCAGCATGGAAAGCAATGTGGCTTGCTGGAGATCGCCGTCAAGGAAAGACACGGCTGCCGAACGCCCAACGAACTCAAGCTCAGCGACAGAGACTGGCGAGAAAAGGCGTGATAAACAGAATAGAGCCGAACGCCAGACTCTGTTCGCTGGAGCGCATTGTTAGGCGGGGCGGATAACGTGATTGTGCAGGGACTTCACCGGGTTTGTGCTTTGTCGATGCACGCGAAAACAATCTCGATCCTCGGGAAATTTCCGAGGATGTAAGGCGGCTGGGAGATTTTCTCACCCAAGACGAGCATCGCTTTGCCTTGGCCTTCACAGAAGGCCTTGGCTCTGCTCTCTACTTCTTCACGCAACGAACTGATGGACACAAAACCCGTAGATGCTTGCTGAGAAACGCGGTAAATATCGCCCGCCGGGTAGTGATTAGACATCAAGACTGGGCCTGGATCGAAGGCAGATTTGCTCTCGCCATATCGCTGGATCGGTGATGAGGTGGCGCATCCAGCGAGAAGCGCGCAACAGTAAAGGGACAGAATACGCGCGGACGATTTCATGAATTTAGGGGAACGAGCTTGGAATTTTAGGAAGGTAGCAGCGCCTTGACACGCGTTTCGATTGCTGGGTTGATACGTCTTGCTTATCGGATCGACAGACCGATGACAAGCAACGCGGAAAGTGCAAGTATCCCGTGAGTAAAGCTGAGGTAGAGCTGGATGCAGAACAGACGAACAAGTCGCTTGTCTCCGGATGTGTAATCGCTGAGACCTCTCTCTCCGCTCCAGCGTGTGATGACGGATATAGGCCAAAGGAATGGCTCGGCAAGTTCTGTTACCAGCTGCCGTGGTGAAATGGTCATGCTACCCATAAGCTGCTGACCTTCGGGAGAGTTGAGGAGATCTTCTGTCTTATTGGTGGTTTCGAGGCCGCTGGTTACAGCTATGCCGATCTGTTTACTGACAACAGCAGCGAGCAGAGAGAGCGTGAAAAGAACGATGGCGCTCTTAATGCCGGTAAGCGAAACAATCTTGCTTACGGAATCAAGGTTGCTGATGAGAAGGCCGACAATGGCGCCAATACCTGTGAGCGTCCAAGTCGTGAACTGCTCAATTGCCGTACCAGAGGATAGCGTGCTGCGCCAGATGACCTTTTTAAAGACGTGTTCTGGCTTGAGCGGTTTGTCTTCGTCGTTCATTTAAGTGGGAAGTAGCAACGCCTGACGGACCCAAGCTCAGCGACGGAGGCTGGCGACGCAAGAGACGGAATTCAAGGAAGAACGCCACCGCCTGCCTCCGTTCGCTGGAGCGCGTTGTTAGGCCTGTGGAGTTTCGGGGCAGGTACCGAGATAGAGTGCTCGGGGAAAGCCGCGCGGTACTCGATGGCGCGCACACAACCCGCCACTGCCAGGACGGCACACCAAATAATGAGAAGAGAGACGGCGCGGCGATAAAACCCGTGTGGGATGTACAGCCCGCCTGCCAGAAAGACTGCTGAGACGGAGTACCAAACGGCCTCCGCACCAGGCGCAAAGGTGACCAGCATACCAAGCAGCAGCCAGATGACACCGAGCCAGAACACACCCCGAGCGAGATTCTCTGGCGGTGGTGCGAGCAAGGAAGCAACGAGTGATTTCGGTGTGCGCGGCATACGAAGTCGTTCGGGGCCTAACTAGCAGTAGATGAACGAAAGTCGCAGAAAAAGGCGAAGGTTGCTCGTCTAATCTGGTTCGACCAACACAACAAATAAAGAAAGAACGCCTTCGGAGAGACGTCCTACCTTTTCACGCTTCCACCAACGCCGGTCCTGCCTCGTGAAACAACAGCCCGCCGTCGCGCACTTCGGCGACGATGTGGCTGCCTTCCTTGAAGCGACCTTCCAAAATCTCCATGCTCAACGGATCGAGGATCTGCCGCTGGATCGTCCGCTTGAGCGGGCGCGCGCCGTACACCGGATCGTACCCATCCTTGGCGAGTAAATCCTTGGCCTCGTCGGTCAGCGAGAGCGTCATCTTGCGATCCCCCAGCCGCTTGAGCAGACTGCCCAACTGGATCGTCACGATCTGTTTCAAATCGGCATCCGTCAGCCGGTCGAAGATCACGATTTCGTCGATGCGGTTCAGGAACTCCGGGCGGAAATGCCCGCGCAATGCGTCCATCACCCGCTTCTCGCGTTCGGTCGGCGACAACTCGGGTGCCAGGATAAACTGGCTGCCCAGGTTGCTCGTCATGATAATGACCGTGTTCTTGAAATCCACCGTGCGCCCCTGGCCATCGGTGATGCGTCCGTCGTCGAGCACCTGGAGCAGGATGTTGAACACGTCCGGGTGCGCCTTTTCCACCTCGTCGAATAGTACGACCGAGTACGGATGCCGCCGCACGGCCTCGGAAAGCTGGCCGCCCTCGTCGTACCCGACGTAACCGGGAGGCGCGCCGACCAGCCGCGAAACCGAGTGTTTCTCCATGTACTCGCTCATGTCGAGCCGCACGAGGTTGCTCTCGTCGTCGAACAGAAATTCCGCCAGCGCGCGGCTGAGTTCGGTCTTGCCGACGCCGGTTGGCCCGAGGAACATGAACGAACCCACCGGGCGGTTCGGGTCCTGCAACCCGGCGCGGGACCGGCGCACCGCGTTCGACACGGCTTCAATCGCCTCGCGTTGTCCGATGACGCGCTCGCCCAGCCGATCCTCCATTTTGACGAGCTTCGTGCGCTCCCCTTCCTTCATCCGGGCGACGGGAATGCGGGTCCACGAGCTGACCACTTCCGCGATGTCGTCGGCGGTGACCTCCTCCTGGAGCATCCGCGAGCCGTCGCTCTGCACCTCGGCCAGCTTGACGTTGTGAGCGTCCAATTGCCGCTGGAGTTCCGGCAGCCGTCCGTACTGGAGTTCGCTGGCCCGGGAGAGTTCACCGCGGCGTTGAGCCTGTTCGAGTTCGGTGCGCGCCGTGTCGATCTGACGCTGAATGGCCCGCGCCTTGTCGATTTCGGCTTTTTCCGCTTGGAACTGCGCGTTGAGCCGGGCGCTCTGTTCCTTCAAATCGGCGAGTTCCTTGTCAAGCTTGCCGACCCGCTCATGGCTCCCGGCATCCTTTTCCTTTCGCAAGGCCTGCCGCTCCATTTCGCCTTGCATGATCTGGCGGTCCAACTGGTCGATTTCCGTTGGCTTGGAGTCCAACTCGATCTTCAGGCGCGAGGCGGCCTCGTCCATCAGGTCGACGGCCTTGTCCGGCAGGAACCGCTCGGTCAAGTACCGGTTCGAGAGCACGGCTGACGCTACCAGGGCGGCGTCCTGAATGCGGATGCCGTGGTGCACTTCGTAACGCTCCTTCAAACCGCGCAGGATGGCGATGGTGTCCTCCACGCTTGGCTCATCAACGACCACCGGCTGGAACCGCCGCTCCAACGCCGCGTCCTTTTCGATGTATTTGCGGTACTCGTCGAGGGTCGTCGCGCCG
>CAXUHC010000253.1:0-6056 GCA_964250705.1 uncultured Chthoniobacterales bacterium | reverse complement strand
GTGGCTGTCCTTTCTTTCGTGACAGCCCACTCCGCAAAATCAAAGAAAGATCAGCCTCTCCAAGCGGGCGCAGAGCAACCAACTTGGCCTCGCGGCCATGAGGAGTGAGTACGCCTTGCCGGGCACGAGCGACGAGCGCAGGCGCGAGTTGATGCTCGGCATCCGGGGCGGAGAGAATGAGCGGCGCGAGATGTTGCAAGAGCGTGGGTTCGGTAAGTCGCCGTTGCAGATCCAGCGTGCGCTACGGAAGGAGGCGAACGAGACGCGGCTGCGTAACCGCTTCGACGACAAGTACGCCGCCACCGACAGGCTGATGAACGTCTCGCGCGACATGAACGGGCGGGTGACGAGTGGCATCGACATGCTCACGGGACTGCGGCGCGCCCCGGTGGCGCACTTCTCCCGGCCCGATGACCGCAGCGAGGTCGGCAACCCGGCGACACGGATCGCAGACCCGCGAATAGACCGATTGCCACGGCGGGCAAGATTTCCGGATCCGCATTTTCGAGCAGCGCCGCCGACTGCGCCACGGTCAGGATTCCCGGCGGCCGGTCCACTTCCTTCGCCTTCGCCGTCTGCTTGACCGGGTTGGCCAAGCAATACCCTCGGGCGATGCCGTAGTTAAAGAGCACCCCGAGTACTCGACGCGCGTTGTTGCGGCTGACCGGGCTGACCTTGAGCGCCCGCAACCAGTCATCCACTGCCGGTGTCGTCACCTCGGTCAGCTTGGCTCCCGGGAAAGCTTCCACGAATTTCCCAAGCCGGTTGCGCAGGTCCTTCAGATACGGATCGGACGCGCCGTCGCTCTTTTTACTGGCCAGCAACTCCGCCAAAAGATCCGACACCGTCAGTTCGCGTTTGACGATTGCCATGTGTTGCAAGAGAAACGCTGCCGCTTCACGCAACGTGCGCCCATGGGGCCGCAAGAGCTTGAGCGCCGCCTCTGCGTCCGCCCGGTCAGCCGAGTCCATCGAGAAAGCTCCCTGCCCTTCATTTTGACGTTTTATCCGAGCCTGTTCTGCTATGGTCTGTGCCTCGGACTTGGATTTATGCGTCAGCCGCTCCCCCTGCCCATCAAATCGGCAATCGACCACCCATCCTACGGAGCCGTTGGGATAAACGCGCTTTCGGATCACCGGCCAAGATTGTTTCGCCATGTTAAATTTCTGGCACTTTTTTGGCACTTTTGCAAGGCTTACCTCTCAAAAAGGTGGACTGTAAATCCACTGGCTTACGCCTTCGAAGGTTCGAATCCTTCTCTGCCCAAACTCTCTGCAAATCAGAGTTTTACAGCCTTTCTAATGCTTCCGAAATGCCGACTTGCAAAGCGGACACCAGGGGAAAGAAAAAGCAGAAATCGGAAGCATTTTGGCATGCTTTGTCATGCGCGCAAACATCTGGTTGCGGGAACAATGGGCCAGCCTAAGTGCCTATCCGGTTAACCTTTTCTTCTGGTTGTAGCCACGGCGCTCTGTCGCCGTGTCCAGATGCCGGAGCGGACACGGCGACAGAGCGCCGTGGCTACAGCCAGAGTAATCCGGATAGGCTTTAAGTACGTCCAATAAGGTATGGCGTGCGAACTGGAGGATGTCTGGAGTTTGGCGAAGCGTGCCGCCGCCGCTTCCCAAAGCGGTTGCGCGCCGTCGCGGTCGGCGGTGTAGGCGGCATGGACCTGCGCACAAAGCACGGGGCCGGAGGTATCTACGAGCAGGTGGCGCTTGCGGCCTCCGACCTTTTTTTCCACCGTCGTAACCGTGCATGCCCCCCCGTGAGGTGGCCTTGGCACTCTGGCTGTCGATGATCGCCGCTGTCGGTCTGGCGGAGCGGCCCGCCCGTCTTCTGCACAGGCTGCACAACCGGCCATGTAGGCGCAGCCACACCCCGGCCAAACGCCACGTGCGAAAGTAGTCACACACGGTCTTCCAAGGCGGAAAGTTGCGGGGTAAAAGATGCCAGGCGCAACCTGCTCGCACCAGATAGAAAATGGCGTCGCAGATCAGCCCCCGGGGACGTTTGCGTGGCCTGCCACCATGTTTGGCTGGCGGCAGAAATCGTCGCGCTTTTCTCCACTCGTGCTCACTCAGATCGGTGGAGTAAACGAGGACTTTCATCCCCAAAACTGCCATCAAAACCCACTTTCCAGACATCCCCTAAAAGTTGGATTCTGTTCCTCGATATTCGCCGCGTTGCAGTTGAGCCGGGTGTGATTTGCTTAATTTTGTTGCGAGCCAGCTTTTTTACCTCATAGTATTCGCAGGTAAGACGGTAGCTTTGGCAGCGGGGAAACCTGTTGAATCAAGCATCCGACTTGTCGAGAGTTCGGCCTCCGCGGTGTCACTCGCGTTCACGCGTAAACTTCCGATGCAGCCGAACGGCAGACCAGGATAACGAGCGACGGCTCAATCTCTGCGTAAGTGTCTCGAAATCAGTAAAACGGGGGTATAGCTCAGTTGGTAGAGCGTCTCGTTCGCAAGGAGTTACGCCGATTTTTCCCACGTTTACCCGACGTGCTCTCACCTACTCTTTCGCTCTGGCGACGGTCGTTCGTCCCCTGCCTGCCTGCTCTACCGTGGTGCTCATGTGATCCCATTTGAGAGGCGTTGCCGGATAAAGAGCCGGATAAAGCACCCCGGCTGTGGATGCCGGTGCCCCCCAGCCCCTTTTGCCTCACGGCGGTGGCTCATCGCTGACTTTCGTCGCCAGTGGGATGATTTTTGTTGCATCCGCTACGCCATTGGCGTATAAACAGCGTGTGACCTTCGTTGAACTCCACGGTTTCGCCAAGCGGGTGAATGAACTCCTCGACGACGAAAACCTGCTGGGCCTGGAGATCGAACTTGCCCGCAACCCCGAAACCGGCGCGCTCATCAAAAACGGTGGTGGCCTCCGCAAGGTGCGCTGGGCCGCCAAGGGACACGGCAAAAGCGGCGGCGTGCGTGTCATCTACTACTGGCGCACGGCGGCGGGTGAAATCCTCCTGGTGGCGATCTACCCGAAAAACGAAAAGGAAAACCTCAGCGACAAGGAACTGGCAAACCTCAGAAAGCAAATCGAGAAATGAACGCGAAGAAAATCAAAAAGCTCAACGAGGAAGTGGCAGCGGTAATCAGCGGCGAGGCCGCACCCGCACGTGTTTACACGCTGGAACCGGACGGCAAGGGCGGCTTCGTCCGCACGCACATCGACCCGGAGGAATACCGACGGCGGCAGGCAGCTCAAGCAGCGGCCCCAAATGAAACGGCTGCCGCCCGCGCGAAGCTCAATCTGACGCAGGCCCAATTCTCCGACTTGCTCGGGGTGAGCATTGATACCGTCCAAAATTGGGAACAAGGTCGGCGCGAGCCACAAGGGGCGGCGAAGGTGCTCCTACGGGTAGCGTCACAGAACCCGGAAGCAGTGCTCACCGCAGTCAGAGGCTGATCGGCGGGGCGATGATGGCGAACGCGCAGGCGTGCTTCGTGCCACTTGAACCATGGGGTTCCGAATCCGCCAGATGAAAATCACACGCCACAACGGCAAACACCAGCCGTATACATTCCTCATCGACCGATGCGACCTCGCGCTCTACCACCGCTACAAGTGGCAGCGGCACACCAAGGGGTTGATCCGTTACACCGGCGAAAAGAAGGGCAAGGGCTGCGTTCTGTTGCACCGGGAAATCATGGGCGTCGGCCCCGAACTGTATGTGCTCCACCGCAATGGTGACAAGTTCGACTGTCGCCGGGAGAATCTTGAGATCATCACCTTTCAGGAGCAGCGGGACCGACGGCGCGTGCCGCGACGACCGTACTTCAACACGCGCAGCCGGACCGGGGCCGTGGCGGGTGTCACCATCCAGAAGCATGTCCACTGCTGGGCCAACGGAAAGACGAGCACCTACCACTGCGCCAGCGCGTGCTTTTCCCACCAGCGCAAGGTTTTCACCAAGCGATTTTCTGTGGAGGTGTGGGGAGAGCACGAAGCCAAGCGGCGGGCGTGGGAGTGGCGCGTCGGCAAGAGCGGCTCACCGCAGGCAAAGAAGTAGTCCATGTGAAAGGCGCGCATCCACCGGATGGGCACCGCCCGACGGGTGGAGAGGGCATTGTAGAGGGAGAGCCGCTCGGAAAGCCAGCGGCGATCTTCGCTGTACAGAGTGGGACCTACCGCGCGTTCTCGGCGGGAGTGTACGCCGTGGCCGTGCAGCCGGATGGCAAGATCTTGGCGGCTGGCAGCTTTGATCTGGTCAACGGCCAAGCACACCGGGGCGTGGTGCGCTTGAACGCCGATGGTTGCTGGGCGTGCGCGGTTGAAAGTAAGCGGAGCAGTCCAAGGCAGAGGTTCAGCAGGAACCAAACGCGGCAAGTCCGCTGGGAACAACTTCGGCGGAACGCAAATAAAGACGGGGAACCAACGGGCATGTGGCCAGAGTGAAGCAGGAGAAATGCCCGTTTGGGGGCGATAACACCGCAGCCGCGTATTTCGTGCGATGAGCCAACTTCACCTGCTCGCTTGGGAAACCTCGGTGCGGCTGAACTGCATCATCTCCCGGCAAATGCGCCGCAAGGTCCCGCTCGATTCGTAACCGCGAGATCGCCAAAAGTCGGCTGACGGGATGGATCGAGCGGACCATCAGGTCAGACGCGGGAAGGGGATCGGACCCTTCTCGTTTCCGTATTCCAGTTATCTTGTCGGCAGTCTGTAGCGACGGGTCGAATGACCACCACCCGTCGGGCGGACGTCCTCGCCAACGATCTTACCCGCCGCCTCCAACCCGGGCTGCACCCCACGACTCGCCGTCTGCTTCTGGACGCAGTCAGCGCGCGTACCGGTCTTGAACCCGACGAGATCGTTCCGGAAAACTTCAATCCCTGGACCGGTGGCCCCTACGCATTAAATGCAACCGGGGGGACAACGTACATTGCCCGGGAGGGACGGTATTGGCGTCGCGGGAGCCGGGAGAAAGATTTTACAGCGGTGACAAATTTTGTGGTGCGACTTCACGACTGCGAAATTGATTCCAAGGGGCGCGTCACCCACCATGTTCGCCTGGAGATCAGCGGGAGCAGCATTCAAGTGTCGTTCTCAAGCGCCGTCTTCGACAGTCCCAAACGGCTGCTGACTGCGCTGACCACCGCTGCCACCCGAGCAGGCCTGGAGTGTCCGGTCGTGGCGGACTCGAAGGCGAAGCGTTTGCTGCCGGAATTAATCAGGGCGACGCAATCGTGTCCCGGCCTTGCGGAGCGTGGCATGGCTGTAAGGTAGAGAGCTAACCGGAGTACGGCAGAAGGCTCTACATCTCATAGAGGATGCCGAGCGTTATCCTTCTACGTCAGCACTTCCTCGACTTGTTGACCTGTTCCCCTCGATCTGAAGAGACGTTGATCTACGAATTAACCGCTTCAATGCCATTGAGGCGCTCTACCAACTGAGCTAAGACCCCGAACTGATTGCCGACATGGACCTTGCAGTGTTGGCCGCCCGGCGTGAAAAGCCAGGGGATCCACCCGTTTTGCCCCCCCGCTGCTCTCGGGAGGGCCGCAGGGAGAGACAGTATTAGCAAAGAATCGGGGACATGCAAGGGAGAAAAGGTGAATGGGGGCTGGTGGGGGCCAGTGGGGGCCAGTGACCTTGGAGGATGAGTGAAGGATGAGGGATGCTGAGCGATGGAGCAAAAGGCGTGGTGCAAAGACGCTCCACCTACTGGAAAACCAGCAGCAAACGTCCAAACGGCAGCAATTTGCTGGCTCGCCCATTCCCCTGCGCCTGGAGCAGGTTCTCTCAATGCTTGACCAGCCACGCGCGCACTTGAGCGACCATCCGGCTCTTGCTGGCGGTGGGCAGCTTCTTGGCCCATGCCCCGTTGACCCGCACCCGAAAGCGCCGCGCGTCGCTGAAGGGCAGGTCCACCAGTTCCACTTTGAGCTGCTCACCGGTGAGATGGTTCTTTAGGTGCAAACTGTAGTGCGCTTTGGGCCGCGGCATCCCCCCTTGTACTGCCGCAAGATGTTGTCTGTCAGCAAAATCTAGGTTCTGTTCACAACTGAGTTGAAGGTTTTCAGCCGTGGATGGAAGTTGGC
>CAXUHC010000252.1:0-6108 GCA_964250705.1 uncultured Chthoniobacterales bacterium | reverse complement strand
TGGCCGTCATCTGGCGCGGCCCCGGCCCCTCGGGTTTGCCCCGTTGCCGACCGCCGCGCCCACGACGGCCACCGCGCCGACCGACACGCCGACGACCCCAGCGGAGGGAGGCAAGCAGTACGTGTTCACCCCGAAGCCCAAGCAGCCCAGCCCGTTTTCCGACGAGGATTTACAGTTCAACGATCCGCTGGCTTTGGAGGGCGAGCAGACCCCGGTGGACCCGGACGCGGAGAATCCTTTCAAAATGCGGAAGCGCAAAGCCTCCTAACGTAGCGGGGAGCTTGGCAAGAGACGGCGCGAACGCTTTACTTGGTGTCCACATGCCGAAAACACCTGCCTCTGCCGACAAAGCACCCGCCGCCCCCAAGAAACCCGCCGCCGGTTTCGCCAAGCCCGTGCAGCCCGATCCGGCGCTTGCCGCCGTGGTTGGCTCCGATCCCCTACCCCGCACCGAGTTGACCAAGAAGCTGTGGGAATACATCCGCAAGCACAAGCTCCAGGACCCGGCCAAGAAGACGCTCATCAACGCGGACGACAAGCTCAAGGCGGTGTTCGACGGCAAGGCGCAGGTGAGCATGTTCGAGATGACCAAGCTCGTGAGCGGCCACGTCAAGTAGTGCTTCCACCGGAGGCTGCCACCCACCAGATTTACGGAGCGAAACGGTGTTGGTTTTCGCGCCACCATTTTTTCCAGTCGGTGGACACGGAACCACTTTCAGGGTCGGTGTGGTTGACCATCCACTCCAAAGCCATCGTGGCAGCCCCGGCGGGGTCCGGCAGACCGCCATCGCTTGCCGGGAGGTTCACCGAGGGGTCGTCGAGGTGTCGGACCAGAAGGGGGATGAAACGCGGGTTGCGCGTGAAACCCGCCTCCCGAATGGTGCCTTCCAAAGCGGCGGCGCGGTCGAAAGAAAGCGGCGAGAGAACCGGCGCGGCCAGTTTTTGCTCGATGCGCTGGATGGCTTGCGGTTGTCCGAGTTGAGCCAGGGCCGTCTCGGCAGCGTTACGCAGCCGACCGTCCCAATAATCGTTCGGCAAATCGTATTTGTGGTAGAGGCGTTCGAGCAGATCGAAGTCCGCCGCGCTCCCGGTGAGGCCGACCACCATCATTTCCTCTTCCAACGTGTCGCCGGTTCTCTCCACCTGGAGGCAGCGGACGGCGGCATCGTGCATGATGGCAGTTGGCACGGGCAGCTTTGAGCTTTCATAGATGCGCCGCAGGAAGAAGCGGAAGGTGTGGTACTGCACGTTGCGGTCGCTCTTTGGCATCGACGCGAAGATGAGCGGCGCGGCGGCATCAGGGTCGAGCACCAGCATGGTTTCGGAAGCGTCATAACCGAGGTTGTAATCTTCGAGCAGGCTGGCGAGCAGCGGCAGGGCTTTATCACCCAACGGCTTGAGAGCTTCGGCGTGTTCCTGCCACGGCGACTTACTCCAATCCTGGCGCGGTGCCCCGAGGATCGTCTTGATGGAATCCAGGTCCGACCCGGCAGCACCACAGCTCAGGGCAACACTGAGAGCGAGCAGGAAAGGCCAGAGAAAATTCACAGGCTTAAAAAGAAATCAGAAGGCGGGGATGTGCGTCCCCACCAAATAAAGGGTACGGCCAAGTTCATCGTCTTCTTGTCCGTTGGGAGCAAACGGCGCTCGCACCGTCAGGGCATGTTCGTTGTGGTGGCGCGGCCACTCTTCAAACTCATCGCAGCGCACGCAACGGTACTCACCGGAGACGAACCGATGCAGGCAGCGCGTCCAGTATTCACCGCCGCCACGCCCCCAAATTTCGAGCTGAGGGTAGCCGTGCCAGGATTCGAGCACGACGGCGCAGACGCTTTGCGTGTGAAAGGTGACGGCATGGCCGCTGCGCTTGTTCGCCACCCGAAAGGCGAGCATCGGTCCACCGGAGCCGCCACCGGCACGGATTTGGTCATCCTCGGGAGTGCTGACCGTCAGGCGGAAACCCCCGTGCGAGATCGTGGCGGGCAGCTTGGCCGGAAAGGTGCGAACCGGGCGGGGCCACGGTTGGGTTATCACGTCCGCACGGAGGAAACCGGCGGCAAACAGGAAGCATCCGACGAGAAGAAAGCGCACGGGCATTGGCTCGAAAGAGCATCAATTTGGCTGATGATACACGGAGAGAGGAGCCAGCCGGGCGTCCTTGAGGATGGCTGTCGGCTTGGCTTTGCCAGGGGGATTGATAATCTCCAGTGTGAACCAGAAGGTTTGATACCACTCGCCGTTTACATCCGGAGGCAATATCCCCCGGTAGGCGGTCTCCACCCGCAAACGGTTGCCGGGCAGCCAGGCCGAAGGGTTTTCCCATCCCTTGCCGCCCCAGTTCTCCTCGATGGCTACGTGGGCTTCACCCGCCGCCCGCGCCAGCTTGAGTCCCGCCTTGCCAAAGTCAGGCAGTTTAACCGGCGACCAGCCGCCTCGGGATTGCGCGTAAACGGCGCAGGTGACAAACCCACGCGTTAGCTCCCATTTGATGGCGAAGCAGCGGCTATCAGGACGCCAAAGCACCTTGAATGCTTCCGCGCCGGGGTTCCCCCCGCCATACCCAAAACCACTCCACGCAAACGACCCCAGGATTTGGCCGGTTTTCACGTTGCGGATTTTTGCCGTGGCAGCGGCGATGCCGGTATCTTCATCGCTGCCGACGACGATAATGTCTTTGCGGCCATCCGGGGAGCCGCTGTTTTTGATGACAACGGGTGTGTTGTCTGCCGCCCAGGTTGAAAGCGGCGCGAGTGCAAACACCAGCATGATGGCAGCTTGGAGGCAGGGTTTCACGACAGGAGTTTAACGCCTTTACCTTCGCGGCGGCAGAAGAAAACGCCATGCCAAGCTGTACGGGTAGAACTCAAGTATCCATCCAGCACAGCCTTTAGCGGCTGCCCAAAGAGCCGAAACACGCGGCGGCTCAAGTTCAGCGGACGAGGTTTGTAGGTAAGGGATGACCGAAGAAGAAAATCATCCCCACCCCGCACCCGAAACCCCGACTTCCGCGCACGACGACGGCCCGCCCGATGGCTACGAAGCGGATTGGTTCAAGTGGCGCAGCCGCATGAACCGCCGCCGTCGCTTCCAGCGCGAGCGCGCACCCGCGCCGCGCGGCGAGCAGCCACCGCCAGCTATTTGAACTTGAAACCGGCTTTGCCCAGGATGCTTTGCCAAGATTGCTCGACGGAGCCTTTGGTTTGGGCAACCGCAGAAGTTTGCACGTCCTCATACCGGGCGACCGCACCGCACCCGGCGCACGTCACGGGGTCGTCCGGCTGAGGATTGGCAGACACCGAAAATTGATTGCCGCCGCACTTCGCACAACGAAAATTCATGGTGTCACTCATGGGAAAATAGATTCGCCGCAAGTCTAAACCCCACGGCGGCGGAAGGAAAGACAAGGCAGCACGCCCCAGGGGAAATTTGCCCGCCCGCTCTGGACAAAACAGGCCAGAAACCGGACAGTAAAGCCGACAAAAAGCCATTCCTTTTTCGACACGCGGGGCCTGCGACATCAGCCCATCCAAGCGTGCATGGCTTTTGAAGGCGCGGGCATTCCGCCCGCGCCTGCTTTCCACCTTACCCGAACCGACCGCCGCGCCGCCAGGAGGACGCAAACCCAAGCAGCGCAAACGATCCTAAATCTTCCCCTTCCGCCATGACCGACAAAGCCAGCCGGACGAAAGCACCCGCCAGCGAAGCCCCCTCCCTTACCCTCTGCAAAACCCGGTTCATCTGTGCGCTCCAAAGCACGGGGCGCGTCGGCAAGAGCACGGCGATTCAATCTCTCGCCAGCTACCTCGACTTTGCCGGGGTGCCGTGGGCTGGCGTGGACGCCGATCCAGAGCACCGGACCTTTTCCAGCGCGTTCCTGGACGTGGCGCACTTTCCCCTTTCCAGTCCGGAAAGCCTGGACCAAATCTTTCGCCACGCCGACAGCGCGCCCGTGTGTCTGGCGGACTTCCCCGCTGGTTCCACGGAAACGATTCTGGACCATTTGAAACGTCGCCAAGTGCTCACCGGCTTTGCCGAGCGCGGCGTGAGAATGACCGTCCTGCTCTTTTCCTCACCCGACCCGACGGCGGAAGCGTCTTTCCGCGCCGTGTTCACGACGTTGCAAACCCAGGTGGATTTCATCGTCGTGCAAAACGACGCCCGCTTTTCGTCGGCCCGGTTCGCCGGTAGCCCGGCAGCAAAGAAGTTGACCGAGCTAGGCGCGCCGACGTTGACCTTGCCCGCGTTGTCGTCCTTTTCGTTGCGCGAAGTGGCGCAGGCTGAGGCTAAGTTGCGGCGGCGGTTGTCGCTCTCAGAAGCGCGCGGGCACGTCGGCACGGACTCCCGGCTGGACCTGGATTATTTCATTAATCAGGTGTGGGCGCAGTGGGAGCAGCACGCCGCCTTGATCGTGCCCGACGCGAAGTTGATCCAGCACCGGCTTGAACGGGCCGAGGAACCCGCCGCAGCCAAGGGCGCGGCCTACGACGAGTTTGCCGATCCGCTTGACCTGTAGAGCCAATGCAGCGCAACGGAACGACCCCGGCCAAGCAGGACCAGCCCAAGCCAACGCCGGCAGACGACGCCGGCGGCGCGCTGCCGGCAGAGTTGCGTTTTCTGGCGGCGCAGGCCACCGACCCCCAGGAGCGCGAACGCATCGTGCGCGCCTACTACGCTTTTGCCCACGGCACGCCGGATAGCTCGACGGTGCAGTTCGCTTTGCTGGCGGTGGCATTATTGCGCGCCAACCTATCCGCAGCCCAGGACGTAGCCGACCACGCCGAGCGGTTCACGACGGCCACCACGAGCGCGACCGCCGCCGTCACCGGCGCGCGGACAGCGGCCACGCCCGAAGAAATCACCGCCGCCGTGCGACTGGCACTGAAAGGTTTGGCCGAAGGATTAAACGTCTTGAGCGACCAAGTAGGGAGCCAAGTCGGGGGACGGTGGACGGCGGCGGGGTGGCTGTTGGCGGGCATCGTCATCGGCTACGCGCTGGCGCACTTTTAACCCAAGCGGCAAGAAACCTTTTTACACACGTCACGATGGGCTGGTTTTCAGAAGTGTTCGGTGGAGGGAGCAAGCCGCGAAAGATTGACTTCGTACAACTGCTTCAAAACGGCGGCGGCGCACCCGCGCAGGCTTTAGTGACCGGCGCAGCATTGCCAGCCCCGGCCCAGGACACGCGCGTATGGCCGCAGGCGCAGCCGCTTTTGCACTTCGAGAGCGCAGACGCCCGAGGCAAGATCATCCGGGTGCCGTGGACGTTCGGCCACTCATTTGAAGGTTTGTTCGTGAGTGGAGCCACCGGCAGCGGCAAGACCAGCGGCACGGGCCGGGCGACCGCGCGGGCGATGCTGCGCGCCGGTTACGGCGGATTGGTTCTGTGCGCCAAGGCCGACGAGCCGGACCTGTGGGAAGGTTACGCGCGGGAGGAAGGACGCGCGGGTGACGTGCTGCGCTTTGGCCCAGGGCGAGGGTTGGGGTTTAACTTCCTGGACTACGAGATTTCGCGCGGCGGCGTCGGCGGCGGGCTGGCGATGAATGCGGTGGAAGTGCTCATGCAGATGGCCGAGGTCGGCGGCGGCACGAAAGGCAACGAAGACGACACCTGGGAGAAGGCCGCGCGGCACGCGCTGGAAAACACGATGGAGCTTTGCCGACTGGCGGGCGTGTCCATCACCATGCACCGGCTCTACGAAGTTCTCACCGGACCGACGGAAACCTACCAGCAGTTAGCCAGCCAAGCGGCGGGACGCGCGGGCGTGACGGACGCGGATCGGGAAGACCTGGTTGCCGTGCGAAGCTACTTTGAGCGCGAATGGCAGCCGATGGCCGACCGGCAAAAGAGCGGTGTGCTCATGAGCATTACCGCCGTCATCAGTCCCTTCCAGCGCGGCGCGTTGCGTGATCTGTTCACCAAGCAAACCAACGTGACGCCCGAGGATGCTTTCGCGGGCAAAATTATCATCGTGGACTTGCCGGTGAAGGCTTTCCACGAGGCCGGGCGCATGGCGGCGGTGGTCTGGAAATACCTTTTCCAGCGCGCCGCCGAGCGGCGCACGAGCAGCGAGCGCACGCGGCCTTTGTTTTTGTTCGCGGACGAGGCCC
>CAXUHC010000251.1:2842-6139 GCA_964250705.1 uncultured Chthoniobacterales bacterium | reverse complement strand
GAGAACGGCGGCACGTCGTGGTCGCCCGGCGTGAGGTCGCGCGGAGCGGCGTTGTCGGTGTCCGCGCCGACCACGAAGAGATGGCTGCGCTTGAACTCCGTGAACGCGTTCCAATGCCGGTAGAACAGGCGCGTGAAGAGTTGCGCCTTCACCTTGCTTTTTTTCAACGTTTCGTCGCGTTCTTTGTTGGCCGCGTCATCCTGGGCGTCGGGGTACACGGCGGACACGAAAACGACGTTCCTGCCGTCGGGCGACCAGATCCCCCCGTCCGCGCCAGTGGAGATCGAGGTCAGCGCGTGCGGCGTGCCCGTCAACGCCCCGGCGTTCGCATCGAAGCCGGTGAGCCAAATTTGCGGGGCGTCGCCCGCTTTCGAGGTAAAAATCAGGCGCGCACCGTCGGGCGAGAAACGTGGGCGGGCCTCGTCGTTGTTGCTGCCGGGGTTGAGGCGGCGCGACTCCCCGCCCGCCGAGGGCACGATCCACAGATGCGTCTGCTTCTTGTTCTCGTCCAAGTTCACGTCGACGGCCTCGAAGACCACCCATTTGCCGTCCGGCGAGGGGATCGGCTCCCCCACCCGCTTGACGGCCATCAGGTCCGCAAACGTCAGCGGGCGTTTACCGACGGGCGCGTCCGCATGCGCGAAGACCGAACTGCCCGCGAGGGCAAAGGCGGCGAAAAGGCAGGTTTTCCAGGGCATAAAAGAAAGGACGGTCATTTCGTCCGTGCACAGTTTGCCGGTCCCGGGGCAAACGCAAGTTCGCAACGTAGGTTTACCGCCTGACAACTTCGGGCTGCCGGCAGCATTGACCCCCGGAAGTTTGGCGTCCAAGATCGGCACGCTTGGCATCAACCCCCTGAACATGAGAAAGGCAGCGGCCATCCTGATCCTCGTCTGTTCAGTCGCGCTGGTTTGTCTGCTGATTTATTTTCGGACCGAGGAGCACCGTGAGTTTCCGGAACGACAGATTCTTGCGACCGGCTGGCAGTTGCAGGATGCCGCCAAAGTTCCCTCTTCCGGCGGCGAGCTCTCACGGCCAGACTTTCAACCCCGCGGCTGGTTCCCCGCCACGGTGCCGGGAACGGTGCTGACCACTCTGGTAAACCAGGGCGTCTATCCCGAGCCGCTCTACGGCGAGAACAACCGCCCAGACAAGATTCCAGAGACTCTCTGCCGCACCGACTGGTGGTATCGCACCACGTTTAAGGTGCCGCCGGAATACGACCGCCGGAAAATCTGGCTGAACTTCGACGGGATCAATCACGCGGCGGAGGTCTGGGTCAACGGGCACAACGCCGGGGGTATCAAAGGCGCGTTCGCACGGGGAGCTTTCGACGTTTCGTCGTTCGTGACGCCGGGATGGGAAGCCGCCGTGGCCGTGCGCGTGTCGCCGCAACCGCATCCGGGCGACCCCATCGAACACACCGTTGCCAATGGGATGGGGAGGAATGGCGGTATCACGGCCCTCGACGGACCGACTTTTCTTTGTTCCATCGGCTGGGATTGGATGCCGGGCATCCGCGACCGCAACACGGGAATCTGGCAGCAGGTTTTTCTCTCCGCCACGGGTCCGGTCCTGATCAAAGATCCGCTCGTCACGAGCGATTTACCGCTGCCGAGCCTGGACACGGCGGACGTCAGCGTGCAAGCGACGGTGCAGAACGTGACGACCCGACCGCAAACGGGGACTTTGACCGGAGAGATCGGCGAGATTTCGTTCCGGCTGCCGGTGACCTTGGCGGCAGGCGCATCCCAGGTTGTTTCGCTTGACCCGAAAACCGTTCCCAAACTCCGCCTTCAGCACCCCCGGCTGTGGTGGCCGAATGGCTACGGACCGCAAAACCTGTACCAACTTCGGCTGAGATTTGAGACCAAAGGGACGGTTTCTGACCGCCGGGACGTTTCGTTCGGCGTCCGCAAGGTGGCTTATTCCGTCCCGGATTCCGAGAACCTGACGCTTTCCGTCAACGGGGTGCGCATTTTCTGCAAGGGGGGCGACTGGGGCATGGACGACGCCATGAAACGCATCCCGCGCGAACGGCTGGAGGCGCAGATTCGGATGCACCAGTGGGCGAATCTCAACATGATTCGCAATTGGGTTGGACAAAGCACCAGCGAGGATTTTTACGAACTTTGCGACCGGTACGGCATCATGCTGTGGGACGAATTTTTCCAACCCAACCCTAGCGATGGCCCGAACCCCACGGACCTCGGCACCTATCTGGCGAACGTGCGCGAGAAGGTCCTGCGTTTCCGCAACCATCCGTCCATCGTCCTCTGGTGCGGACGCAACGAAGGCCATCCGCCCAAGGAAATCGACGACGCGATCAGCGCGGTGATGAAACAACTGGAACCCGTGCGGCATTACCAGTCGAGTTCCACGGATGGCCGGGGGGTGCATTCCGGCGGCCCCTATTGCTGGCGGACCCCGCGCGAATTTTACAAGTTCAGCGAGCCGTTCAAGACCGAGATCGGCAGCGTTTCCATCCCCACGCTCGAATCCATCCAGGGCATGATGCCCGCCAAGGATTGGGAAACGATCAACGACGACTGGGCAGAACACGACCTCGCGCGCGGCGCGCAGCACGGAGACGCCTACCCCAAAGTGCTCCAGGCGCGCTACGGCAAACCGGCGAACCTGGCGGATTTTGCGCGCAAGGGTCAGCTGGCGAACTACGAGTCCTTCCGGGCCATGTTCGAGGGCCGGGAAGCCAAGCTCTTCCACCCCAGCACGGCCATTATCACCTGGATGAGCCATCCCGCCCAGCCGAGCTTCGTCTGGCAGCTTTACCATTATGATCTGGAGCCGAACTCCTCGCTATTCGCGGTGCGCAAGGCTTGCGAGCCGGTGCACATCCAACTCAACGAGGACGACGGCACCCTGCAAATCATCAACCACCTGCCCGGCCCGCTAACCAGAGCGCGGGCGCATCTGGCGATTTATAACCTGGACGGGTCGAAGGCTTACGAACACGACTTCGCCGTGGACGCGCCACCGTGTGCCGCGACGACCCTGGAACCGGTCCAATGGCCTGCAATCCTTTCGCCGGTCCATTTCGTGCAACTGCGCTTGCAGGATGCGCAGGGCAAGCCGGTCTCGGAGAATTTTTACTGGCGCGGAATTGCCGGACATCAGGACGATCTTCAAATGCTCGAAACTCTGCCCGTGGTGGAACTCCACGCCAAAGTGGTCCGGCGCGATGTCGACGGAAAATGCCTGCTGGACGTGACGCTTGAAAACCCTTCTGAACAGGTCGCGCTGATGGCGCATCTGCAACTGCGGCGGCAATCCTCGGGC
>CAXUHC010000251.1:1026-2832 GCA_964250705.1 uncultured Chthoniobacterales bacterium | reverse complement strand
GGTGGGCAACGCCGGCAACGTCACCGCGTACTGGAAGGGCTTCGTGGAGGCGGGCGGGCCGCGGCCGCGCCTGCACGGCTACCAGGCGGCGGGTGCCGCGCCGCTCGTCTCGGGCGAGCGGGTGCTCCCGGTCTACTACACCGATAATTACCTGTCATTCGTTCCCCACGAAACGAAGACCCTGACCATCGAAGCGGCGCTGGCCGATCTCAAGGGCGACAAGCCGCTGATCGTGCTGGACGGCTGGAACGCCGCGGTCGCGCCGTTCGCGGCGGCGGACGTTGAGGTCGCGTTGAACAAGCAGGCACAGGTAGCGAGCTGGCCCACGCGAGAATTTTAACGCGTAGCCACCATCCAGGGCGCGGCTCCGCCTGAGCCGCCCTATGAATCCGGCACGTTTCGCCTGAGTTCTTCGAGCCACACCGTCGCCTCCGAATCACTCGGCGCACGCCAATCCCCGCGCGGACTCAACGAGCCGCCCGAACCGACCTTCGGCCCATTCGGCAGACACGAACGCTTGAACTGGCTGGTCTGGAAAAACCGGAATAAAAACACGTCCAGCCATTTTTTGATGGTCGCCAGATCGTACTGCCGATGCTTCTCCACCGGCAACCCGTCAGGCCAGGTCCCGCGCGTTTTGTCCGCCCACGCGTGCTCGCTTAGAAACGCCACCTTGCTAGGCCGGAAGCCATACCGGGTAATGTAATAGATATTGAAATCCTGCAAGTCGTACGGCCCGACCTTCGCTTCGGTGCTTTGCGCGGGCTCCTTGGCGTCGTCCGCCTCGTGAGGTATCAATTCGGGCGAGATTTCCGTGTCGAGGATGGATTGCAGCACCGCATCCGTCTCCGCATCGAACTGCTCCGTGCTGATGACCCACCTTAGCAGATGCTGAATCAGCGTCTTCGGCACCGACGCGTTCACATTATAATGCGACATGTGGTCCCCCACCCCGTACGTGCACCAGCCGAGCGCCAGCTCGCTCAGGTCGCCGGTGCCGAGCACGATCCCGTTGTGCATATTGGCAAGCCGGAACAAATGCGAGGTCCGCTCCCCGGCCTGCACGTTTTCAAACGTCACGTCGTACACCCGCTCGCCCCGGCTGTACGGATGCCCCAGGTCCCGGAGCATCTGCTGGCAACTGGGCCGGATGTCGATCTCGCTGGCGCTGATCCGCAGCGCCCGCATCAGCGCGTGGGCGTTTTGCAGCGTCATGCGGCTCGTCGCAAACCCCGGCATCGTGTAGCCGAGGATGCGCTCGCGCGGCAGCCCGAGCCGGTCCATCGTCTTGGCGGCGACGATCAGCGCGTGGGTCGAATCCAGCCCGCCCGACACGCCGATGACGATGCGCTCCACCTTCGCGTGCTGCATCCGCTTCATCAGCGCGTGCACCTGAATATTGTACGCCTCGAAACACCGCTCGTGGCGCAACGCCGGATCGCTCGGCACGAACGGAAACCGCTCCACCTGCCGCCGCAGCGCGATCTCCCCCTCGGGCACCCGAAACACGAACGGCACCCGCCGGATCGCCCGCACCCGCTCCCGGTGATCCGCTACCGCATCGTTGAAACTCGACAACCGCATCCGGTCCTGCGCCAGCCGCTCCAGATCGAGGTCCGCCACGATGGTCTGCTCCTCGTCGGCAAACCGCTCGCTCTCCGCCAGCCGCTCGTTGTTCTCATAGATGAGCGCGTGCCCGTCCCAGGCGAGGTCGGTGGTCGATTCGCCCGGACCCGCCGCGCTGTAGAGATAGGCGGCGAGGCACTTGCCGCTCTGCGCCGCGCACAGGTCGCGCCGGTAGTCGGC
>CAXUHC010000251.1:0-1016 GCA_964250705.1 uncultured Chthoniobacterales bacterium | reverse complement strand
CCTTGCCGATGGTGATGTTGCTCGCGGAAAGGTTGGTCAACACGGTCGCCCCGGCCAGCGCGGCAAACGTGCTCGGCGGGATCGGCGTCCACACGTCCTCGCAGATTTCGACGTGCAGCGAGAAATCCCGGACGTTCGCGGCGTCAAAGATCAGGTCGTTGCCGAAAGGCACCGTCCGCCCGAGGAACGACACCTCGCGGCTGACGGCGTTGCGCCCGGCGGTGAACTGCCGTTTCTCGTAAAACTCGCGGTAGTTGGGCAGGAAACTCTTGGGCGTGATGCCGAGCACTTCCCCCCGGTAGACCACGACCGCGCAATTGAACAGCTTGCCCTCGAAGCGCAGCGGCGCGCCGACGAGCAGCACAGGGGAGAGGTCCGCGCTGGCCTCGACGAGCTGGGCCAGGGCGTCCTGGATCGCGTCGAGCAGCGCATCCTGATGAAACAAATCCTCGTTGGAATAAGCCGAAATCCCCAGCTCCGGGAAGAGCGCGACGGCGGCGTGGGCCTCTGACGCCCGGCGCGCCAGCCCGAGGGTGCGCTGGACGTTGAACGCCGGGTCCGCCACGCGGACCTGCGGGATGCAAACCGCCGCGCGGATGAAGCCGTGGTGATAGATTGAGCGAAAAGTCCGGTTCTGCTGCACGGGAGCAGGATAAACCCGGTGCGCCGTGTGGTCCAACGTGCAAACCTTCGGGTCAACGCCGGGTTTGCCTTGCTAGGCGAATGAACTTCGCCTTATTTTGCGATGTTCGTTCGTCTACTTCACGTTAGGCGAGGCAGCGCCGCTGTGCCTTCACGCAGGCTTGCAGTTCGTCCTCCCTCTACGCTCCACGTTGTAACCAATGTGCCGTTTGTATTTACTGGCTGCAGCGAGCGCCTGGACAGACGCTCGGCTCACGGCAGAACCTCCTGCGGCGCTGCCTTCCGAAAGCCTTGAACCACCCGGCCACGCCTAACAAGGCGCTCCAGCGAACGAGCCATGGCGGCCTCGCGCTTTATTCCATTTCACGCTTGCA
>CAXUHC010000250.1:0-6174 GCA_964250705.1 uncultured Chthoniobacterales bacterium | reverse complement strand
GGACGCAAACCCTCGAACGGCTCGACGCTGCCTTGGCGGCGCAACCGGCCTGGTCGAGCCTGTCGCTCGTCGTATCACGCAGCGAGCGACGCCACGGCCAGCCCACCAGCGGAGGCGATGCTTGCATGGAGCGACTGGCAATGCACCCGGGCGTGATCTCGCTCCAACGTCCGCTGCCGGTGGCAACCCTAATATCGGTCATGCAAGCGGCCCTCGCTGCTCGCCGCCGACAATACCAGGTGCGCGACCTCTTGGCGGAGTTGGCGGCGTTAAATGCCAACCTGGAAAAACAGGTGGAAGAGCGCACGGCCATCGCGATTCAACGGGCCGAACAACTCCGCGGTGTGTCGGGAGAACTACTGCTGGCCGAAGAACGCGAGCAACGCCGCTTTGCCGAGCTTTTGCACGACGATCTGCAACAGCTTCTCATGGCTGCTTCATTCAACGTCCAGGTATTGCTCATGGCAAAGGATGCTGCCAAGAAAGACGAATATGCGCGTGACATCGCGGAACTGCTGGACCGCTCGGGCAAAGCGACGCGCTCGCTGACGGTGGAACTCAGCGCGCCGGTGCTCTACGAACGCGGCCTGGCCGGGGCACTCGGGTGGCTGGCGGTGGAAGTGAGCAAACAACACGGGGTCGAAATAACGGTCCACGCCAACGCCGCCGATGATCCAAGCGCCGCCGACCTGCGCGTGTTCTTCTTTCGGGCGGTGCGGGAGCTTCTGCTGAACGCGGTCAAGTACGGCCACGGCAGTGCGGTCGCTGTCACGATGAGCCGGGATGACGGCAACACCTTGCGAGTCGTGGTAGCGGACGAAGGGCCGGGCTTTGATCCGGTGGCGCTTGCCACAAGCGATTTCGGGCGCGGCGGCTTTGGGTTGGCAAACATCCGCCACCGCGCGGCTTTGCTCGGGGGAGAGCTGCGTATCGACAGCGCGCCCGGGCAGGGCACGCGCATGACGCTCCTGGCTCCCCTTTAGCTTTAAGAAGCGAGGACCGGCGTAACAGTCCGCGCCGGGACCAACGCCAGGGCTTTTTTCCAAGTCCAACGGTGGAAACGGCTTGAACAGATGCAGCGTAAAACCTGCCGCGATGCTCCGGGAGCTACGTCCCGCAGAAGGTCTGATACACCCGTTCGTGAGGTTGCGGCGGCTCCGCATAGCGCGCATAGGCTGGCTGGTCGTTGAACGGCTTTGCGAGCACGGTCTGCAATGCCTCGAACGGGCCGAAATCATCGTGATCGACAGCCGCTCTGATGATCGCCTCCACCTGATGGTTGCGTGGGATATAGGCCGGGTTCACGGCTCGCATCGCGGCGCGCCGTGCCACCTCGTCTGTTTCTTCCTGCGCGACACGCTGTCGCCAGCGTGGCACCCACTCGTCATAAGTGATTGGATCGGAAAATAGGCTCCGCACGCCCGCATCGACCTCTGGACCCGGCGCCGCGCTGCTTAACCGACGAAAAGTGAGGGTGAAATCCGCCCCGTTTGCACTCATCGCTTTGAGGAGATCGCGCCCGAGTGCCGCGTCCCCGTCCTGTTCCGTGCGCAGGCCGAGCTTGCGCCGGAGCCCTGCTTCGTGGGCTTTTTCAAAGATTGTCGCGTAAGCTCCGAGCGCCTCCTGCGCTTGCGCCACAGCAAGGTCTTCATCCCCAGATATGATTGGCAGAAGACACTCCGCCAGGCGCGTCAGATTCCAGCCTCCGATGGCAGGCTGGTTCATGTAGGCATAGCGGCCCTGACTATCGATCGCGCTGAAAACTGCTTGCGGGTCGTATTGATCCAGAAAAGCGCAGGGTCCGTAGTCGATGGTTTCACCGGCAATCGACATGTTGTCCGTGTTCATGACGCCATGGATGAACCCGACCAACATCCACTGCGCGATCAGTTCGGCCTGTGCTTTGACCACGGCGTCGAGGAGAGCGCGGTACGGACGCTCGGCCTGGGCGGCATCGGGATAATGGCGGGCAATGACGTGGTCCGCGAGCAACCGCACACCCTCCACGTCGCCCCGGCTGGCGAAGAACTGGAACGTGCCGACGCGGATATGGCTAGAGGCGACCCGCGTCAGCACGGCCCCGGGCAGCGCCCCTTCGCGGAACACGGTCTCCCCGGTGGTCACCGCCGCGAGCGCGCGGGTGGTGGGGATGCCCAGTGCGAACATCGCCTCACTAACCACGTATTCGCGCAGGACTGGACCCAGGGCGGCCCTGCCGTCACCACGGCGAGAGAAGGGCGTCGGCCCCGCGCCTTTGAGCTGGATGTCGCGCCGGAAACCACCCTGGTCGATGACCTCACCCAAGAGGATCGCGCGCCCGTCTCCGAGCTGCGGGACAAACCCACCAAACTGGTGCCCTGCGTAGGCGGTCGCGATGGGTTCCGCCCCTGGAGGGACCCGGTTGCCAGCGAGGATTTCGATGCCTTCCTGGCCGGCAAGCCAATCCGGGTCGAGTCCCAAACTCAACGCCAAGGACCGGTTCAGCCGGATGAGCCTGGGAACACGCACCGGAGTGGGCGCCAGCCGCGTAAAGAACCGCTCCGGCAGCCGGGCGTAAGTATTGTGGAAAGAAAACGGGGCGGTCATCCAGGGAGACTTTCGTTATGCCAGTTCGATTTGAGCGATCTCCAGGAGAGGACCGTGAAGCTCGCGCGAAGCTTGAGGACGGGCGAACGCTTCTTCTCGCAAGCCCGCTCCCCTCGTTTGACACCGTCCGCTGGGATCAAACCGGCGACCTGCCACCGGTCGCCCCATAAATCTCCCCGGTAACGTAGCTGGCGTCGTCGGACGCCAGAAACACGTAGATCACCGCTTGCTCGACCGGCTGGGCTGGGCGTCCGAACGCCGATTGCTTGCCGAACATGACCGTTTGAGTCAGCGGCAGCGTGGCCGGGATGAGCGGCGTCCACACCGGTCCCGGGGCCACCGCGTTGACGCGCACCCCGCTCTTGATTGCCAGCGCGGCCAGGGTTTTGGTCATGTTGATCAGCGCCGCCTTGGTGGAGGCGTATGGCAACAGATTCTCGGACGGATCGTAGCCTTGGATGGACACGGTGTTGATGACCGAGCCGCCGGGTTTCATCTTCGGGATGGCTGCCTGCGACATGAAGAACGTGCCGTACACGTTGGTGCGGAACGTCGCGTCGAAGTCTTCTTCGGTGAAATCCTCCAGCTTGTCGCACGTGCGCTGGAAAGCCGCGTTGTTCACCAGAATGTCCAAGCGACCAAAGGTGCTGACGGTCTGCTCGACCAAGTGCTCACAAAACGCCTTCTGGCGGATGTCGCCAGGCAACGCCACGGCCCGGCGGCCGGTCGCTTCGACCAGCCGAACCGTCTCGTCGGCGTCCGCTTTTTCTTCGGGCAAACAGGTAAAAAGGATGTCGGCCCCCTCCTTGGCGTAGCAGAGCGCGATGGCCCGGCCGATGCCACTGTCTCCGCCGGTGATCAAAGCCGCCCGGCCCAGCAGTTTGCCGCTGCCCGTGTAGGACTCCTCGCCGTGGTCCGGATGCGGGTGCATTTTCGCTTCACTGCCGGGTGCCGTCATCTTGAGTTGGGCAAACGGTGGTCGGGGAAAACGCTCACGGGGATCGACAAGCTCTTTGGTGCTGGATTCGCTCATGCAGGTAAGTTCGATGAAAACGGGCAGCTTGGTTGCGAATGAATGCATCGCCACTACGACCTATTCCAGAGCGTGGCACGACAGAGAGAGCGAAGGACAAAGCACACCATTGAGCCGCCGCCAACGGCTCCCTACACAAAGCGGCTGGGAATAACCGCTTAATCGCGGCTTTGCTGAGCAACGGGTACGCGGTGCCTGGCTGCCGGCACGACGGCGCGCGTTTGCGGATGGCTTACGGTGCGCCCTACGGCCGTTATCAACGGACGACTCCGCTCTTTATCCCACGGTTCGCCAAGAGATGGTTCATCCGCCGCTTTTTTCGCGGGACCGGCGAACCCATCGTGGAAGACGACCCATCCTCACAACCACAAGGCAGAAACTTGTCGTATTAGGACCACCCGAACCATCGCTATGCTCGCCATGAACTACCGGGGCCCCTTGCGGGTCCGCATCGACCAGAAACCCATGCCGGAGATCCTGCATCCGCAGGATGCCATCGTCCGGGTCACGCGCTCCTGCATCTGCGGGTCCGATCTGCACCTGTACAACGGCTCCGTGCCGGACACCCGGCCCGGGATGACCTTTGGCCACGAGTTCACGGGCGTGGTGGAGCAGGTCGGCGACGAGGTGCAGAAGTTGAAGGTCGGCGACCATGTGCTGGTGCCCTTCAACATTGCGTGTGGCAAATGCTGGTTCTGCCAACAGGAGATGTACGGCAACTGCCACGAGTCCAACCCGGAAGCCACGGCGGTCGGCGGCATCTTCGGCTACTCGCATACCGCGGGCGGCTACGACGGCGGGCAGGCTGAATACGTGCGCGTGCCCTACGCCGACGTGAGCCCCATGGTCATTCCCGATTGGATGGACCCGGATGACGCCGTCATGCTCACCGACGTGACGCCCACCGGCTATCAGGCCGCCGAGATGGGCGGCATCCAGCCCGGCGACACGGTCGTCGTTTTCGGCGCGGGTCCGGTGGGGATCATGGCGGCGCGTTGCGCCTGGCTCTTCGGCGCGGGTCGCGTCATTGTGATCGACCACATCGACTACCGCCTCGACTTTGTGCGCAACTACGCGCCCTGCGATGCCTACAATTTCAAGGAGATCGACGACGTGGTCCTTTTTCTCAAGAAAACCACCGACGGGATGGGCGCGGACGTGTGCATTGATGCCGTGGGCGCGGAGGCCGCCGGCAACTTCGCGCAGACGATTCTGGGCCGGAAACTCTTCCTGCAGGGCGGTTCGGCCACCGCGCTACATTGGGCGATCAACGGCGTGAAGAAAGGCGGCATCGTTTCCATCGTCGGAGTCTATGGTCCCATCGACACGCTGATCCCCATTGGCAACGTGGTGAATAAAGGCCTGACGATCCGAGCGAACCAAGCATCGGTAAAACGCTTGTTGCCGCGCCTGATCAAGCACATCCAGGACGGAGTGCTTGACCCGAAAGCGATGATTACCCACCGCATTCCTTTGGAGTACGTGTCGGACGCCTACCGGATTTTCTCGGCCAAGCTCGACGGCTGCATCAAGCCCGTGCTCCTGCCGCCTTCCGCCCGCAGTTAGGAAAAAGGAAACGCCATGGAACACACACCAATAGACCCGACGCAGATCAAGGGATGGGGCGTGGACGCCGATCCGAAGAACGATCCGACCTACCCAATGAAGCGCCGCACCGACGCCGAACAAAAGGGCTACACCTGGGAACGTCCACCGTTACAGCCCGCGACCGTCGAAGTGCTGCACTCCAACGAGCGGCCCAACCTGACGGCGGTTTTCGGAACCGTGTCGCCGCCCACCGGCTTGAGCGGCGTGCTCCGGCGCTTCGCCTTCAAGTATAGCGAATCCAGTTATGGCCACTGGCTTCCGCTGATGCTGGCGGATCGGGTGGGGGAAGTAGAAGGAGTACTGGAAGACCTCGGCCGCGGCCATGTGCCGAACATTCCCGGCGAACTGGGCTGGAAGGCAGAATGGAAGCACAACCGGCAGAGTTTGGTCACGAGGGTCCTCGTGGGCGCGGCTCTCGTGGCAGCCTTATTCAGTTTCCTGCGGAGCAAGCGCGAGGACGCTTGATCTCAGAAAAGCGCGGTTACTGCCAAGGCCCGTTAAAACCCCTAGCTTGGGACAGGGCTAGTCCGGTGAGCCGAAGGCGTTGGCGGCGACTTCCAGCCTCCGTGCTTCTACCCGCGTACGCTGCTCCCGTGCGCGTGTTTGAAGATCGACGAGGTCCAGTGCGCACAGGGCAGGAGGCGCGTCTGGAACGACGGTCAGCGCAGCCCAAAGCGCGGCCTTTCCCTCGATACCGAGCGCCAGTGCTTCCAACGCTTCGAGTTCGCCCAGGCTGCCCTTGCCCGGTCCGGCAAAGAGGAATTTGATCCGCACCAACTTCTCCAGCATCCAGGCGGCGGCCTGACGCGTGGACCCCGGCGCGAAGCCGAGCGCGTCTACCAGATCGCGCAAGGTTTCCTGGTCCGCCTTCACTTCTGCGCGGAGGTCCGCGAAGAAGCGTCTCGGCGGCCCTTTCCCTTCATGAGCCGAAAGCAGGAAGTCGATCA
>CAXUHC010000249.1:0-6180 GCA_964250705.1 uncultured Chthoniobacterales bacterium | reverse complement strand
AACCGCGAGATCGGGTTCATCTTCCAGAGCTTCAACCTGATCGGCGACCTGACGGTGTTCGAGAACGTCGAACTGCCGCTGACCTACCGCTCGGAACTGAGCGCCGCCGAGCGCAAGCAGCGCACGAACGAGGCCCTGGAACGCGTCGGCATGGGCCACCGCAACCGGCACCTGCCCAACCAGCTTTCCGGCGGCCAGCAGCAGCGCGTGGCGATCGCGCGGGCGTTGGCCGGGCATCCGGCGGTCCTGCTGGCCGACGAGCCGACGGGCAATCTCGACAGCCGCAACGGCGAGGCCGTCATGGGCCTGCTCGACGACCTGCATGCCGGCGGCGCGACGATCTGCATGGTCACGCACGACGAGCGTTTCGCCAAGTGCGCCGCGCGCACCATTCACCTTTTCGACGGGCGCGTGGTCGAGGACCAGCCCATCGCCGCCGCCGAACCCGCCGCGCTCACCGCCTGAGTGGCGCCACATTTTGACGATCATGTTTCAAGATCTGCGCGTCGGTTGCCGTTCCCTCTTGCGGAATCCGCTGTTTGCTTTCACGGCGGCGGGTTCGCTGGCGCTGGGCATCGCCGCCTGCACGGTGATTTTCAGCGTGGTTTACACGTTGCTGCTGCGTCCCCTGCCGTATCCGAATCCGGCGGAACTGGTCAGCGTCGGCATGAAGGACCCATCAGCGGGTGAAAACTCCCTGGATGGCCTGCGGCCGGGAGTCCTCAAACAATTGCGCGACGATCCGAAAAGCGGTTTTTCCGTCCTGGGCGGCTTCAACTACGATTACATCAACCTGACCCACGTGCCGGCCCCGGCCCAGTTGCTCGTGGGGCAGACCAGCCGGGACTATTTCCGCGTTTTCGGCATCCCCGCACGGTTGGGACGCACCTTCAACGACGCCGACTGTCGGGCGGCCAGTCCGCTCACCGTCGTCCTGAGCGACCCGCTCTGGCGCACGCAGTTCAACGCGGCGGAAGGGATCATCGGCAGTACGATCACGCTGGCGGACAAACCCTACACGGTCATCGGGGTGATGCCGCCGGGCTTCAAGGATGCCAACGGCAACTGCGATCTGTGGACCTCGCTGGCCGACGACGGCCCGGAAATGAGCGCCGCCGCCGACCGCTCGCTGCTCACGTTTGGCCGGTTCGCCGGTGGTGAGCGGGAACTGGCGTCCTTGCGCACCCGGCTGGCGACGGTTTCCAGCAATCTGGCGGCGGCGGAACCTTCCCGATACAAGAACTCGCGGCTGGCGGTGCTGGGTCTGAGCGCGTCGATTGTCGGTGGCGGCACGAAACACGCGCTCTGGATGTTGCTTGGCGCGGTGGGCTGCCTGCTGCTGGTGACCTGCGCCAACGTGGCCAACCTGCAACTGGTCCGCGCCGGGGCACGCCGCCGGGAAATGGGTGTGCGGCTGGCCCTCGGCGCGAGCCGGGCGCGCATCCTGCGGCTCTGTTTGACGGAGAGCCTGCTGCTGGCCGGGATCGGCGGGGGGCTGGGCGTGCTGGCGGCAGCCTGGGGCGTGGATGCCGTGGCCGGGTTGCTCCCGGCGGGTTCCTCTCCGTACCAGGAGGAAATCCGGCTGAGCCAACCCGTGTTGTGGTTCGCCCTCGGCATCGCGGTGCTGACCGGGGTCGTGACCGGGTTGCTCCCGGCCTGGATCGCGGCGCGTCAGGACCCTTCCGAGTCGCTGGCCGCGGGCGGGCGCGGCACGTCGGAAGGCCCCGGCGGTGCACGGATTCGGGCGACCCTGGTCGTCGCGGAAATCGCGCTGGCGCTGATGCTCTTGGCGGGCGCGGGATTGATGGGCCGCAGTTTTCTGGCGACCCTGCGCACCCCTGCCGGCATCCGGACGGAACGCATGCTCATGCTCAACCTGTCGCTCCCGGAAACCCGCTATGCCGACGCCGATCACCGTCGCGCGTACACGCGGCGCTTGCTGGCAGGAACCGGGTCGGTTCCCGGCGTGACGGGCGTCGCGCTGAGCACCACCGAGCCATTCAATTGGTTCATTCCCATGAGTTTTCTCCTACCCGGCCAGGCCGAGGGCACGCCGGAAACTGCCCGGCAAACCGCTGCTTACGACGCGGTGAATCCCGCCTTTTTCACCACGATGGACATTCCCATCTTGCAGGGCCGGAGTTTCGACGAGCACGACGACGCGAGCGCTCCTTCGGTCGCGGTGGTCAACGGGGCCTTTGCACGCCGTTTCCTGGTGGACGGTAAAGCGTTGGGTAGCCGTTTTTCCCTGGTCGGCTCCCGGACCCCGGCCACTTTTGAGGTCATCGGAATCGTTGGGGATGTGCGCCGCAGCGGACTGGACAAGGAAGCCCCGCCGCAAATCTATCTGTGTTACCTCCAGCGTCCGCAGACGTACGCCACGCTTTACGTCCGCGCGGCGGGTGGACTCAGCGCCGAGAGCCTGACTAAAGGCGTCCAGGCGGCGATCTGGCAGGTGGACGCGGACCAGCCCATCGGCAAGATTTCCACGCTCGCGCGCGCCGTTTCCGGCAGCATCGCCCCGGCGCGGCTCTACGTCGTGTTGTTCGGCGGGTTCGCCGCGATGGCCCTGCTGCTGGCGATTCTGGGCATTTATGGGACGGTGTCCTACAGCGTCGGCCAGCGCACCCGCGAGTTGGGCATTCGTCTCGCCCTCGGCGCGCAACGCGAGGACGTGCTGCGCCTCGTGCTCGGGCAGGGAACGCGCCTGATCGTGATCGGGCTGGTCCTGGGGCTTCTCGCCTCGCTGGCCCTGGCGGGCCTGCTCAAGAATTTGCTCTACGGCGTGGCGGCTAACGATCCGGCCACGCTGGGCATCGTTGCTTGTTCGCTCGGGGCGGTCGCACTGGCGGCCAGCTATCTGCCCGCACGCCGGGCGACGCGCATTGATCCACTGGCCGCTCTGCGGGAGGATTGAGCGGAGAGATAAGGTAGAGAGGAGCGTCCCTGCTCGTCGCAAATTTACCCGATGTGTGTGGAAATTGGTGGCAGGGCTGCGTGCGCAGACCAAGCGAAAACGGGGGGCGTTTGCCTGCTTGCCAATCGTTAACAAAATAAGGTTGGAAACACGTTCCTCATTTCACAAGAGAAAGAGTAGTGTGGTTTTGGAAACTTTTATTTCATTGCAGTCGTTTGACGCGGTAGCGCGTGTGCACTAAGATCGCGCGCTTATGGCAACTAAAACTAACGCACTTGGTAAGATTGAAGAACTGCAAAGGCAGATTGAAACGCTCAAGCAGGAAGCCGTGGATGAAATCCGGCAAAAGCTCAACGAAGCCCGCCGTGCCGTCGCGGATCTGGAGAACGAACTTGCCGGTCTGACCGGTCGGCACGCCACCGAAGGCCGGGTTCGCCGCACGCGCCGCCCATCCATCGGCGACGAAGAACTCAAGGGCCTCCTTCTTAAAGCCATGGCCGCCGAAGGCAAGATGGGGATGAACGCCAAACAACTCGCTGACAATGTCAATCAAGACGCTTTACGCGTGCGCAAATTTATCAAGGATAATCCCAAGGTGCTCAAGCGCCAGGGTTCCGGCCCCGGTACGAAATTTTTCCTTCCCTGATCCGAGTCTATTCGTTATCGCTATTCATGTTCACGCATCTAATCTGTGAACATGAACAAGCAAACCGTCAGGGCAATGCCGACACCGTATAATATCCACGTGTCGGAAACGAAATAAGGATAAAACATCAGCAGCACGCCAATCAGGGCTATTTTCCAGAGCCCCTGTTTCCTGGCGTAGCAGAGAGCGACGAAACCAATCGCGCTGAAAAGAAAATTGCCGATCCAGTACGCCGCCAACATACGCGGTTAGCGGTTGGACCCGGCCACAGGTAGCGGGGTCAGCCGCGATTCGACGGCCGCGCCGGCCTTTGAGAGAAGGCGGTCCGCTCCCCGGCCAGTTGCTGCGGTAACTTGATAGAGTCTGCTGACGGCTTCCATAAAATCAGGGTGCGTAAGGGTTGCTTTGCCAACGGCGCTTGAAGAGCAGCGCGTCGAGCGAAAGCGAGCCCGGCCCCATGAGAAGCGCAGCGATGGCAAACGCCAGGTTGTGAACGGCGGCCTCGCAATCCGGGCCGCCGTGGAGAGGAACGTAGACCGCGCCCCGGGGAAAATGAAATTTGATGAGGGCCGTGATCATCGTGATCGTGATGCCCAACGCCGCCAGCGGCGTCAGCAAACCGAGGATCATCGCCATGCCACCCGCAAACTCCGCGAAAAACGCCATGCTTTGCCAAAACGGGGGAATGCCCATTTGATCTCCCCAGTGAAACGGACCGCCGCCCACAAATTTCTGGTAGCCGTGGAGAGTCAGGCCCAGCCCGTAGACGATGCGGACGATGAGCCAGCCAAACGCCGCCCGACCGCTGAAGAATGGACCGTAGATTTTTTTCATGGTGAGGGAGGAAACGGGAGGCTGCCGAAAAGCAGAATCGGCTCGGAAGATGACAACGCTCGCAGGCGGATGGATTATCGCACCTGAATCGGATGGGCAAAAGGGTTCTGACGGCTTTCCGGGCCCGTCCCTGTTTATCTCGAAGAAGATGCCAAAAGTCGGGCACGGTCACCCGGGGGAATCCGGGGACCGGCTCGGAAAGCCATCCTTGGCTGGCAGAACAACCGGCAGCTTGCGCTGCCTGTTTCGTCAGGCGAGCGCGATGCCGATCTCGGGGCACGGGTTGCTCAGCGCGGCGGCGTTACCCTCGCACACCGTGTCCGCCGGAGCCGGTCCCAAGCCCAATTTTCGGCAGAGGCGCGCCAGTTCCTCTTGTTCGGCATCGGTCAGCACGCTCATTTGTTCGGTCACGTTGCGCGCCTGACGCGGGAAAAGCTCCGCGATCCGTTCGCGGCCCGCGTCCGTCAGGTGCACCCGCACGTAGCGCCGGTCTTCCGGCAGGCGCTCGCGCCGCACCAACCCGGCTTTTTCCAAATTATCGACGATCATGGTGATATTGCCGCCGCTTTGCAGATGCTTGCGAGCGAGTTCGCACTGGTGGAGCGGACCGAGGTGGAGGAGCGTTTCCAGCACGCCGAATTGCCCGACGGTCAGCCCGCTGGTGGCAAGCGGGCGGCTGGTCCGGGCGATGATCGACCCGGCGGCGCGGACCAGCTTGGTGAAAGTGTCCAAGGCACGGACTTCTTGCGGTGAACCCTGAAAATGCGTGGGCATGAAAACGGCAGATGAAACGAACGAACGTCTTGGGACCTTGCGTCGGAGAACATAGCAGGCGGGCGGCCTCCGGCACAAGTCTGCCGCTGGAAAAACCCGAGCGCCGATTGCCGGAACGGTGATCGGGGATATGCTTCCTGATGGAATTTTCCACTGCCGTCAGGGTGTTGGCCCCCGCGCGATGAATTTTGCACAAGCTTCGCTCATCGCGGCTTCCGGCGTGGGTGCGGGGATGATCAACGCGGTAGCCGGTGGCGGCAGTTTCTTGACGCTGCCGATCCTGACCAGCTGCGGGCTGCCTTCCAAAATCGCCAATGCGACCAGCACGGTCGCGCTGTGGCCGGGCACGCTGGCGAGCTTCGGTGCGTACCGTCGGGAGATGGCGGCGCGGGGAAGGCTGGCGGTGGTGTTGGGGGCGATCAGTCTGGCCGGCGGGGTGGTGGGCGCTTGGATTTTGCTGCACACACCGCAGATTACCTTCGACCGGTTGCTGCCCTGGCTGACGCTTTTTGCCACGGTCCTGTTCGCGTTCGGGCCGCAGGTGTCGGCCCGGCTGAAACTTTCGCTGGGTGAGAACGACGACCGCAAATCACTCGCCAGAACCGGCGCGATTCAGTTTGTCATCGCGATCTACGGCGGTTACTACGGCGCGGGGGCGGGGATCATGCTGCTGGCGATGCTCGCGCTGCTGGGGATGAAGAACATCCACGCGATGAACGCCTTCAAGACGCTGCTCAGCGCGGTGTTCAACGGCGCGGCGGTGGTGACGTTCATCGTGCAGGGCATCGTGCACTGGCCCGAAGCGCTCTGCATGATGGCGGGCGGGGTCGCGGGCGGGTACGGGGGGGCGTGGCTCGCGCGGCGGCTCCCGCCCGCGTGGATTCGCAGGTTCGTCATTTTCACCGGCGTTGTGACGACGGTCTATTTCTTCTGGCGTCTCCTTTGAAGTTCGGGAAATTTCGAGAAAAGCTGTAGACACGGCAACGGAGCGCCGTGGCTACAGGCCATC
>CAXUHC010000248.1:1489-6191 GCA_964250705.1 uncultured Chthoniobacterales bacterium | reverse complement strand
TCGGCAGACACCGCGGCTTGCCTACCGGCGGCCGGAAGGTCCTTCGGCTCTCGCTCGCGGACTCGCTGCCGCTCAGGATGACAGCGCAGCAGCAAGCGCGCGACTTACCCAAACGGGATACGCTCCAAAACACGAACGCGCGGCATTCTCCCGGGGAGAAGTGCCGCGCGAAAGTTTGGATGACCGTTTGGTTTACTGACGAACCGTGGTGGTCGTCTGCGAAGTCGTCGTCGGCGTGGGCGGCAACTCGGTGGTCGAGGTGGTCTGATGCGTCGTAGTGGTCTCGGTGACGGCTGGCTCCGAAGAGCAGGCGGCGGTCAGCAGGATAGCGGTGGCGCCGAGGACGAGGCGGAGAATGGTAACGTGTTTCATGAGCAAGCGGTGCGAACGGGTTTGGGGCGCTTAGTGCTTGCCGGTCGTAGTCGTGGTCGTCTCGGTGGTTTCCGTCTTGGTGACGGCGGCGGGGGCAACGGTGCGATTCACCACGACTTTGCTCACCACGGGCTCGCCGTTCTCGGTGGTGTAGTACACGGTGGTCGGTTCACCGGCCTTGATGGTCTCGTAGTTGACCACGTTGCCGGTAGAGTCCACGAAAGTCGTTTTCTTGGAGTACGAATAGGTCACGGGCGAGCCAGCCGAGGTTTTGACGATGATGCGCGAGCTGCCGGGGGTGAATTCCTGGATGGTGCCAGCGGTGTTGGTCGATTGAACGGTGGTCGCCGTGGTGGTGACGGGCACGGCTTCGGTGGTAGTGACGGTTGTCTGGGCGTGGACCAGGGCCAGCGGCGTCAGGATAATCGTGCCGATGGCGAGGAGGTTGCGGAAGGACTGGGTTTTCATGTGGGTATCTTTGGTGGGTTACTTCGTATCGGCACCGCCGGGTAAGCGGTCGGGACCGTGCAAGGGAATCGCGTGGCCTCAAACGACCGGCCTTGTGCCATCCGGCACCCGGTCTCGTCGCGGGTCGACCAGCGGATTCCTCTGGCGATCTATCAGCAGGTTGGATACCCGCCGCATCAATAAAGACGCCTTCTGCATCCACCTATTCACGCGATTTTTGATCCGCGAGCTAGACCGGAGCCAATTCCCGCTCGGCCTCGGCGGGCGCGGGCGCGGTCGTTTCCTGGAGGGCCAATCGTTCGCGCAACCGCTCGGTAACCGCGTGGACCAGCCCCGCCCTGGAGCGGTCGAAAACGAATACCTGTCTGGTCGCCTTGTCCGGATGATAAACCACCAAGTCTTCGCTCAGGAAGCGTGACTCGTGCGCCGCCTTGCAACCCGCGAGGTCGAGCGTCCTGCTGAGCGAACGCCACCCGCGCCGGCCCACGAAATGCAGCTTGCCCGTGGACGGCGTGGTGGCGATGAGCCAGCCGGAAAAATTCGTCGGCAGCCCACCCTTGGAGCTGCCCGTCAGGCACGGTGCGGCCCAAGCAATAGCCTCTCCTGCCGGGTTCAAACGGCTGAAAAGCACGTCGGGATCAGGCGGCAGTTCGCTGACCGGCAACGCCGATTTCTCGTCGGCGGGCGGTGAGGCGAGCTTCTTCCACAGCAGCCAGACCCGAATCCGCGTGAAGCGGAAAATCTTCGGCGTGACGTAAAGCAGCGTCAGAACAACCGTGCCGAAGACAATCAACGCGAGGTAGGGATTGTGGCGATACGAGTAATCCATCAGCCCCAGCCCGCCCACCACGCCCACATCCTCGGCCACGCTCAAAGCCACGTTGGAAAACGGCTCCGGCGAACCGTTGGCCACGAGGCGCGTCCCGGCCTTCGCGCCGTGGACCGTCAGGGTGACCCCGCCCGCGAGGAGCGCCACGATCACGTCGAAAACCGGGTCGGCGTGGCCGAGCGTTTTGACCGCCAGAAACGCACCCCCGATGGGGCGGATCGCGGTGTGGATCGTGTCCCAGGCCGAGTCGACCCAGGGCACTTTGTCCGCGAAGAATTCCACCAGGAACAACGCGCCCGCGATGATCATCACGGGGGTTTCGCCCAAGATCGCGAGGCTCTGGTACTCCGGCGACAGGGCAATCCAGCCGAAATGGATCGCCATGCTGGTGGCGAAAACGGTCAGGTACAGATTGAGACCTGCCAGGGTGGCAAAGCCGAGAGCGATGCCGAGCTTTTGCAAAACGTCCATAGGAAAGCTTTTGCCCGGTACTATCGCGCCGACCGCGCGTTTGTCATGGGGATTTTTCGCCCGTCCCGGCGCGCCGTTCGCGGAAGAACTCGCGCAGCAACCGCCCGCACTCCTCGCCGCGCACGCCGGGGCTAACCTCGCAACGGTGATTGAGCGACGGGTGTTGCAGCAGGTTGAGCAATCCGCCCGCCGCTCCGCCGCGTGCGTCCGGGCAGCCAAAGACGACTCGCCCGAGCCGTGCGTGGACCGCCGCGCCGGCGCACATCGGGCAGGGCTCCTTCGTGACGTAGAGCGTGCAATCGTTGAGCCGCCAGTCTCCCACGGCGTTCTCCGCCTGCGTGATCGCCAGCATCTCGGCGTGGGCGGTGGCGTCCTTGAGGACTTCCACCTGGTTGAACGACCGCGCGATCACCCGCCCGCCACGCACGACCACCGCGCCCACCGGCACCTCGCCGAGTTCGTAGGCGCGCAACGCCTGACGCAACGCCTCGCCCATGAAATGGGTGTCGCTGTGCAGGTCGATGAGCGGCGGGTCGTCCACGGTTCGCAACAGACCGCAGGTGCGCGCCGGAAGCAACCGCCGTCGCTGGACTTTCCGCCGGGTCCGCTTCAGTTTACGGCATGGGCCTTTCCTTTGAGCAGATCGTCGTCGCTCCTTCGCTGTTGGCGGGCGATTTTTCCCAACTCGGCGCGGAGGCCCGGCGCGTCGAGGCCGCTGGGGCCGACTGGCTGCATCTCGACGTGATGGATGGTCATTTCGTCGACAACATTTCGTTCGGTCCGGCGGTGGTGGCGGCGATGAAGAAAGCCGTCGGACTCACGCTGGACGTGCATCTGATGATCTCGCGGCCCGACCACTATTTGCAGCGGTTTATCGAAGCGGGCGCGCATTCCATCCACGTCCACCTGGAAGCCAAACACGATGTGGCCGCTACCCTGAAATCCGTCCGCGCCGCCGGGTGTCTGGCGGGCCTGGCCATCAATCCCGGCACCCCGCTTTCCGCCGCCGCCCAGCATTTGCCCGACATCGACTTGCTTCTGGTGATGACGGTCAACCCTGGCTTCGGCGGACAGGAGTTCATCGTGGCAACATTGGACAAAGTGGCCGAGGCAGCCCGCCTGCGCGCCGAAAACGGCTGGCGCTACCACATCGAGGTCGATGGCGGCATCAAGCAAGACACCGCCCGTGTCTCCATCCGGCATGGCGCGAACGTGCTGGTCGCAGGCACGTCGGTCTTCAAGGCCGGCGATGCCGCCGCGGCGATCCGAGGCCTGCGGGCCTGACGTTTACCCGCCGATGCCCGTGCGCGCGGCGGCTTGCGGCTGGAACGAATTATTGATGATGTCGAGGAGGCGTTGCGCGCCTTCGACCTTGTTGATCACCATGTCCACGTTCCCGTCCGGGCTGAGCACGATCACCGAGAATTCGCTCGGATTAACCCCGTAGGCCGCCGCGACCGAGGCGCCGTTCGCCGCGACGGCGTAAGGCACGTTGGAGGCAACGCGCCCGGTTTGAGCCGTGAACGCCGCGACGAAAATCGTTTTTTTGGCCGAGAAATCGAGGTACAGGTCCTCGATCCGTGCGGCCTGCTTCCTCAATGCACCCGCCTCCGGCGACGGCGCGACCAGGATGACCACCGGCTGACCCCGGAAGTTTTTCGCCGGATAAGCTTTGCCCCCCGCTCCGATCCACGCGAAATCCGGTGCCGGGTGCACCACGTTCACAGGCGCGGATGCTCCCTTCTTTGGGGCTGCCGTCGCGTTGGAAGTCAGCGACCACGCGGTCAGAAACAGCATGCCCGCAAGTTGGAAACCTTTCATGGGTAAAAATTCGTTGGTCAGATTCCCGTCTTCGTCACACCTTCATGATCTCGGCTTCCTTGGTCGTTAGATGCTCGTCGATGGACTTGATGTACTGATCGGTCAATTTCTGGATGCCGTCCTCGAAATCCTTGAGTTGATCTTCGGACAGCTCGCTGTCTTTCTTAGACTTACGGGCACCGTCGATGCCGTCACGCCGGTGACCGCGCACCCGCACCCTGGCTTCCTCGGCCATTTGCCGGATGCTTTTAACGAGGTCTTTGCGCCGCTCCTCGCTGAGTTCAGGGATCGGCAGGCGGATGATCTTGCCGTCCACCATCGGCGTGATGCCGACGCGCGATTCTTTCAACCCGCGTTCGATGTCTTTGACGGTTGCGGCGTCAAACGGTTGGATGACCAGCAAGCGCGGCTCGGGCGTCGTGATGAGCGCCAGCTGCTTGAGCTTCATGCTGGAGCCATACGCCTCGACATCCACGTTTTCGACCAGGGCAGGCGAGGCCTTACCGGTGCGGACGCTGGAAAATTCGTGCGTCATGTAACTGACGCTTTTGTCCATGCCTTCTTCGGCTTCGAGGAGGAGATCGTCGGCATTCATAAGGGGAAAGGATGAAGGATGAAGGATGAAGGATGAACGTCCACAAATCAAATGGTCGTTCAGATCGTCCTTCCGCGTTCGCATTCTGGTCGGATCACTCCTCTTCCCCCGCCTTCATCCTTCATCCTTGGTCCGACACCAGCGTG
>CAXUHC010000248.1:0-1479 GCA_964250705.1 uncultured Chthoniobacterales bacterium | reverse complement strand
CCGCGGCGTCGAACCCCGAGCGGTTCGGGCCGCCGACCTTTTCGCCCATCACGGCCCGCAGGATGTTGCTTGGCTGATTCATGTCGAACACGATGATGGGCACGTGGTTATCCTGGCACAGGCTGAACGCGGCGGCGTCCATGACCTGCAACCGTTTGGAGAGCGCCTCGGTGTAGGTAATGCGCTCGTAGCGCGTGGCCGTCGGGTCTTTGACCGGATCGGCAGTGTAGATGCCGTCCACCTTGGTGGCTTTGAGGATGATCTCCGCGCCGATTTCACTGGCCCGCAGGGCGGCGGTCGTGTCGGTCGTGAAAAACGGGTTGCCCGTCCCGGCGACAAAGATGACCACGCGCCCCTTTTCCAGGTGACGCACCGCGCGGCGCACGACGTAAGCCTCGGCGACGTTCTTGACCTCGATGGCCGTTTGGACGCGGGTCTCGACCCCGATGTCTTCCAACTGGCTCTGGAGTGCGATGCCGTTCATGATCGTGGCGAGCATCCCCATGTAATCGGCCATCGTGCGGTCCATTCCGCGCTGGCTGGCCGCCGCGCCGCGCCAGATGTTGCCACCCCCGACGACGACCGCGACCTCCACCCCGAGTTCCCGGATTTCCTTGATGCTCTCGGCGATGCGCAGGACGATTTCCGGCGTGATGTTGTCGAGACTGCCGACTTTGCGCAACGCCTCGCCGCTAATTTTCAGGACGATGCGTCGGTACTTGGGAGTGGGGGCGAGATTCATGGCAAAAGGACTTGTGGACCAAAGGGATATGCCAATGGCGGGAGGCATCCCTTGCCCGCATGGCAGCCGATCCGCAGGCGGCCCCGACAGCAAAGACGGTTGTGCCAAAGTTGTCACGCAAAAGTTCGCGTCCGGGCCCGGAGGTCCTACCCCAGCCGCAGGCCCGGCGGCAGCGCGTGGCCCCGCGCGAACTCCCCGGCGGTCACCCGCCGTTTGCCCTCGAGCTGCACCTCGCGCAGGAGGAGTCCCCCGCCCCCGCCGGCGGCCACCGAAATCCCCCGGGCGCCGTGTCGAACGATCTCCCCGGGCTCGCCGTTGATCCTGCGGATGGGCAGGACAGAGTGAATCTTCAGCGTGAGGGCACGCGGCGACGCGGGATACAATGTCCAGGCACCCGGCCAAGGATGCATTCCACGCACGAACCGGTCGAGCGCCGTGTGGTCGTGCGTCCAGTCGATCCGTCCGCTTTCGCGCGCCAGTTTGGGCGCGTGCGTCGCCAGGGAACCGTCCTGCGGCTGGCGTGGCGCGCAATTGGCCGCGAGGTCGTCCAATGCCCGGAACAAGGCGGCCGGGGCCGAGTCCGCCAAGCGGTCGTGGAGCGAACCGGCGGTCTCGCGCCGACGCAACCGGACGCGGTGCTCGCGCAAAATGTCGCCGGTGTCCAGTCCGGCGTCCATGTACATGACGGTCAGGCCGCTCTCGTGTTCACCCGCCAGGACGGCCGCGTGGATCGGTGC
>CAXUHC010000247.1:0-6209 GCA_964250705.1 uncultured Chthoniobacterales bacterium | reverse complement strand
GTACTTGAGCGCAACGCGCATCGGCCCGTCCGGCACCGTCGCGCCCGCCTGCCGGGCCCGCAGCAGTCCGCGGCCGTCCCGGGGCGGGGCGTGCAAGCCGGCGGCGAGTCGCGACCAGGCGTCGTCCAGGACGGCCAGCGATTCGGTCAGACCCGCTCCGGTACGGAAGAAGTTGCGCTCCAGCGGTGTGACCTGGTCCTGGACCAGGCCGACGACGTGCGGGATCGACCCGGCGCGACTGAAATCCTCGCGACCCACGGCGGCATCCGTTTCGAGGACGTGGCTTTCGGCTACGACCACGACCGGTTGATCCTCAACGGCGTCAACCTGGAGGTCCGGGCCGGCGAACGCGTGGCCTTTGTCGGTGGCACGGGTGCGGGCAAGAGCACGCTCCTTTCGCTCGTGCCGCGCTTTTACGATCCCACGGCGGGCCGGGTGCTGCTCGACGGACACGACCTGCGCGACCTCACGAAAAAATCACTCCGCGCGCAGATCAGTCTCGTGCTGCAAGACACGCTTCTTTTCTCGACGACGGTGCGCGAAAACATTGCCTACGGACGCCCCGGCGCCACGGAATTCGAGATCATCGAGGCCGCCCAGCGCGCGCAGGCCGACGAATTCATCCACCAGCTTCCCAGGGGTTACGACAGCCCTGTCGGCGAACGCGGTGGACACCTGAGCGTCGGGCAGCGTCAACGCATCGGCATCGCCCGGGCTTTCCTTAAAAACAGCCCCATCCTGCTGCTCGACGAACCGACCAGCGCGCTGGACCCGGCGACGGAGCGGGCCATCATGGATACCCTCAAACAGCTCATGCGGGGCCGGACCACGCTCATCATCAGCCACCGTCTGGGCACGGTGCATCATCTCGACAAGATCGTCGTCCTGCAAGGCGGCACGATCGCCGAGGTCGGTTCCGGCCCCGAGCTGCTGCTGCGTGACGGGGCTTATGCCCGCCTTCATCGCGCCGGACAATACTCCCTCGCCCCTGCCCCGCTCATTCCGCATGAAGCGTAAAAAAATCGCCGTCCTCGGTTTCATGGCCAATTGCCCGATTGCCGGGGTGATCTGGCAGCACATCCATTACATCGTCGGGCTGCAACGTCTGGGCCACGAGGTCTACTATATTGAGGACACATCGCGCATTCCCTACGATCCGGTCCAACAGACGCCGACCGAGGATTACACCTACGCGGCGGAGATCCTGGCGCGGCTCGCGGCGGAATTCGGTTTCGAGGGGCGCTGGGCGTTCTCGCCGCGTTACAAGTCGCCGGACGAAACCGCCGGGCTGACGCGCCCGTTTCTCAACGACCTCTACACTGACGCCGATGCGCTGCTCAACCTCTGCGGCTCGCACGAACTCAACGACGACATCCTGCGCAGCGAACGGATCATCTACGTCGAAAGCGATCCCGCCGTCGAACAAATTAAAGTCGACCACGGGGATGCCGCCACGACGGCGTTCCTACGACGGCACTGCGCGCGCTTTACCTTCGGCGAAACCATCGGCCAGCCAGGATTCCCCGTGCCGTTGCACGGGATCGAATGGCTTCCCACGCGCCAGCCGGTGGTCACGGATTTCTGGCGTCCTGCCGCGATGACTACCGCACCGGGCGCACGGTTCACGTCCATCGCCAATCTGGCGACGGGAGGAAAAAAAGACATCACCTGGCGCGGCGAGAGCTACCTGTGGAGCAAGCTGCCGGAGTTTGTGAAATACCGGCCCACGCCGGGATTGGCAGGCGAGGAATTGGAGCTGGCGACCGCTTTCAAGGATCACGCCTTGGGCGAACAGTTTCGAGCCAGCGGCTGGCGGATTGTCTCGCCCGAGGAAATCAGCGTCGACTATCGCAGCTACGTCGAATACATCCGTGCCTCGAAGGGAGAGTTTACCGTCGCCAAGGACCAGTACGTGCGCCTGAACACCGGCTGGTTCAGCGACCGTAGCGCTTGCTACCTTGCGGCCGGTCGGCCGGTGGTAACCCAACAAACCGGATTTACCGATTATTACGGTGGAGCCGTAGGGTTGTTGGCGTTCAATACCGTCGACGAGGCCGCCAAAGCCATTGGTTCCATCCGTGAGAATTACGAGGCTCACTGCCGGGCGGCGTCAGAAATCGCGCGCGAATTTTTCGAGGCGGAAACCGTGCTCCGTTCCTTGCTCGAACGTGCCGGCATCTAACACCCTCGACGAGATACGGTTGCACCGGTTTCGGTGCCTCGAAGCACTCGACTACCGCCCGGCACCGCTTTCTCTTGTCGTGACGCCCCGCACCAGCAGGGGCCGGGTGGTGCCACTCTCCCGCTGACACTCAAAAACGGCGCAGCCAAGCGTCCGTGCCGTACTTGGTTTCTGCCAAACGGCTGGCGGCGGCCATTTCGTCGGGCCGGATGGAGCGTCGCTCCACGATCTCGCCCAAAGCCGAAGGCAGGGTCGCGCGCAAACGCCCGTAAAGTTGCGCCGTTTCGCCGGGGAACTGGATGCTTCCCTGATGCAGCCAGCCGCGGCGCGTCCGGCGTTGGGCAGCACCCGCGACTTTGTGGCCATGCAAAAGCAAGTCGTGGCGGACCGGATTGACGAAGCAAGCCCGCGAGACGCGCTCGGGGATGGCGGCGGCCTGGCGATCGGTCAGTACCGGAGCCACCGAGCCAGCAGCGGCGATGGCGGTTGCGAGAACACCGTGCAAAAATCCGTACGATTCTTCAGCCCGCAACGCCGTCAACGGATGGGCACGCGGCACCAGCAGCGAGTAGGTGAAGTCCCGGGCGTGTTCCACGACTCCCCCGCCCGTCCAGCGGCGCACCATTTCACGTTCCGGATACGCACGGAATACGGGCTCGGCTTGATCGAAGTAGCCGAACGAAACCGCCGGGCCCTGCCACCGGTAAAACCGTAGAACGGGGGCAGCGGCCAAACCTTCCAGCAGCGCTTCGTCGATGGCCATGTTGAGCGCGGCGCTGCGTCCCCGGGGATCGTCCACCACCTCAAGGCGGTCAAAAAGGCGCGCCGGGCCGATCATGCCGCGCGGATGCCGTCGACAATTTCTTGCGCGGCCTGCCGGGGATCGGGCTGCGCGGTGATGGGACGACCGATCACGAGAAAATCCGCGCCCGCGCGGACGGCTTCGCCCGGGGTCATCACCCGCCGCTGATCATCCTGCGCCCCGCCTGCCGAGGCCGGACGCACGCCGGGGGTCACAATTTTGAGCTGGTCGCCGAGTTTGCCACGCAACGCCCGGATTTCCAGCGGGCTCGCCACCACCCCGCGCAAACCGCACTCGACCCCCAACGCCGCCAGCCGGAGCACCTGCTCCTCGACCGATCCCGCGACACCCGCCTCGCGCAGCGTCGCCTCGTCGCTGCTCGTCAGAACCGTGACGCCGAGCAAGAGGAGTCCGCCGCCTGCCTCCCGCGCCGCCGCCCTCAGCATCGCGCCGCCGCCCGACAGATGGACCGTCAGCAGGTCGATGCGCAGAGCCGCCGCCGCCCGGACCGCGTGCAGCACCGTGTTCGGAATGTCGTGCAGCTTCAGATCGAGGAAAATTCGGCAGGGCTCCCCGGCAGCCTCCCGCACCTCGTTGACCACGGAGGGTCCGCAACGGGTGAAAAGTTCCAGGCCGATCTTGTAGTAGCTGATGATCCCGGTGAGTTGCCGCACGAGTCGCACGGCTTCCGGCGTGCCGGGAACATCGAGCGGGACGATGATTTTATCTTTCGCGGAAGGATCGGTTGTCACAGAGTGCAAATTTCCCGTCTATGAAATGGCTCGCCCCCGCTAAAATCAACCTTTCTTTGCGCGTGCTGGGCCGCCGGGCCGATGGTTTTCACGAGATCGAGACGCTGATGGTTCCCCTCGATCTCGCCGACGAGATTACGCTGGCAACCGTGGCCGATGCCGGAGCGGACGGGATCGAGCTCATTTGCAGTGATCCGACGCTGCCGACCGGAGCGGGGAATCTGGCGTTCCGTGCGGCAGCCTTGTTCAAGCAGCGGCTGGGCGGTGCAATGCCGCCCGTGAAAATCGGCCTGACCAAGCAGGTCCCGCACGGCGCAGGCCTGGGCGGCGGCAGCAGCGACGCGGCGACGGTCTTGCTCGCGCTCAACGAAACGCTCGGGGCTGGCCTGGCAACGGAGGAACTCGCGGCCCTGGCGGCAGAACTCGGGTCAGACGTTCCTTTCTTTATTTACCGGCGGGCGGCGTTCTGCCGAGGCCGGGGAGAAACCATCGAACCCACCGACTTTGCGCCGACGCTTCCCATTATCCTCTTCAAACCGGAATTTCCCATCCCGACCCCCTGGGCCTACCAACGCTGGCGGGATTCGCGTGAACTGGCCGGGGTGCTCTATGGCGCGCAACGTTTCCCGTGGGGTGACTTGGTCAATGACCTGGAACGCCCGGTCTTCGAAAAGTATGTCATGCTGGCGGACTTGAAGATGTGGCTGCTCGGGCAACCGGAGGTAACCGGTGCGCTGCTTTCCGGCTCGGGCTCGACCGTACTGGCATTATTGCGCGACGGGGTTCCTGACCCGTCCGACCTTGCAAGGAGAGCCCGCGAAAGCTTCGGCGAGCTTTGGAGTTGCCGGTGTGCCAGCCGTTTACAGTTGCCCTCAGTACATGCGGCCGCCATTTGAAAGCCGAATCGTTAGCATGAAAGCCAAACCTGTGATTACCCGCGTCTTCTCTCTTTTTGCCGCCCTCGTCTTGACGCTCATTTCAGTAGGGTGCGCAAATGACAACGGCCTGCGACCGGCAAGCGGACCCGGCGCCGAGAATCCGGCGGCTGCCGGCGGCGGCAACGTCGTCCCCTCTGTCGGTGGCGCGGGCAACGGCGGAGGAGTGTCCGGCGGCGGAGCAGGCGCTGGGGCGGGCGGCCAAGGTGCCCGTTAGGGTACGACAATCTGTGTCAGCGTGTCGCGTAAACGTGTATAAAAGCTGACACTTTTGTCGCGTTACGCGTGACGGTAAGTCGCGCGCAAAAGTAACGCCATCATTTGTTCTCCCCGTAAAAATCACCTTTCAATGAAGTTGGCATCGCGTTTGCTTTTGAACGGCCATCTCGAAACGCTGTCCAAACCACCGTACGCACCAATTTCCATGAAAAAGACCGAACGCAAAATGAACCGCCAGACCATGAACCTGGGCGACCTGATTATGACCGTTAGCTCCTGCTCCAAAAACAACCGCGAAACGGTTGCGGCGGTGGCTGACCTGCTGGCCAGTGGCCGGGTAATGGTCCAAGCCAATGGCCATGCTTGCCGCGCGCAGCTCGTTCGCTGATTCGAACCTCAGCGTACACTCTTCGCCAGCTAAACCCGTCCCGTTGGGAGCGCGGTTGGGCTGGCGTTTGCGTTTTTGGGGTTCGACGCTTTGCTATCGGCCTGATGATTCCGCGTTATTCGAGAGCCCCCATGCGCGACTTGTGGTCGGAGGAGCGCAAGTTTTCCATCTGGCTGGAAATTGAAATTCTCGCTTGTGAAGCCTTAGCTGACATCGGCGCGATTCCGAAGGAGGACGCCGAGACCATCCGAGCCAGATCGAGGTTCTCGATTCCTGAAATCAACGAGATCGAGAAGCGGACGCAGCACGATGTCATCGCGTTCCTGGAAAACGTGGCGGCCAGCGTGGGTCCTGCCGCCCGGTGGATGCACCAGGGGCTGACCTCGTCTGACGTGCTGGATACCACGCTGGCCGTACAGATGGCGTCGTCGTGCGATCTGCTGCTGGCGGATCTCCAGGCCCTGCGCGAAACGGTGGCCGAGCGGGCGTTGGCCTTCAAGGACACGCCGATGATCGGCCGCAGCCACGGCATCCACGCGGAGCCGATCAGCTTCGGTTTGAAGCTGGCGCTGATGTACGATGAATTTGGCCGGGCGGAGGAGCGTCTGCGGCAGACGCGCGAACGGATCGCCGTCGGCAAGCTCAGCGGCGCGGTCGGCACCCACGCGCATCTCGACCCTCGCGTGGAGGAGCAGGTTTGCAAACGCCTGGGACTCAAGGCAGCGATCCTCAGCACCCAGGTCGTGCAGCGCGACCGACACGCGGAGTTTTCCACGACACTGGCGCTCATCGCGTCGAGCATCGACCGTTGGGCGACCGAGTTCCGCCATCTGCAACGGACCGAAGTCCTAGAAGTGGAAGAATTCTTTGGCGAAGGCCAGAAAGGCAGCAGCGCCATGCCGCACAAACGCAACCCCATTACCGGCGAGCG
>CAXUHC010000246.1:884-6220 GCA_964250705.1 uncultured Chthoniobacterales bacterium | reverse complement strand
GTGCTTTTCGTCAGCCACAACATGGTGGCGGTCAACGCGCTGTGCCAATCGGCGGTCTGGCTGGAAAAAGGCCGCCAGAAGATGATGGGCTCGGCGGCGGAAATCGTGTCACGCTACCTTACCGCAGGGGTCAGCGCCGGGGCGGAACGCGTGTGGCCGCTCGAAGCGAGGTCACCGGACCAGAAGTTTCGCCTGTCGGCGGTCCGCGTGCTGGACGCAGGCAAACCGGCAACGGGACCCATCGACATCGAGCGGTCGTTCGTCATCGAGATCGAGTACCAGATTTTCCAACCGCTGCCGGCGTTGCGGGTGTCGTTCCGGCTGACGACGCCGGAAGGAGTTCTGGCGTTTCTATCTTACGACGAGAGCACGTCGGGCTGGTTCGACAAGCCCCGCGCGCCGGGAACGTTCGTCAGCCGGTGCGAGGTGCCGGGCAACCTCCTCAACGAACTGAATTATCTGGTGAGCGTGGCCGCCGACGTGCCGTTCGTGGAATGGCTCGTGCAAGAGGATTCGATCCTGGCGTTCAAGATCGAACGCCAGCGCAGTGACACGAGCCTGCGGACGAGCGAAAAGCTGGCCGGGGCGGTCTGTCCGAAGCTGGCGTGGCAAGTGCAGCCGGTGGCATCGTCTCCCAGGTAGGGACGACGTTCCGCGCCGGTCCCTAGCATCTTTAGGGAACGTCCCGCATGAATGAGCGGCGAGTTCCGGCTGTAGGGACGGCGCTCCGTCGCCGTGTCCGCACGGGACCAGACACAGCGACAGAGCGCCGTCCCTACAGCCCACGGGCTTACCCAATCAAGACGCGCTCCAGGGAATGTCCAACGACGAACACGCTCCCCGGAGAAAATCAGGGACCGGCTCGGAGAGCCATCCGGTAATTATCCAGGTAACGCACAGCCCAACCTTTCGGATTTTCCGGCTGTAGCCACGGCGCTCCGTCGCCGTGTCTGCGCTCGAGGCGCTCGCCCGCACGGCGACGGAGCGCCGTGGCTACAGCCGGAGGCAGTCCATGTGCGCCCACGGGATAATTACCAGCCATCCCCACCTGCTTACCTGATTACTGCCCCTTGCCCCAAATCATGATGTGCAGGGTCTTGAGTACGATCATGGCGTCCAAACGCAACGAGTAGTGGCGGATATAATAGAGGTCGTACTTGAGCTTCTGGACCGTGTCCTCCAGGTTCGCGCCGTAGGGATAGTTCACTTGCGCCCAACCCGTGATCCCCGGTTTGACCAGATGGCGAAAATGATAGAAGCGGATCGCCTTTTCGTACCCGTCGACCAGCCGGTCCCACTCGGCGCGGGGCCCGATCAGGCTCATGTCACCGAGCAGCACGTTCCAGAGCTGCGGCAGCTCGTCGAGCCGTAGCTTGCGCAGCCTGGCGCCGATGCGGGTGATGCGCGGATCGTTGGTGCCCGTGTACGGCGAGCCTTCCTCGCCCGGCGCGCGGACCCGCATCGTACGGAACTTATACACGCGGAAGGGTAGCCGGTCGCGGCCCACCCGGCTCTGGCTGAAAAATACCGGTCCGCCGCTGTCCGCGTAAATCAGCAAAGCCAACACGGCGAACACCGGCGCGAGCACGACGAGCGCGGCGGCTGCCACCACGATGTCCACCAGTCGCTTGGCGTGCGAATAACCGGATTCGCCCGCCAGGTGACTCTCCGTCTCCCAGGGCCAGGTTGCCTTGATGGAATCGACCGCCACCCGCCGCCAGTGTTTTTCGTGAAACGTTTCCAGGGTGTAGACCGGCACTTCCTGATAATGCAGACGGGTCAACCATTCCAGCAAATCCGGCCGCAGACGCCGGGGATCTTCGATCACCACGACCCCCCGGCTCCGCCCGGCGAGTTCGGCCAATGTTTCGAGGCGCATCGCGGACCCCCCAGTCGCCAGGACCGCGCTGGCCGCGTCGGATGGTTCCAGGTTCACCAGGAGCGGATCGACGAAACACAGCCGGGGCTGGTGTTCGCCATCCATCCGGTAGTTGTCGTGAAATTGCCGGGCGCTTTCTCCTTTTCCGAGCACTACCAGAAAGCTTCGGGTCAGGTGCCCACGGAGCATCTGCCCCAGGGAGCGGCGGTAGAGCAGAGAAAGCGGCACGAAAGCGAGGAGGCTCGACAAAAATACGCCGCGGCTCGGGCGCATTCCGCTCATGTTGAACGATGCGCCTGCGTAGATGAATAATCCGCCCAGCACGCCGGCGGCCAACAGGGCGAGGATGTGCTCGCTCATGTAGCTCAAGCTCAGGTAGGGAGTGCGCCGGTCGTACCCACCGACAATGTAGAGGCACAACGCCAGAGCCAGGAACTGAACCACGCAAACCGAGAGATAAAAGCCCACAACGCCCAAATCGACGTTCGCCGGAACCCTGGCCGCCGGGTCATCCATGGCGTAATAATGGCGGATGTTCACTAGCGCGGCGTAAAGGGCGACCCAAAACACCGCGTCCAGCACGGCGAGCGTCAGCCCGATGGTGCCACCGCCGCTCAACCGCTCCGCCACTTGGGCCTGCCAGCCGGGCAGCCGGCTGGTGCCGGTGTCGGCAGGCAGGGGAGCATTGATCCCGGACGCGGAAGGCTTTTCGCCGACTGACATCGCAGGCAGGACTTTTGGTTCTACAGCCATTGACGGAGGTAATTTTATGGCAACCTAATGCCGCGGAGCAAATGTCATCATAAGAGACGCCCGGCGGCGTCAGGTTGACCTACCTAAAGGATTTGAAGATTAATACCAAGCCATATCAGTGCCACGCATCAGGGTTCTCCCGAGGCCAGCGGAATCGGCTTTTGGTGGAGGTGCTCGCCACGCGAAAAATGGCGACGGGAAGCGTCGAGCAGACAAAAAAAGGGTGGCTCCATTGGAGCCACCCTTCGTCGCGAGTGTTCAAAAACGACCCTTGCAGGGTCGTTGCTCGGATCGCACGCTAGAACTTGATCTTGCCGCCGAGGCTAACGGTCGAGTATAACCGGTCGCCGCCACGATCCACCCCGTTGACGGGCAGCGAACCGCCCTGGGGCTTGGTGTCATAGCCGTAGCCGTTTTCGAGGATGATGCTGGCGTTGCGGGTCAGCTTGAGCTCGTAGCCGAACTGCGCTTCGGTGGTGAACACCCACGAGTTGCCGTACAGCGTGCCGTACGCAGTGTCGACAAACCGGGGCTTCGTGCCGCTAAAGAAGCTCAGTTCCTGGGATTCGATGTACTTCCCACCGGCCGAGGCCGTGAAGTAAGGCGTGATCGCGCGGGGAGCATGGATGAAGTCAAGAATCGTGCGCGGCAAGGTCAGCTTGAAGCCACCCCGGCCCGAATAAGCCTGGTAATCGCCGACGCTGGCGTAAAGATCGAACCGGTTGCCGGGAACGCCGAAGGCTGTGCCATTGACATCCGTGACCGTGCCGACCCGGCGTTCGTGGCCGTTGGCGTGGCTGTAGGTGAAGCCCGCGAACAGCGAGAGGTAGGGCAGGACGTGGTAGCCCACGTCCGCGCGCGCATTGGTGACGAAGTCGTGCGTGGAGGCGAAATCGCGCGACTGGATTTTCGCCGTATACGGGGCCGCGCCACCGCCGAAGACGGCGTTGCCGTTGCTGAGGAACTTGGTGGCGTGCTGATCGAACTCTCCGCCGCCCATCAGATCCACGTAAAATTTCGGCTCAGCGGGCGGCGCCTGCTGGATCACGTTTTTATTTTTGAAGTCCCGGTTGGAAGAGGAACGCACGTCCGCCTCGCCTGCCCGCGCAGAGAGCGTCAACCCCAGCGAGGCTGCCAGGAACAACGCAGCAGCACGGGATGAATGGATAAAGGAGGGCGTCAAGGCAGTTTTTCGTAGCATGTCGTTAGAATGTATCACAGGATACGGGTGACCACATCCAGTTTTCCCTTATACGGTGATATGTGACAACGCGGCTGGGTATTTATTCGTAAAATTGCGTCAAGGCTGGCTCAGTCCGTGACCGGCTTCAAACTTTTGAGAATCTTTCCGAGTTCCGCCTGGTGCTTCTTGCTGCCGTCAACGGATGCCCAGTAGGTGAACACCACGGCCGCTTTGCGAATCGTCACGAACGTGATGCTTACAAGGGTAGGGCCGTCCTCGTCGCGTCCGGTGTAGAGCAATTCTTCGGCGGGCAACCCGCCGAGGGTGAATTTGTGGTCTTTCATCTTCGCCTTGTCCAACACGACCTTGTGGCTTTTGAGCATGGCGTCGGTCTGGTCGATGACGGCGGTCATTTCGTCCGGGCTGGCCGCGACCTCGATGGACAGATAGACTGATTGGTCGGCGGTCTGGGTCTGGAATCCCTTCTGGATGGCCGTCGGGTTCCAGGTGTCCGGGATGTCGATGGAGGCGACGGGCTTGTCCGTCGGGAGCTTGAATTCTTTTGCCTGGCAAGGCAAAACGCAGCCCCACAGAGCCAGGAGGAGACAAACCGGGAGTTTCATAAGTCTGATATAGTGCCTATCCGGTCGACTGCCTAGCCCTGTAGCCACGGCGCGCCGCCGCCTTGGCTACAGCCAGATTTCGAGCGCGCTGCCCGTGGAATTCGCAAGCTTCGGGGCTTTGCGCGAGGGGGCGGGTGAGGCATGATAGGCGGCGAAGCCCCTTCCGCCGTGATCCTGACCGACACCCTACCCACAGAGCCACTGCTCGACGCCGAAGCGCGCGAAACGTTTACCGGTTCGCTCGACGAAAATTTCTGCGTGTCGGCGGGGGCGGGCGTCGGCAAAACCACGGCGATTGTCCGCCGCATCGCCAACCTCGCGTTGCGACGCTACGAACGTCCGAGCGTGCTCTCGCGGCTGGTCGTCGTGACCTACGGCAAACTCGCGGCGGAGGAGTTGCGCATCCGGGCGCGCGACCTCGTGCTCGAGCACCTCGGCAAAAGCTCGCATGGCCGTCAGACTCTGTTGGCCGATCTGCGCGGCGCGTTCTTCGGCACGATCCACAGCTTCTGCCTGAAACTCATCCGCGACGAGGGGCGTTTCCTCGGCCTGCCGGAAACCATCGGCCTGCTCGAAGACCGCGACGCCGGTAAGCTGTGGGAAAAATTCTGCGAAAGCGATGCGCTGCTCGCGTTGGAGCTGCCGCCGGTGCTGCTGGAGCGCGTCAGCCGACACCTCACTTTCGATCAACTTCTGGACCTCGCCCGGCAGTTCGGCCCGGACGAAACGGAATTTGCCCCGACGTTCGATCCCGACGCGGCCCCGCCCGCCCTCGACTTCAGCGCGGCGTTCGACGATTTCGGCAACCGCGGGCGTGAAAAAACGCTGGAACACCAACGGCATCTTCGGCGGTGGCTCGAAGATTTTTCCGGCGACGCCGCGTTTCTCAAGCTGCCCG
>CAXUHC010000246.1:0-874 GCA_964250705.1 uncultured Chthoniobacterales bacterium | reverse complement strand
ACACCGGCGGCAGCAGCAAGTTCCTGGCGGCGGTGGCAGCGGCGGTGGAGCCCTATGCGCGCTGGCTCAACGCGGCGGCGGGTTTTCTCGCGGTGCGGATCGCCCGCGCGTACCGGGATTACCGCCTCGACAAGGGGCTGATGACGTTCCGCGACCAGATTTATTGGTGCCGTCGGCTGGTGATGGACCCCGTCGTCCTTCACCGCCTGCGGCTGCGCGGATACCTCGTCATTCTCGACGAGGCCCAGGACACCGACGCCGAGATGTTCACCATTCTGACCGAGATCACGCGTCCCGCCGGGGCGGTGCCGGGCGCCTGGCCGGGAACGCCGGACGCGCCGGGGCCGGAACCGGGCCGGTTCTGCTTTGTCGGCGACGACCAGCAATCCATCTACGGCGAGCGGGCGGACCTCGCGGTTTACCGCCGCTACATCGACGCGTTCAAGGCAGGCGACGGGGGGGGGCACCTGGAATTTTCCGTCACGATGCGTTGCCCGCGCCGGGTGATCGACGCGGTCAACGGCGTGTTCAGCCACGGGCGCATCACGCAGGAATTCGTGGAGTTTCGCACGTTGGACCCTCGCCCCGGTTGCCCCGACGGCGCGGCTTGGCGGCTGGAACTCACGCCGCTCGCCGCGGGTGATAAAAAGCCGGGCATGGACGAGCGTCTCATCCACGAATGCGAGCAGATTGCCGATTTCGTGCAGGCGCGGGGTCTGGCGGGATTGGGGGTGTCGCGTTGGTCGGAGGTGGCGGTGATCTGTCCCCGGGTGAAATGGCTGGAAACGGCGGCGCGGATCTTCGAGGAACGCGGTCTGCCGGGCTGCCTGCTTTCGCAGCGGCGGCTGGCCCGTGAACTGGCGCGCTACAGTTG
>CAXUHC010000245.1:5822-6221 GCA_964250705.1 uncultured Chthoniobacterales bacterium | reverse complement strand
AGCTGCGATAAAATTGGTCGGCCTCGCGGTAAAAACCCACGTACAGCCGGTCTTTCGAGAGCGGCTCGCTGGCTTGCAGACTCGCCGGGATGGGATAGATCGGCAGGTGCGAGTTCGCCGGCAGGAACCGGTAGGTCCCGACCGTCGCCGCAAACACCGCCAGCCCCGCCGCCGTCAGCGTCCACCCGCGCCGCCGTCCCGGCCACGTCGTCAGCCACATCCACCCGACCGCCACCCCCAGCGTGAACGGCGGCAGCGCGTCGCTCACGGGATAAGGCCGGTACCGCGTGCGCAGGAGCGCCATCCCCAGCCACGTCAGCGCCGCCAGGATCGTCGCCCACACTCCCGGGTTGCCGGCCCACCCCCGCCGCCGCGTCCGCGACGCCAACAGGTGCAGCG
>CAXUHC010000245.1:5343-5812 GCA_964250705.1 uncultured Chthoniobacterales bacterium | reverse complement strand
CAGCGCGAGGACCAGATGCAGCAGCGGCAGCCACCGGAAGCTCCACCGGAACAACCCCGGACTCGGCAGCAAACACAACAGGAGCACGACCGCCGCCAGCCCCAGTTCCCAGCGCAGCGCCCGCAGCAATCTGCCCCGCAGGCACCCCAGCGCGGTCAGCAACGCCGCCACCGGCACGAACCCGCCTGCCAGTTCCAGCGAGGCGTGCGGGGTCGGCCGGTTGGCGAAATCCGCCCACGGGACGGTCCAGTTCGGCAGGATCAGCCCGGGCAGCGCGGTGATCGGCACCGACCACGCCACGTTGCCCACCCCCACGCCCTGCGTCGCGCGGCCCGAACCGTGCATCGCCGCCAGCAGCGACCACCACGCCGGGGCCGAGAGGAGCAGCCCCAGACCCCAGCCCGTCGCCAGCGGGACCAGCCGCCGCCAGTCATGCCCGTAGCGGAACCACGTCCGCGCCGCCAGCCAG
>CAXUHC010000245.1:0-5333 GCA_964250705.1 uncultured Chthoniobacterales bacterium | reverse complement strand
GAGCATCACCACGGTGTACGGGAATCCCGCCGTCAGCAGCAGGTAGACGAACGGGATCGGCAGCCCGCCGCGCAGCTTCTCGCGCCACCCGGACGCATCACGCCTGCCTCGCAGCGCGACCTCGAATGCCCACCAGCACCACGGCAGCCACGCCTGCGCCGCCAGCGCGCCGAACCAGTCGATGGCTCCCCAGCCCATGACCCAGCCGTTGGTCGCGGCGATCAGCCCCACGCCCGCCGCCAGCGTCCCCGGCAGCCGCCGCTCCCGCGCCAACAGGTAGCCGCCCACCGCCAGTACGACCAGATGCGCCCCGGAAAGCGCCGCCGCCTGTTGCGCAAACCCCAGCGGGAGTTTCCACACCACCACGACCAGCAAATTCACGAACACGGAAAACGTCCCGTACTGGTATTCGCCCGCTAGGTTGCCGCACGCCCACGAGAACGGGCTCAGCAGCGGCCAGTGCCCCTCCGACCACGACCGCGCCACGTCCGCGAACACCGGCAGGATGGAAATCTGGTAGTCGTCGTTGAAGAAAACGCCCGGGTCGCGCCACACCAGACAACCGCAGAACACCACGACGAACGCCGCGAGCGCACCCGCTCCGGCGAGAACGCGGCGGGACGGGAGGCGAGAGATCGGCATGGTCAGGCAGCCACGTTACATCATCCTGACGGCCTCGCACCCGGCCCGGCTTTCCCTCGAAACTTGGATCTTGAGTCTTCCTTGAATCTTGACTCTTGGCGCTTACCGCCCGCCGGGCGGTCCCTATTCCTCCGGCGGGGCTGCGTGGACCATCTCGCCGGGCTTCACCGCCCTGAGCTTCATGATCTGGTCGCGCGTCGGACGCTGCTTGCGCACCAGCGGCTTGACCTTCACCGGCTGGCCGGTTTTGAGCGATTCCTCGATGGCGACGATCACCCGCACGTCCGCGAGCCCTTCCTCGCCGTCCGGCTCGGGATGTTTGTCGTCGAGCACGCAATCAGAGAAATACTTGGTTTCACCGCCGAAATGATCGGACCGCCCGAAGCTCTTCTCCGTCGTCTTTTCCCCCACGGTCAGCTTGTGCGTCAGTCCCTGCTGCCACGTATAACCGGGCGTCACCTCCAGGTCGCCCTCGGTGCCGACGATCCGGTACTGCCCCAGCGGGTTCGCGCCGTAGGAGAGCGTGAACGTCCCCAGCCGTTCCTCGGGGAACTTCAGGACGACGGTCATCATTTCCTCGATCTGCGAAAACCTCGGCTCGGGCGCGCTCGCCCGAAAGGCGAACACCTCGGTCGGCTCGGCCTGGAAAAGCTGGCGCACGGCGTTGATCGGGTATGGTCCCATGTCCGGCAGCGGCCCGGCCCAGTTCTTGGGGTCGGTCCGGCTGTTGTCCGCCGAGACCTGCTGGGTGAACACGCTGCTGAAGATGCGCGGCTTGCCGATGGTGCCCGCGCGCACGGTTTCCAGGGCCTCGATGGTCGCTTCTTCGAAGTGGAGCCGATAGGCGATCATGAGTTTCGCGCCGCTTTTCTCGCTGGCGTCGATCATTTGCTGACACTCCGCCTCGGTCGGAGCCATCGGCTTCTCGCAAAGAACGTGAATCCCCGCTGCCAGCGCCCTCACCACGAAAGACGTGTGGTCCGAGTTCGGCGTCGCGAGATAGATCGCGTCGATGTGCCCGGACCGGATCAAGGCGTCGAAACCGTCGTAATCGGTGGTGTGCTCGATCTGGTATTTCTCGGCCAGGAGCTTCGCCTTTTCCTGGTCGCCGGTGACGATGGCGGTCATCACGGAATTGCCGGTGTGCTCGACGCCGGGCATGAAATCTTCCTGGGCGATCCAGCCCGCGCCGACCACGGCGTAGCGGACTTTGCGGCCATCGGCGCGGTCTCGAAAGGGATGCAGTAAGCTCATGCTCTCGGAATCGTCACCCGCCCTCCCGCCTGCCTTATCCACTTTCTTTTTCTCCTCTCTGCGCGCCTCCCGTCTTTTCTCCGCGTCCTCTGCGTTAAAAATCCGCGCGGCCTCTCTCCGGGCTGGCTTTCGGGTCCGCCCGTGCATAAAATCCTTTCCATGTCCATCGCCGCGCCTCTCATGCCCGCGCCGCCGCTCCTTGCCCCGGCGGGCGAATTCTGGACCGACGAGGAATTGATGGCCCTGCCCGACGACGAGGGCCAGCGTTACGAACTCTGGGACGGAGAATTGATCATCATGAGCCCCGCCAGCGTCCGCCACGAGGAAATCAGTTTTCGTTTGCTTCTCGCCCTGGGGAATTTTGCCGAACAACACCGCCTCGGCCAGGTCTACGGCGGCAACGCCGGATTCCGGCTCGATCGGCTGACGATGTATGCCCCCGACGTTTCCTTTGTGAGCAAGGAAAGATGGCGCGTCGTCCGCCAGGACCCCGACAAATTCGGCAGCGCCGCCCCGGACCTAGCCGTCGAGATCCTTTCTCCGAGCGACACGATCCGCCAGACCGAGAGCAAGATCGCCGATTACTTCGCGCACGGCGCCCGGCTGGCGTGGTTGGTCAACCCGCGCCGCCTGCAGGTCCGCGTTTACCGTCGTCCCGGCGAACACGTCCTGTTGGCAGGCAGCCAGGCCGAACTCGACGGCGAAGACCTGCTCCCCGGCTTCAAGTACACGCTCGGCAGCCTGTTCACCGCTCCCGTCTTCGACTGACTTCCCGCGTTCCCGGGCTCCGGCTCGGGAACGCGATTGCCCGGGACGCCCCTGCTTCCCTGCCTTTCATGCCGTCACCCGCTCCCGCGCGCTTCTGGATCGACGTGGGCGGCACGTTTACCGACTGCATTGCCCGCCTGCCCGACGGCGCCCTGCGCACCCACAAGCTCCTCAGCACGGGCCGCTATCTCTCGACTGCCGACCCGGCTTCCGACCCCGCGCGCTGGCGCGATCCCGCCTTGCGGCTTGCCCCCGCCGGGTACTTCGTCGGCTACCGTTTCGAGTGCGGCCTCCCCGGCCAAGGCACGGTCGCGCGCACCGTCGCCGCCTTCGACCATCTCCAGGGCTCGCTGGCTTTCGACACCCCGCTCCCGGCCGCCCCGCCGCCCGGCGCGCGCGCCGGACTTTTCTCCCACGAGGAGGCCCCCGTTTCCGGCATCCGCTGGCTCCTCGGCCTCCCGCTCTCCGCCCCCGTCGGCCCCGTCAGCGTCCGCCTCGGCACCACCCGCGCGACCAACGCCCTGCTCGAACGCCGTGGCGCGCGCACCGCTCTCGTCGCCACCGCCGGATTCGCCGACGCCCTGCGCATCGGCTGCCAGAACCGTCCGGGTCTGTTCGACCTCCACATTTCCCAGCCGCCCGAACTCTACGAATCCGCCGTCGAACTCCCCGAACGCCTCGCCGCCGACGGCACGATCCTCCGGCCTCTCGACGACTCCGCCGCCCGTGCGCGCCTCGCCGCCCTCCGCGCCGCCGGGATCGAATCGCTCGCCGTTTGTCTGCTGCACGCTTACCGCAACCCCGTCCACGAGCAACGGGTCGGCCAACTCGCCGCCGAACTCGGCTTTGCCCACGTCTCGCTCTCGCATCGAATCAGCCCCTTGCCCAAGCTCATCTACCGGGGCGACACCACCGTTCTTGACGCCTATTTGACCCCCGTCCTGCGCGATTACTGCCGCCGGCTCGCCGCCCAGCTTCCCGACGCCGACCTGCGTTTCATGACCAGTGCCGGGAGCCTCGTCACCCTCGAAAATTTCAGCGGCAAGGACGCGATCCTCAGCGGGCCCGCGGGCGGGGTCGTCGGCCTCGCGCGCATCACCGACCGCGCCGGCATGACCCCCGCTTTCGCCTTCGACATGGGCGGCACGAGCACGGATGTCAGCCGCTGGGACGGAAACACGTTTGCGCGCCGCTACGAGATGGAGGCCGGGAACTCCGGCGGCGTCCGCCGGATGCGCTTGCAAACGAGCATGCTCGAAATCGAGACCGTCGCCGCCGGTGGCGGGTCGGTTTGCTGGTTCGACGGGGCAAAGCCCGCCGTCGGTCCGCGCAGCGCCGGGGCCGACCCCGGCCCCGCCTGCTACGGGCGCGGCGGCCCGCTCACGGTCACGGATATCAACCTCTTTCTGGGCCGCATCCCCCGTTTTCCGTTTCCGCTCGACCGCGCCGCCGTCGACGCCCGGCTCGACGAACTCATCGCCGCCGTCGCTGCCGCCACCGGCAAGACTTACGCCCGCGACGCGCTCGCCGCCGGGTTTCTGCGCATCGCCGACGCCGCGATGGTCGCGCCGATCCGGAAGCTCGCCGCGTCCCGGGGCGACGACGTGCGCGCCCACGCGCTCGTGGCCTTCGGCGGCGCGGGCGGCCAACACGCCTGCGCCCTCGCCCGCGACCTCGGCATGTCGCGCGTGCTCTGCTCGCCCCACGCCGGGGTGCTCAGCGCGCTGGGCATCGGTCTCGCCCCGACCGCGCGCTTTGCCGAACGCGCCCTCACGCCCGCCGATTCACCCGCCGCCGTTTTCGCCGAACTCGAAACCGGCTTGCGCGCCCGCTTCGCCCCCGGAGAAATCCTCGCTTCACCCCGCCGCACGCTCGAAATGCGCTACCGGGGCCAGGAAACCCGCCTGCCCATCGCCGAGCCCCCCGACGGCGATTTCCCCGCCGCCTTCGCCCGCGAGCACCGCCGCCTCTTCAACTTCACCTTCCCCGGACGGCCCGTCGAAAACTACGCCGCCCGCGTCGAACTCTCCACCCTGCCCGAACCTTTTCCCCTTCCGAACCCCACCCCCTCCCTCCACCCGCCCGCCGCTGTTTCCCACGCTGCCATCTGGTTTCAGGACGGCGGCTGGCAGGACACGGCGGTTTACGAGCGCGGCACGCTTTCGCCCGGCTCCCGCCTCCCGGGTCCCGCCATCATCCTCGAACCCGTCGGGACGGTCGTCCTCGAACCCGGCTGCACCGCCGAAATCACCCCGCACGACGATCTTTTAATAACCCTGGAATGTAATACAATTTCGGAAGAGCCGAAAATTCGTGCAACGGGAGCGGACTATTTGCTTCGGGCCGACCCGGTCGAACTGGAGTTGTTTCACCACCGCTTCGCCTCGGTCGCGGAGCAGATGGGTTCGGTCCTCCAGCGCACCGCCCTGTCCACCAACGTCAAGGAACGCCTCGACTTTTCTTGTGCCCTCTTCGACGCCGCCGGTTCCCTCGTCGCCAACGCCGCGCACATCCCCGTCCACCTCGGCGCGATGCAGGAGTGCGTCCGCTGCCTGCTCGCCGACGCGCCCGCCATGCACCCCGGCGAGGTGTACGTCACCAACGACCCCTTTCGCGGCGGCAGCCACCTGCCCGACGTGACGGTGGTCACCCCGGTCTTCGTCGACGCC
>CAXUHC010000244.1:0-6237 GCA_964250705.1 uncultured Chthoniobacterales bacterium | reverse complement strand
TGGAGCGCCCGGCGCAACGTCTGCCCCTGGCGCGCCCGCCGCCCCGGCCGCGCCGCCCCGGCCGCTGGCTCCCAAGCCCCCGGCGGCCCCGGCGGCCCCCGCCGTCCCGGTAGCTCCCGCCGTGGCGAAGGCACCCACGCCGCCCACCGCCCCCGGGACCACCCCGCCTCCCGGTCTGCGCCCTCCGGGCAGTGCTGCCCCTGCCACCCCGGGCGTTGCGATCAAGCCCACGATCAAAAAGGACACGGTGCGCATCGAGGTGCCCAGCGCGCCCAAAAGCATCCCGCAGGCCACGGTCAAGCTGCAACAAACGCAGCCCTTGATCCGTCCCCCCGCGGCGGAAGTTCGCACCGCGTCTGCTCTGGTGACCACCTCCTCAGCGGCCAGTGACGAGGCTGCCGCCGAGGCCGATCCGATGGTGGCCTACGCTTCCTACGGAGTCTTTGCGGTCGCGCTGGTGGTGTTTCTCCTCCAGTTGATGACCTTCCTGTCGGCGCCCTGAGGCACGTTGACGAAACCGGGTTTATCGGCGATGTTACGGGACTAATATGTCGAGTCCCCAAACCATCAATGTTACCGATGCCACCTTCGCGTCGGAGGTTTTGCAGTCTTCCGTCCCGGTGCTGGTGGATTTCTGGGCGCCCTGGTGCGGGCCTTGCCGGATGCTCGGCCCGGTGATGGACGAAATCGCCCTCGAAAAGGCCGGGGTGGCCAAGGTCGTCAAGGTCAACGCTGACGAAAACCAAGAGCTTGTCCGCCAATACAAGGTTCAGGGTATCCCTCTGCTGCTGTTTTTCAAGGACGGCCAGTTGAAAGACCAGATCGTCGGCGCGCAGCAGAAGAAGACGCTCGTGAGCAAGCTGGAAGCGTTGATTTGATCGCCGCCGCCGCGAATCTCGTGGCGTGCAAATCCGGGGACGGTCTGTACGCGGGCCGTCCCGTTTTGTTTTTACCGGCTGCAAAATCCGCCCGGCGATGATACGTTCGCGGATGCTGACCGCCCTGCCGTTGACCGCTGGCCGCAAGCTGCGCCTCTTCCAGATCAGCGACCCGAACAAGCAATGGTGGTCCGTGGACGAGATGCGTTTCTGCGCGCGGTGCGAGCATCTTTTCCTCGGGCGTGACGTCCAGGTTTTCGAGGACGAAGCGGGGGCGGTGCATTTCCGCTGTCCGACGCTGAAATGCGAGGGCGGCTTCGCGGACTGGGAATACCCCCAGTTGCATCTCTAGCCCGCCGCAGGAGCGGCGGAAGTTTCAAGATTCAAAAACCGAGATTCAAGGAAGTTTCAAGGTTCAAGGTTAAGACGGAAAGAACGGCGGCTGCTTCGGTCCCCCTCGTTTCCAAGTTGCGCTTGGGAGCACGATTTCTTGAATCTTGGTTCTTGAGTCTTGGCACTTCCCGCAGCTCCTGCGGCGGGCATAGCTCGTGCTTGTTGATTCCCTGGATTTTGCTGCCTGCGGTCGGCGGCAATTTTTGGAATAAACATGATCCCAGCTGAGCTTGCCGTCGAAACGCCTGCCGCCGCGTCCGCTGCCGTCCGGACGGTGGCCGCGCTGGCCCTGCGTCATTTCGACGTGCCTGCCGCCATCGCGCTGCAACGCGAATTCAGCGGCTGGCGGCTCGTTGCCTCCGATGGCAAACAGGCCGACGCGCTCCTCGGCGAGCTCCTGCGCCACACGGCGCTTTTCGATGTGGGCGAGCCGCTGGTCGTCGTGACGGACCTCGACGACGACCCCCGGATGCACGACGCCTTTCTGGAACCCCTCGCGCCCGGCGCGCCGCACATCCGCTTCTTGGCCGCGTCGGTCCACGGCCCGGACGCTCCGGCGTCTGCGCTGTGTCTCTGTTTGCTCGACACGCGGCCCCGGCAGTTCTGCAACGAGGACCGCAAACTGCTCGCCGAACTCGCGGAAATGGTCGCCGTCGATTGCTGGTCGCCCCTCCCCGAAGCCGCCACCGCCGCCGGGCGCACGGCGGATATGATCATCCTGCCCCGGCGCGACCTCGACCTCTCCACCCCGGCCATCCCCTCCGCCGAGATCGCCCGGCTGGAGGAACGCGTGCTCGAACTCACGCGGCTCAACACCTCCCTGCGCGCCGAATCCGGCGAGGACGCCCTGGAGCGCGCCCGGTTCGACCAGCTCATCGCCGAAAGCTCCGATTGCGTGGGCCTCGCCACGCTCGACGGCAAGATTTACTACCTCAACGCCGCCGCCCAACGGCTCGTCGGATTGGAAGGCGAGGAGGACGTCAAACGCACGCGCATCATCGACTACCTCGTGCGCGAGGATCGCTCGTTCTTCCTGGGCACGGTCATCCCCACACTTATGCGCACGGGCCGCTGGGAGGGCGACGCGCGCTTCCGCAACTTCAAGACCGGCGGGTCGATCCCCGTCAGTTGGAACCTGTTCCTGCTCAAGGACCCACACACGGGTGAACCGGCGGGCATGGCGAGCGTCGCGCGCGACATCACCGAGCGCCAGCGCGCGGAGGTCGCCCTGCGCGAGAGCGAAAAACGCTTCCGCCACCTCGTCGAGCAGGCGGGCGATGCGATTTTCGTTTACGATCTTTCCGGCCAGTTGATCGACGTGAACCAGGAGGCCTGCGACAGCCTGGGCTACACGCGCGGCGAACTGCTCGTGCTCTCCGCGCGCGACATTGATCCCGGCTTCGAGACTGACAGGCAGGCGGAACGCTGGAAGGGCATGGTCCCCGGCGTGGCCAACACGACCGACGGGCGTTTGCGCCGCAAGAACGGCACCCATTTCCCCATCGAGGCGCGGGTCGCGGTGTTCCGCTCCGAGGGCCAGAAGCTCGTGCTCGCGCTCGTGCGCGACGTCACCGAGCGCAAACGCGCGGAGGAAGCCCTCCAGCAGACGCACGAGCAACTCGAAGCCCGCGTCGTCGAGCGCACCGCCGAACTCGCCCGCGCCAACGACGTGCAGGTCGCCGCACTCGAAGCCTTGCGCCGCTCCGAGCTGCGCATCGCGCGCATGACCGCCAACGTGCCCGGCATGGTCTACCAGCTCCTGCTGCACGACGACGGCACGGCGAGTTTTCCCTACGTCAGCGAGGGCTGCCGCGAACTCTTCGGCCTGGAGCCCGCACAGATGCGCCCGGACGCCTGCACGCTGCTCGACCTGATCCACCCGGAAGACATCGGCGCGTTCCTGAGCACGCTCGACGCCTCGAAAAACTCCGGCGCCGCCTGGGCCTGGGAAGGCCGCTACGTCACGGGCGCGGGCAAGGAAACCCGCTGGCTGCAAGGCACCGCCCGTCCCGAGCGGCAGAACGGCGGCACGCTCTGGGATGGCTTGCTGCTCGACATCACCACGCGCAAACGCGCCGAGCAGGGCATCGAGGACCGCGCGCGCCAGGCCGCCGCCGTCGCCGCGCTGGGCCAGAGCGCGCTTTCGAGCAGCAACCACGTCGGGCTGGCCAAAGCTGCCGCCGAAGGAGTCATCAGCACGCTCGGCATCGAGATGTGCATCGTCACCGAGTTGTTGCCCGGCGGCCGCGAACTCGTGGCCCGCGCCGGGGCCGGGTTTGACCGCGACATCACCGGCTCGACCTTCCCCGCCGGGGCGGAATCGCTCGCGGGCTACGCCATCCTCGCCGGGCAGCCGCTCATCATCGAGGATTTGCGGGTGGGGACCCGCTGCCGGATCAGCCCGCTCTGGTTGGACAACGGAGCCATCAGCAGCCTGAGCGTGGCCATCCAGGGCCGCGGCCAGCCGCTCGGCGCGATCTGCATCGCGGCCCGCCAGTTGCGCCCGTTCGGCCCGGAAGACGTCAATTTTCTCCAGTCGGTCGCCAACGTGCTCGCCAGCACGATGGACCGCACCCGCGACGAACAGGCCCTGCGCAAGAGCGAGGCGCGCAACGCCGCCATCCTGCAAACCGCGCTCGACCCCATCATCACCATCGACCACGACGACCTCATCGTGGAGTTCAACCCGGCGGCGGAGAAAACCTTCGGCTACGGACGCGCCTCGGCGCTGGGCCGCCCTTTCAGCGAACTGGTGCCCAACGTGCTGGGCGTCAGCGCAAAGAACCTCGGCGAGCGCATCGAACTGCCCGCGCGCCACGCCGACGGCACGCTCATCACCGCCGAGCTCGCCGTCACGCGCATCCCGGTCGAGGGCCCCGCGCTGTTTACCGCGTACCTGCGCGACATCACCCAGCGCAAGCAGGCGCAGGAGGCCATGCGCGCCGCCAAGGAAGAGGCCGAACGCGCCAACAACGCCAAGAGCGAGTTCCTCTCCCGCATGAGCCACGAGTTGCGCACGCCGCTCAACGCCATCCTGGGCTTCGGCCAGCTCTTGCAGATGCAGAGCCTGCCGCCCGCGCAGAACGACCGCGTCGGCCACATCGTCAACGCTGGGCGTCACCTGCTCGACCTCATCAATGAGGTGCTCGACATCGCGCGCATCGAGGCGGGCCGCGTCGAGCTTTCGCTGGAGCCGGTGCGCGTGCGGGATACGCTCACCGAAACGCTCGACCTGATCCGCCCGCTGGCCACCGAGCGCGGCGTCACGCTCGCGGCACTGGGCGACGACCACCCCTTGCGCGACGGCCACGTCATGGCCGACCGCCAGCGGTTCAAACAGGTGCTCCTCAACCTGTTTTCCAACGCCGTGAAGTACAACCGCCAGGGCGGCAGCGTGGCCGTTGCTTTCGAGTCGGCGGACGAAGGCCGTTTGCGCCTGAGCGTGGCCGACACGGGCGTGGGGATCGCTCCCGAGAATTTGGCGCGCCTGTTCGTGGCGTTTGACCGTCTGGGGGCCGAGCATTCCACCGTGCAGGGCACCGGCCTGGGGCTGGCGCTTTCCAAGCGGCTCATCGACGCGATGGGCGGGCAGGTCGGCGTCGAGAGCAAGCCCGGCCAGGGGACCTGCTTCTGGATCGAGTTGCCGCGCGCGGAGAGCCAGCTCGAACTCATCGCGCGCCGCACGGGCGAGGGCGGCGCGCCAGCGGGCATCGGGCCGCTCGCGGGCGTGCACGACGTGCTCTACATCGAGGACAACCTGTCCAACTTGACCCTGATCGAGCACCTGCTGGCCGACCATCCCGAAATCCGGCTGATGACCGCCATGCAGGGAGGCCTCGGGCTGGACCTCGCGCGCCAGCACCTGCCCGCGCTCATTTTGCTCGACCTCCACCTGCCCGACCTGCCGGGCTGGGACGTGCTCGCCGCGCTCCAGGCCGACGAGACGACGCGGCGCATCCCGGTCGTCGTCGTCAGCGCGGACGCCACGCCGCGCCAGGTCGAAAAACTCATGAAGGCGGGCGCGCGCGCCTACCTTACCAAACCCCTGGAAGTCGAACGCTTCCAACGACTCCTGCGCCAACTGCTCGAACCTCAGACGACGATTTGAATGAGCACGCGCGCCTCGGAAACACTTTCGTCCGGCTGTAGCCACGGCGCTCTGTCGCCGTGTCCGGAGGGAACCCGCCATGAGCACAAAGCACGGCGACGGAGCGCCGTGGCTACAGCCGGAACATCCAGTTTTCAAGCTTTATGACTCAGGACCAACTGTTGGGGATGCGGATTCTCATTGTGGACGACGAGCCGGTGAACATCGCGCTCCTCGAAGACTTGCTGCAATTCAGCGGCTACACCCAGGTCGCCTCGACGAGCGACCCACGCCGCGTGCTCGCGCTCTGCCGGGAACGGCAGCCCGACCTGATCCTCCTCGACCTGAACATGCCGCTGCTCGACGGCTTCGGGGTCATGAAACAGCTTTCCGGCGAGATCGCCCTGGGCGACTGCGTACCCATCCTCGTGCTCACCGCCGACATCGGCCTGGAAACCAAGCGCCGCGCGCTGTCGGTGGGCGCGACGGATTTTCTGACCAAGCCCTTCGACCCGGTAGAGGTGCTCCTGCGCATCAAGAATCTCCTCAAGACCCGGCACCAGCATCTCCAGCTCAGCGACCAGAAGACTCTCCTGGAGGACAGCGTGCGCGAACGCACGGCGGAACTCCGCGAAACGCTCTCGCAGCTGCGCGACGCGCAGAACCATCTCGTCCAGCAGGAACGTCTCAGCGCGCTGGGGTCGATGACGGCGGGCATCGCGCACGATTTCAACAACGTGCTGTCCCTGATCCTCGGCTACAGCGAGATGCTCATGCGCAGCCTCCAGCGGCCCGACGGCGCGCGCATGGCCAGTCCGCTGCTGGGCACGATCATCACGGCCGCGCAGGACGCCGCCAAGATGTTCAACCGGCTCCGGG
>CAXUHC010000243.1:0-6259 GCA_964250705.1 uncultured Chthoniobacterales bacterium | reverse complement strand
CTCCCTATTTATTTTTGTCCACTGGCGCGCAGCGGTCCGTTCCGCCTCTTTCTTGGCAATTCAAGAGGCGTGACATGTCCCCCAGACCTCTCCGCCCAACAAAATGTAGTAAAAGTAAGATTTAGTTCGCAGGAGTCGCAGGAGTCGCAGGTGCACGAGACAAACTGGAAAAGGGATGGCAGGATGGCGCATATGAACGACGCCACTGTTTCTAACATCCCGACTAACATCGCCGCCGCTCCGGCTCCCTTCGCCAACCCGGCTTCGTCTACCCCCGCCATTGCCGCCGTCGCCCCGACCCCGGGTTGGAAAACCACCGAGTTCTGGATGACGGCCATCGGCCAGGCCGGCCTGGTCCTCGCCGCCGCCTCCGGCGCGCTGCCCACGAAGTACGCCGTGCTCGCCGGGGCGCTCAGCCAGGTCGCCTACAGCGTTTCGCGCGGCCTGGCGAAATCCGGCGCGGCCACCGCCTGACTTCCCTCACCCGACCATCCGTTTCCCGGCATCTTCACACCTTTTCCGATGAACGCACCTTTCGCTGCCCGTTCCGCCCACGCCGCGGAGCCCATCACCCGGGCGGCAATGGCGCCGACGGCCACCGCCGTCGTCTCCGCCGCCGCTGTGCTTGCAGCCGCGCCGTTGACGACGCCCGTGGCCGCGCCCTCGGGCGGGACGGCGGCCGGCCGCGTCGGCCTTGCCGTCCCGCCAACGAGGAAGCGCCCCGCTGCCATCCTCCTCGCCCTCCGCCCTCCGCCTTCAACTTTCAACTTTCATCCTTCATCCTTTCTGCCATGGACGACACCCTCAAATTCCTCGCCGCCATCGCGGGCGGCATCGGCCTGGGCCAGATCCTCCTTTTCTGGGTCACCCGCCGCTCCCGCAAGGCGGACACCCGCTCCGAAAAGGAACTCAGCCTGGAAAGCTCTTTCCTCGCCGAACGCCGCGAACTCCTCACCAGTCTGCGCGCCCAGCTCTCCGCCGAGCAATCCCGTTCTGCCCGCCTCGAAACAGAAAAAGTCGCCCTCCTGCGCGAACTCTTCTCCCTGCAAAAATTCGCCAACGAGGTCGTCGCCAAATACGACTTCCTGCGCACGCTCAACCCCGCCGCCAACCTGCCCACCATCAACCTCGACGCTCCTGCCCCCAGCCATGACCCACGCCCATGACACCGCTCCTTCCGGGTCTGATCGAGACGCTGCTCGTGCTGGCGTGCGGGCTGCTCGGCGTCTGGACCTTTGCCCTGCATCTCCTCGCCCGTCTGCGCCGACAGGAAACGGCCTCCCGCGAACGGGTCACCCGTCCCGCCCTCGACGCCCTCGGCCAGCTCCTCATGGTCAAGATGGACGAGAAATTCGACGCCCTGGAAGCCGCGCAAGCGAGGCGCGAGCAGGAGCGCATGGCCTACCTGCTCAAGAACGCGGAGGAACTCGGCGGCGTCCGCTCGACCAACCAGCTCCTCACGGGGCAGCTCGCCACGCTCGCCGCCAAGCTGGACCGCCAGATCGAACTCACGCGCGTCCATCCACCGTCCGCCACATGATCACCACCCCCGCCGCCACCCTCCCGCTCAATGCCGCGACCGACGCCTCGGCCCTCGCCCGGCTGCGCGCCCTGCCCGCCGACGAAACCGCCCGCCTGTTCGACGCCCTCTCCGCCCTCCCCTCGTCCACCGCGCGGCAGGATCACCTCATTACCCAATACCGTATCGCCCTGACGCTCCCCACCCTCGCCGCCTGGATGGCCGAACTCCGCGCCGCGCGCCACGAGACCCACTTCCACGAATTTCTGACCGACATCCGCCGCGCCGCCGAGCGTGCCGAAGCCTTCCGCGAACTCCTCACCCGCGCCGAACATCTCCACCAGGTCAACATCGCCCTCCTCGCCGCGCAACTTTTCGACGCCCTGGTCGCCCGCGATACCCCTGCCATCGAGAGCCTCGCCCACACCTTCGCCGAGATCGTCTCGGCGGAAAGGATGAAGGTTGAAGGATGAAGGCAGCCCGCTTCCATCCCCGCCCCATCCGTCGCTCCTTTCTTCCTCTTCCTCCGCCTTCGGTCTTCATCCTTCAACCTTCATCCTTTTCTTCCATGTCTACCATTCGAGAACAACAACAGCTCCACGAGCGGCGCGAACTCGTCCGCACGATCATCCTGCGCATCTGCCACGCGGCGCGGGTCGGCGGCAACGCCTTGGGCGTGAGCCTGTGGCTGATCGAGCGCGGCCTCCAGCGCGACGGCCAGCACATCCTGCTCGAAGAAATCGAAGCCGAGATTTCCTACCTGGCGGGCAAGGGTTGGATCGAACCCGTCCGCAAGCAAAACACGCCCGCCAATCGCCGCTGGCGCATCACCGCCGCCGGGATCGACCAGGCCGAACAGGAAGGCTTCTGACAGAAAGGATGAAGGATGAAGGATGAACCCTGAACCCTGAAACCCGCTTCTCCCTCCGCCTTCAACCTTCATCCTTCATCCTTTTCTTCTCCGGCCCTCAGCGAGGGACTTCCCGCCCCTTCTCTCATTGTCAGAGCCGCGCCATCACCCATCAGGCCGGTGTGGCGGGGGGTCCTTCGCTCAGGCCCGGAAATCATCAAGCAACCGATCACGCCATGTCCTTCCCACTTTCCGCCCGCAAATCCGCCGCTGCCGAACCCGACGAACCCGAGCCGCCGCGCACCCTGCCGGACTTCCTGCGCGACGTGCGCGACGCCGCCGAGTTCGCCACCGGCATCCGCTCGGCCTTGGCGGATTTTCCTTCGGCGCTCGACACCGACACGATCCGCCACACGGCCCAGGCGCTCTTCGAGATCGACGTGGCCCGCCGCGGCAGCCTCAAGGACCACGTCGCTATCCAGCGGCTGCGTCAGGCGGAACGCGCCCTCGACCAGCGCGACCAGTCTATCGCCCTCACCCGCGAAAAATACGAGTTCAGCGCCGCCGCCGCCGTCCTGGAACGCCTCGCCGAGATCAAGGAAATTGACGCCGACCGCACCCTCGCCCGGCCCGAGAAAATCCACGCCGTCCGCCAGCGCCTTTTCGGCGCACCTCCCGCCCACGACGACACCCCCCTTTTCCCGGATTCCTCCGATGAAACCCTCGACCACTAGCCATCCCCTCGTCGCCTTTCGCGGCTACCAGCAGCCCGCCTTCTGGGACCATTCCACGAAGACGCTCATCGAGCACTGGTCCCGCCAGATCGGCAAGAGCTACACCTACGCCGCCTGGGCCGTGGACCGCCTTCTGCGCTCCCCCGGACGCCTCGTCACGGTCCTCTCCAACAGCCGCGAAAACGGCGCGGAATTCGTCGCCAAGGCCCAGGACGTTTGCCGTAAACTGGGTCAGGCCATCGAAACCGAAAGCAATCAGGCCGAACTCGACGGCACGCCCGCCGTCTCCGAAGACGTGAAGTACGAAAACATGCGTTTCGAGATTCGCCTGACGGTCGGCGGAAAGATCGGCCGCATCAAGGTTCTCGCCGCCAACCCGCGCACGGCCCGGGGGTTCTCCGGCGACCTGATCCTCGACGAATTCGCCTTCCACGAAGACAGCGCCGCGATCTGGGAGGCCGCCGAGCCGATCATCAGTTCCAACCCGGATTTCCTCTGCCGCATCCTCTCCACCGGCAACGGCCGCCGCAACATGTTCTACCAGCTCATCAGCGAGGGGCGGATCAAATACCGCCGCATCCGCCGTTCCGACGCCTGGGCCGCCGGCGAACTCAAAATTTATTCGCAGGTCGATGGCCGCGAACTCACCCCCGCCGAGGCCCGCGCCCAGAGCAGCGACAAACGCGCCTACGACCAGAACTACGAGTGCGCCTTCGAGGACGAAAACACCCCGCTGCTCACCGAAGAACTCATCAACGCCGCCGTGAACCCCGACCTCGCCGATTGCATCGACCGCCAGACCTGGCGCGTCGCTTCGCTGGTCCGCCTGTCCCGCTTTCCCGGCACGTTGGCAGCCGGTCTCGACGTGGGCCGCTCGCGCGATCTTTCCGTGTTGGCTGTGCTCGGTCGTCAGCCCGGCTCGGACACGCGCCGCCTGGTCGGCATGTTGGAGATGGAAAATACCCGCCTGCCCGAGCAGCAACGCCAGCTCGATGCCCTCTGCGCGCTGGCAAACTTCACCGGGGTCGAGATCGACATGACCGGGTTGGGTCTCGGGTTGTTTGAATACGCGGAGACGCGCCACGGCAGCCGCCGGGTGCGCGGCGTGCACTTCTCCGCCACCGAGCCCGTGGGCCGCGCGCAAAACGCCGATGGCCGCAAGGCGACGACCGCCCGCGTCACCGAGATCATGGCCACCGACCTGGTGGAAATGTTCGAGGACCACCGCCTGGAGATCCCCGCCGATCCACGGCTGCGCGACGACCTGCGCCTGCCGGAAAAGGTGACCAGTCCGGGCGGACGCGTTTCCATCGCGGCGAGCCGCGCGGGCGACGGCCACGCCGACCGTTTCTGGAGCCTCGCGCTGGCGGTGCGCGCCGGTCGTCACGCGGACAACGCGCCGCTTGCCCTGGCCTTCGATCCGCTCGACGCGCTGATGGTTTCCGCGCCTGCCCTGCTCGATCCGCCTGATGATCGGGAAACTTCCAACCGCCATGCGCTCGCGCTGCTTTAACCGACCGCACTTTCAGAAACAACAGGGAACGGCTCGGAGAGCCGTCCCTACCTTAGCAATGAACACGCCCATCGAACTTCCCGCCAACCCTTTCGCGTCCTTGCGCGACCACGCCCTCGCGTCCGCCGCCGCGCCGCACACGGAACTCTTCTCCGCCGCCGAACTCGAAACCCTCGCCTACCGCCGTTTCAACCCGCTGTCGACGCTCACCGCGCAATCGCTCTCGTCCGCGCTCGACGCCTTCACCGCCGGCATCCTCGCGCCCGCCGCCCGGCTCTGGGAGGAAATCGCCCGCCGCGACGAGACCGTCGCCACCGTCAAAGCCAAGCGCGAGGAGGCCGCCGCCTTGCGCGACTGGTCGGTCGTGCCGCTCGACGATTCCGCCGCCGCGCAGGACCAGGCCGCCGCGCTGGAGCATTTCTATACCCACCTGCGCGCCGCCCACGCGCTCAACCGCCATACGGCGGGCGGTTTTCCGCTGCTCGTCACGCAGATGATGGACGCCGTGTCCTTCGGCTACGCGGCGCATCACCTCATCTGGCACCCGGACACGGGTCGCCCGGTCGCGCTGCCCTCGGGCCGGAGCGTTCCCGCCCTGAGCGCGACCTTCGAGTACGTGCCGCTGGAATTTTTCGAGGCCCGTACCGGCGAACTCCGTTTCCTGGGCCTGAGCCTCGGCTACGATGGCGCGCCGCTCGCGCCCGGCGAGTGGCTCGTTACCACCGGCCCCGGCCTGATGCGTGCCGCCTCCATCCTGCACTACTACAAGCGGCTCGCGCAGCATGACCTCGTCAACTTCAGCGAGAAATTCGGCACGCCCGGCCTCGTCGTCCACACCACCGCCGGGAAGGATTCTCCCGAGGGTCAGTCCGCCGCGAACCTGGCGCGCGGGCTGGCCGGGAACTATCGCGGCGTGCAGTACGGGGCGTCGGAAAACAAGATCGAGGTCGTCTGGCCCACCGGCGGCGGCAACATCAGCCAACTGCCCATGACCGCGATCATCGAGGACTGCAAGCGCAGCCTGGCCACCCTCTACCTCGGCGCGGACCTGAGCACCCTGTCACGGTCGGGTCAGGCGGTCGGGGCCAGCGTGCAGGGTGAAGAACGGGCGCGGCGCGAAAGGGCGGATTGCGCCCGGATCGAGGAGACGCTCAACGCCGCGATTGATCCGGTGGTCCTGCGGTGGTTCTTCGGCGAGGGCGCGCCGGTGCTGGCGCGAGCGACGCTGGCCGCGCCGATCAACGAGGACCGCACGCTGCTTTGCAACCTCGTGGAGCAACTCGTCAACATGGGCGCGCAGGTGCCGGTGGCGGCGATTGCCCGGCGGCTCAACGTGCCGCTGGCCCGCGCGGGTGAGACCGTTCTCCAGGTGCCGGCGCAGGCACTGCAATCGATCCGCGAGCCTTCGCCGACCGCGCTGGCCGGGGCGTTCAACGCGGAGGAATAAACCCACTCAAAGTCTTTTTCCGGCTGTAGCCACGGCGCTCTGTCGCCGGGCGGGAAAGCGTCCCGAGCGCAGACACGGCGACAGAGCGCCGTGGCTACAGCCGGATCAGAAAATTCACATCTACCCACACTTTTCTACCATGACCACCCTCCTCAAAGCCCTCGCCATCGGCAGCGGCCTCGCCACCAACATCGAC
>CAXUHC010000242.1:0-6298 GCA_964250705.1 uncultured Chthoniobacterales bacterium | reverse complement strand
GCGTGTTGCCAAACCATGCCTAACCTATGCCCGGTCTGAGCCGGGTGCGCAATGCCCGCACGCAGCGAGCCCATCCGTGCTACGTTCGAGGGCCATGCAGCCGCGCCCGCTCCTGACGAAGTTTCTCCTCGCGGCCCTCGCGGTGGTCGGGCTGCTCGGTTGGGGGTGGGGTCGGCAGCAAAGACGAAGGAGCAGCGACGCCGAATTCCTGCGCCAACGCATCGTCTTGCTGGACGCCGACAACCGGCGGCTGGCGCAAACGTTGATCGATCAGCAAAGCGCTTCCGCCGTGGCAGCCGAGCGGCCGCGGCGGGCGGAAATCGAGCGGGCGGTTGCCAGGTTGCGTAGACTAGGATTCCAGCAGCCGGTAGCCTACAAAGAAATCCCTCGCGCCGAGCTACCCGCAATGCTGCGTCAGAAGCTGGCGCAGCAGGTGCCCGACCGGGAATTCGGCAACGCGGGGATCAGCCTTGCCGCGCTGGGACTGCTGCCAGCCGGACTCGACCTGAAAAAGACGTATCTCGACCTCCTCGGGGAACAGGTCGGCGCGTTTTATGACCAGCATAGCGCCGAGTTGTTCACCTTCAGCGGGCAATCGCTCGACAACGCCCAGAACCGGATCATTCTGGCGCACGAATTGACCCATGCGTTGGAAGACCAGCACTTCCATCTGGTCAAGCTGCCGTTGGAAACCAAGGGCAATGACGACCGCGCCATCGCCGCAAGCGCCCTCGTGGAAGGCGACGCCACTCTGGTGATGAGCCAATATATGCTCGGCGACCTCTCGGCATCCGCGCTGAAGGACAGTCTGGCGGGGGCATTCACCACCGATGTTCGGCAGATTGCCGCCGCCCCGCGCTACCTGCGCGAGATCCTGTTGTTTCCATATCTGCGCGGCCAGGAGTTCTGCCAGGCGTTGTACCAGACGGGTGGTTGGGAGGCATTGGCGGAGGCTTTCCAGCGTCCTCCCGACAGCACCGCGCAAATCCTGCACCCCGAAAGATTTCTCAATCGTGACGCCGAACCGCCCGTCGTGGTGGAATGGCCCGAACAAGAGGTGTTAGGCCAGAATCCTATCGGCAACAACGTGCTGGGTGAATTTGGGACGCGTCAATGGCTGGCGAAATGGCTCAAGGACGAAGCCGAAGCAAGCCAGGTCGCAGCGGATTGGCGGGCCGACCGGTATCTGGTTTACGGCAACGCGGCGGCCAGCAGCTACCTCTGGAAGAGCGTCTGGTCATCCCAGGCTACCGCTACGGCGTTTGCAGAAGCCTCGGTGCGTTGCTGGTGTATGCGTTACCATCTTGTTCCCGAAAACTTTGGCTCCAAATCGGGCACACCGCTGCGTGGTTTCACTTTGCCGACCGGCCATCGTCTGATCGTCTGGCAGCGTCGCGAGCAAATCGCCCTGCTCGATGCCCAAGATGCTCGCTGGGAGGACGCGTTTTTGCGATTGCTGGGAGAGGAACTAACGACAAAACCGGAAAATAATGCCCGACTCCATTAGCCGAAGAATCTATTACAGCGGACGGGTGCAAGGGGTCGGGTTCCGGTACTCGGTCAAGCAGCTTGCCACGGGCTACGAGGTCGTTGGTTGGGTCCGAAACTTGGCCGACGGTCGGGTCGAGGTTGAAGCGACAGGCCGCCCGGATGAAATCCACGCCTTCGTGGAAGCCATCCGCAAGCAAATAGCGACGCATGTTCAGCGGGTTGAGCAGGTCGATGTTGAAACGCCGGGCGAACGCGGTAAGAGTTTCGAGATCCGACACTGAAGCCACCCTCGCCATGAGGTAAAATCAAGCTGCTGCCGACTTCCCCCGTCCTCCGATGAGTGTGCCAGCCATTGCCATCCGTAATCTGACCAAGGTTTTCCCGATCCCTTTCAAGCGGGAAAGGGTGATTGCGATCCGTGACCTTTCCCTGGAGGTAGCCCCCGGCCAAGTTTATGGGCTTTTGGGTCCGAATGGCTCGGGCAAGAGCACGACGATGAAAATCGTGCTCGGTTTGATTTCACCGTCCGCCGGGAGCACGGAAATTTTCGGTCGCGATAGCCAACTCGTTGATAGTCACGAAGAAGTGGGGTTTTTACCGGAAAATCCGTAGTTTTACAAGTATCTCACCGGATACGAAACTTTGCGGTTTTACGGGAAATTGTGCGGCCTGTCCGGAAAGATGCTTTCCGATAAAGCCGGGGAACTGTTGCAACTGGTCGGCTTGGAATCCGCCCGCGACCGGCGCTTGGGCGGATATTCGAAAGGAATGCTCCAGCGCATCGGGCTGGCGCAGGCCCTGATTCAAGATCCTCGCCTGCTCGTACTCGACGAACCGACCGCCGGAGTCGATCCCAAGGGATCGGCGGAGATCCGTGATCTGATCGTCGGTTGCAAGGAGCGGGGGATCACCGTCCTGCTGTGCTCGCATTTGCTTGGGCAAGTGCAGGAAATCTGCGACCGCATCGGCATTCTGGATCGAGGCATTCTGGTGCGCGAGGGCCACCTGGAAGAATTGATTTCCATTGAGGACCAGACGGAGGTGCTTTTTCACGATGCCCCACCCGCTTTGCTGGCAGATATCCAGGCGTTGGTCGCGAAATCCTATCCCAAGGTGAAACTACTGGAGACGCGCAAACCGCAGACGACATTGGAACGCTATTTTCTGGAAGTGACCTCGGGCGTTAACCGGAAAAAAGATTGAAACTCAATCCGCACGAATTGTCATCGTATGGCCGTTGCTGAACAGACCAAATTTATCTCCGTGCCCAAGCCGGCTACGGTCCTTCACCGACTTTTCTCGCCGGGCCGGGTATGGGCGCTCGCCGTCAACACGTTGACGGAACTCGTCCGGCAAAAAGTGTTCTACTTTTTGCTGATTTTCGCGTTGTTACTGATCGGATCGTCGACGTTTCTCCTCCAGTTCAGCTTCCAAGATCAGTTTCAAATGCTCAAAGCGTTTTCGCTGGGGGCGATGTCGATTTTCACGAGCTTACTGGCGATCCTTCCGACAGCGGGACTGCTGCCGAGGGATATCGAAGACCGGACGCTTTACACGATTCTGGCCAAACCGGTTTCGCGGTTGGAATACCTGCTGGGAAAGTTGTGTGGCGTCGTGCTTCTCCTGCTGCTTTCGATGCTTCTGATGGGGGCGATGTTCGCCGTTGTGCTGATTTGGCGGGCGCATGTGGTACGAGGTGAAATCCTCACCAGCGGCCTGAGCCACGAGGAGATCGCGCAACAGTTGGTCGATCTCAACGCTACGGCTTTCAATCCCAACCTCTGGGCAGGGGGCTTGGTCATTTACAGCAAGGCTTGCCTGCTTGCCTCCATGACGCTGTTTGTTTCGACCTTTGCGTCGTCGTCGCTGTTTACCATCATCGTATCGGTCGTCGTCTACTTCATCGGGCACTTGCAAGCGACTGCCCGAGACTATTGGCAGGCGTCAAAAACCATCGCGGGGGTCGGGGTATTCACGAAGACTTTTCTGGCGGTCGTTTCGGTGATTTTCCCGGATTTGCAGTTGTTCAATCTCGTGGACGAAATCGTCGTGGGAACGGCGGTCGCGCCGGTCCTGTTGCTAAAAACGCTCGGCTTGGGGTTGACGTATTTTTGCATTTATCTGTTGGGAGCGTTCTTCGTTTTCTCCAGCAAGGAGCTCTGATGGTGGGTTGACGATCATGAACGACAACGCCGCTGATCACAAGCTGGGGGCTGCCGAGCGCAGGCGGCGGACCAGACATCATCTGGCAGCAGCATTGATGGTCGTGGTTTTCGGAGTCGCCCGGCTGCCGGTGGAGATGCGGATGACCCAGGAACACTTGGCCGCTGCCTTCGGCGGGGTGAAACTGAATCTGAGCTTATTCCAAAAAATCGGGCAGATGAGTTTTCTGGCAGGTTTGAGCGGGTTTCGGACCATCGTGGCCGACCTGCTGTGGATCGACGCCAATACCGCCTGGCAGCGCGTGGAGTACGGGAAGATGAATCTTCTTCTGCAAACCGTCACGACGCTTGCCCCGCGCAACGAAAACTTCTGGGACGAATCGGCTTGGCACATGGCGTACAACGCGAGCGTCGTGGCGATTGACGATCCGAAGCAGCCGAGCTTGGCGAGACGCAGGAAGGCACAACGGGAGTATTTCATGCTCGGCAAGAATTATGCGGAGCAGGGGATCGAGAACGTGCCGGACAGCTATCTGCTGCACCAGCGGCTGGCGCTGATTTTCAAGGATAAGCTCGGTGATCACTGCGGGGCGGCGGTTGAGTTCGAGAAGGCGGCTACCTGCCCGAGAGCGTTTGCGTACGAAAAGCGATTCGCCGCTTACGAATTGAGCTACTGCCCCGGCCATGAACGGGAAGCTTGGCAACGCCTCCGGAAGTTGTATGACGCAGGGCCGCAGGAAAGATTACCCACGCTGGAACTGCGTCTCAAAACCATGGAGGAGAAACTTCAACTCCCGCAAGAACAAAGGGTTTACAAAACCTCCTAGGAGGTCTTGTATAAAACACCATGCGTTTTGCGATTTTCGGCGACATTCATGCCAATTTGGAGGCTCTAGAGACGATGCTCGCTGACGCGCATGAGAACGGGTGCACCCATTACGTTTGTCTCGGGGACGTTGTTGGATACAACGCAAACCCGCACGAATGTTTGGAAGTTATCCGCGGCTTGGAGTGTCCGGTCGTAAAGGGGAATCACGACGAGCAGGCGGCAATCACTACCTCGCTCGACGGGTTTAATCCGCTCGCGGAAGAGGCTCTGAACTGGACACGTGAGAATCTCACCGAAGACGACAAACGGTATCTCAACGAGCTGCGGTTGGTCCGGCAGGTCCGGGATTTTACAATCGTCCATGCTACCCTCGATACCCCGCACAAGTGGGGATACGTGTTCAATCAACTCGATGCCAGTGCCAGCTTCAGTTATCAACACACCAGCGTCTGCTTCTTTGGCCACACCCATGCGCCCCGCGCCTACATTCGCGATGGTCCGGTGATGAGTATTCCGCTCGACAAAATCAAGTTCGAGATGGGGAAAAAGTATTTCATCAACATCGGGAGTGTCGGCCAACCGCGCGACGGGGACTGGCGCGCGGCGTACGTCATCTACCACGTCGATAAAAATTTTATCGAGCTGCGCCGTCTGGAATATGACATCCAGACCGCACAGAAAAAGATCCTCGCGGCCGGGCTGCCGAAGCGTTTAGCGGATCGACTCGCCATCGGCAAGTAACAAAATCCGTTGAGCCGGGCGGGGGAGGCATTCACATTCGAGGATCGAAGCGCCTCAATCGATCCTGATCCTCAAGCCGAGTTCGTTCGGTGATATTATCCACACGTTACCGGCGGTGGCACGTCTCAAAGCTGCCTGGCCGGAAACCTGCGTTTCCTGGGTGGTCAACACCGAGTGGGCGGCGCTGCTGGTGGGCAACCCGGACGTGGACGATATCGTACCATTCCCGCGGCGAAAGTTTCGCGGAATCTCGGGGGCGGGAAACTTTATTCGCTGGTGTGGGGAAACGATTGCAGGCCGGAAACCGGCTTTAGCTTTGGATTTTCAGGGGTTGCTGCGGTCAGCACTCATAGGACGCGCGAGTCGGCCAGCAGAATTTTACGGAATGGCTGACGCACGGGAAGGGGCGCGCTGGCTTTACCAGAGCACGGCTCCGATGCCGACCGGTGTGACCCATGCGGTCCAACGTTATCTGGCTCTGGCGGATTTCGCCATGAATTCAATGGGTGTTCGCGCGCAAGAAGCATCGAATGATAAGTTGCAGTTTCCTCTGTCAGAAGGCGAACCACCCGCAAGCATGACGAGCGAGATTTTGGAGCGATTTATCGTGCTGCATCCGTTCGCGCGGGGAGCGGGCAAATCATTGACGGCATCGCAAATTCAAGCGTTTTGCGAGCGGTTGGCTCCACAGCGGGTGGTTTTGGTCGGAAAAAGGGGGGCAACCGATTTCAACGTGCCCGCCGGCGCGGTTGATCTCGTGGACCAGACCTCCCTGCCTGAGCTTATCTGGGTGATCCGCCGGGCGGCGTGCGTCATCAGCGTAGATAGCGGGCCGTCGCATCTGGCAGCCGCGCTCGATACGCCATTAGTCGCTGTTCACACTTGGAGCGATCCCCGGCGGGTCGGCCCTTACCGGGCGGACGCCTGGGTTTGGAAAAGCGGGCGTTTGTTGACGATGGCGCAAATCACCACGCAAAACGAAGCGTTTTTCCAACCACCTTCCTCGCCTTTGTCTGCGGAGGATATCGATTTGATCTGCGCGCGGGCTACTTCACTTTCACGTTCTTGCGCATGA
>CAXUHC010000241.1:4190-6372 GCA_964250705.1 uncultured Chthoniobacterales bacterium | reverse complement strand
GTGTTGACCGGTCCGCTCGCCCCGCCGGAACGCGTGCGAATTCTGCGGCATCAGGTCGAGTGCAGCCCGTGTTTTCTCAGGGAATGCCCGCTGGATTTGCGGTGCATGCAGGCGGTCGGCGCGCGGGAAGCGGCCAGCGCTGTGCTGGAATTGGCAGACCGGGTAGGGAGGAGCGTCCCTGCTCCTCCCTGATTTACCCGATGGGCGTGGGACGTACAGGGCGGGCAGCGCGCGCAGAATAGGCGTCGAGGGGAGGGTGTTGCCTGCTCGCGCGGCTGCCCGTTCGATTTCCAGACGGCGGCGCGCGAATTGGGGAGGAGCGGGGACGCTCCTCCCTACCCTGGATTTGGAAGAATCAATCCTGCCACTCGATCGTCGGCTCGACCGTCACTTCCGTCTTGAGACTATTGGCGATGTAGCATTCGCGGTGGGCCAGTTCGACGAATTGGCGCACGCGGGCGTCGTCGGCAGGGCCACGCGCGAGGGTGATCCGGGGCCGCAACCGGATCGCCACGAGGCGGATCGGCTTGTCGTCCTCGGGCATTACACCCTCGGCGTCGTCGTGGTATGACCGCACGTCCAGCCGGGCACGCGCCGCGACCGCCAGAAACGAGAGCAACTGACAGGACGAGGCCGACATCACCAGGAGTTGCTCCGGGTTGAGCCGCGCCGGGTTGCCCCGGAAAGCCGGGTCCGACGAAAGCGTCAGCGTTGTCTCGGCGGGACGCGCGCTGATCTCGTGCTCCCGCCCGTAATGCTCGTAGCCGATGCCGGTCGAACCGTTCCAGGTACAGAGCGCGCGGTATTGGTGAACGTGCGGCGTGTTCATCGGAGTGCCCTCGTTTACCAGGGGATCGGCTGCCGGGCACGCAGAAACTGGCCGGTCAGGCTGGCGGGCGCTTCGGTGGCGAGCCAAATAGGAGTATCCGCGCCTTCCTCGACGGAAAGGTTCGCGTTCGCGCCGCCCATCTCGGTGCGCACCCAGCCGGGGCTGATCGCGTTCACCGCGATATTCTTCGATTTGAGCGCGTCGGCGAGTTGCAGCGTGATCGCGTTGAGCGCGGTTTTGGAGATGCTGTAGGAAGGGTACTCGTCGGTCATCTCGTGCAACTGGCCCAGGCCGCTGGAAACGTTGATAACCCGTCCGCCGCCCTTGGAGGCAGCGAGCAGCCCGACGAGTTTTTGCGTCAGGTAGAGCGGGCCGAGGGCATTCGTTTCGAGGGTGTGACGGATCAAGGCAAGGTCCGTTTCGAGAATCGTGCGGTCGTTGTCTTCGAGCACACCCGCGTTGTTGATGAGCACGTCAAGCGTGGAAATTTGCTCGTAGAGCACGGCGACCGCTTGGTCGATGCTCGCGGTGTCAGCCACGTCGATCCACAGAAACTCGACGCGGGCGGACGGATTCTCGAACTTCAATCGAGCCACAGCGGTCTGGCAACGCTCCTCGTCCCTCGCGCCGAGGAACACCCGCGCGCCCGCCCGGGCCAACTGGCGGCAAATTTCGTAGCCGATGCCTTTGTTCGCACCCGTGACGAGGATGGTTCTGGAAGTTTCCATGCTTGAATGATCGCAGCTTTCCGGTACGCATGTTGACATTTATTCCGGCACACTTCGCCGGAAATTCTTGCCTGGACGAATCCCCGGCCCGGCACCCCCACCCCTAAGATCCTGATGCAACCGGCGCTTCTCTCGGAAAATCTCGATGGCGATGGCCTCCGTTGGACGTTCCGGGTACCGGCGGCGCTGCCGTTCTTCGACGGTCATTTCCCGGGCCATCCCATTCTGCCGGGCGTGGTTGCGCTTGGTTGGATGATCGCGGCGGCGGAACGTTTTCTGGGGCGGTCGGTGGAAGCGGCGGAGCTACTCAACGTCAAGTTTCAGGTGGTTATCTTGCCGGGTGCCGAACTGGAGTTGACCGTCGCTCCCAAAGCGGGCGGGCGGCTGCAAGCGACGGTCCGTTCCGGGGCTGGCGTCCACGCTTCGGCCTTGATTCCTGGCCAGGAAGGGTAGATTCGTCTGCCGCGCGATGCCGTTGGCCGCGCGTGATGAATCGCACTCCCCGTTTCCGTCCATGACCAAGCATGTTTTCGCTGCCGCGTTCGCCGTTGGCGTCGCGCTTTTGGGGCCGCTGGCCGGGGCGTCCGCACAGCAGGCGACGCCCGCCCCGTCTGCCGCGTCTGCC
>CAXUHC010000241.1:1105-4180 GCA_964250705.1 uncultured Chthoniobacterales bacterium | reverse complement strand
CGCTGTTTGCACCGGCCAATCAGGTCCAGCCGGGTAAATTGCCGTTTACCTTGCGCAAGGTGTTTCACCGGCTGGCGCACGACCGGACGGAGAGCATGCCGTTCGCGGAAACCCGGACCTTCCTCATTTCCAAGAACCCCCTGCGCCAGAACGGCACGCTGCGCTCCAGCAAGGATTATGGCCTGAGCCTCTCGTACGAGAGCGCGAAGCCGCACGTCATCATCGTCGACGACAAGGGCCTCGTCGAACGCCAGCCCGACGGCCGCGAACGCCAGGTCGCCGTGGCCGACCACCCGGAACTCGGCACCCTGACGGACCTCTACCTGAATCTGCTGCGCGGCAACGCCGACCGGCTGTTCGCCTACGCCGACGTTTATTTCACCGGCAGCGCGCAGGTCTGGCAGATGGGTTTGGTTTCGCACGATGCAGGCCTGGCGAAACGCGTGGGCAAGGTGGTCGTCAGCGGCGGGGGGCGGGACATCCTGCGCCTGGAAAACCTGCTGCCGAACGGCGAGTCGCGCACGCTCGAATTCGGCAAAGTGGAACGCAATCCGGAGTATTCTCCCGACGTGATCAAGACGTATTTCCGCACGCAGAGCTGAGAGGCAGATCATGTCGTTTTCCTCCTGCGCCGCGCCCGGCGACGCCCCCCACCCGCTCGCACCCTGGCGTGCCACGCTGTTGCTGCTGACCGCGCTTGCCGTCGGGCTGGGCGTGCTATTCGGCGTGCAACATGCCGGTCGACGCGTGAGCACCGACGTGCTCGAACTGCTGCCGCGCGACCAGCTCGATGCGACGATCAAGCTCGCGCGCCAGACCGTTTCCGGGCGTTTCGGGCGCACGCTCCTGTTTTCGCTTTCGGACCCCGCGCATCCCGACAAACCGCCCATCCCGGCCGCCGCCGCCATCGGAGCCGAACTGGCGGCCAACCCGGCTTTCAGCGGCGTCTTCACCGGCCTGACCGGCGAGGGCAAGGACCGGCTGCAACGGTGGTTTTTCGACCGGCGGCTGGCGCTCCGGCTCCCGGTATGGCTCGACGGCATGGCGGCGCGCTGGCACCGAGAGAAGGGGCCGACCGCCCCCACCGATCCTGATCCGGCCTGGCTCGCCGCTGCCGCCGCCGCCGATCTGCAGGAGTTTCAGAACACGTCCGACGCGCTGGCCTACCAGGAACGGCTGCCGAGCGACCCGCTTTTGCTCATCCCGGGATTGCTGACGGCGTTCGGCAACGAAGACCGCGCGACTGCCAGCGACGTCGCCGGAGGCTCGCTCGCCGCCACGGGACCGGACGGCGCGCACTACGCGTTGATCCAGGCGGAAATCCAGGCGTCGCCTCTCACCGAGCCGGGTCAGACCCCGGTGTTTGCGGCCATTGACCGCGCGCTGAAGACGGCGCGGGCGAAATTCGGCCCCGGCCTCGTGCTGCGTTACACGGGGGTCAACAAGTTCGCCGCCGAAACCCGCGAGCGACTGGAACGCGAGGTCGGGTTGCTGACGAACGTTTCGCTGGGCCTGTCGTGCCTGTTGTTGTTTATCGCTTTCCGGCGGCTCTCGGTTTTTATATACCTGTTGTTGCCCATCGTGACGGCGACGGTCTGGTCGCTCGTCGTGTGTTTCGCGCTGTTCGATACCGTGCACCTGATGACGATTATCTTCACGACGGTGCTCGTGGGCGTGGCGCTCGACTACGGCATCTACACGCTCAGCCACGCCCGGCACACCTCCGGCGGCATGGCGCACGCGCTCCGGGACATCCGCTTTCCGCTGGTGGCCGGGTGCCTGACCAGCATCGGCGGCTTCGTGTTCATGACGCTGACCAACCTGCCCATGCTGCAACAGATGGGCGTCGCCGTGGCGCTGGGACTGATCCTCGCGCTCGCGCTGGATTTTGTTTACCTGCCCTGGGTTCCGGCGTTGCGCGCCACGGCGCGGGAGGCTGCGGAAACCGAGGCGGACGCGCTCGGGCGGCGGTTGTCGCTGCGCGCGCCGTTCCCGCTGCTCGCGGTGGGGGCGCTGTTGGTCGCGGGCGGACTGGTCGCGGGAGCGCGGGTGCGCTGGAGCGACGACGTGCGCTCGCTCGACGTGATGTCGCCGGGATTGCAGGACGAGCAGACGTTTTTGCGCGGATTGTTCGGTCAGTCGAAAAAACAACGGATCGTCCTGACGTCCGGCCCCGATCTCGACGCCGCCTTCGCGAACCTCGAAAAATTCAACGCGACGCTCGCCGCCGCATCGAACGACCCCGCCGACCGTTTCATCAATCTGGGCAGGCTGCTGCCCACCGTCTCCCAGACGACGCGTTGCGCCGAATACTTCCGCGCGCACCCGGATTTCGCGTCGGCCTTGCGCACCGCGTTCGAAAAAGATTTCAACGCCGATGCGTTCACGCCGTTCTGGAGCGACTGGAAGGCGTGGCAGGACAGGCTGACCCGGCCCGCGCCGACTCCCGTGCAGTTGCTTCAGGATTTGCGCGACGTGCTGCCGCTCCCGTTGCAAAATCTTTGGAACGACGAGGCGCCCGGCTCGGCGTGGCTGGCCACGCGCATCAGCGAACCCCTCTACGACAAGCTGCCCCCCGGCGCCCTCGCCGCACCGAACGCGCCCATCGACCAGGTGGAAACCCTCAACGGCGCGCTGAAACGCTACCGCGTCACGGCGCTGACCCGGGGCGGGATCGGGCTGGCGTTCATCGCGCTGATGGTGACGTTCGTCTACGGCTGGCGGCGCGCGTTGTTCATGATGGTCGTCCCGGCGGTCAGTATTTTGCTGGCGGTAGCCGTGCTCGGCTACCTGGGACAGCCGCTCGGGCTACTCCACGTCGTCGCGCTGTTGCTCGGCTTTTGTCTGGCGAGCGATTATTCGATTTTCCTCGGCAGTCCGGGCGAACTGCCGCCCAGCACGCACCGGGCGATCCTGCTCGCGGCGTCCACCGCGCTGCTGAGTTTCACGGTGCTGAGCTTCAGCAAGGTCCAGGCGTTGAGGGACATTTGCCTGACGGTTACGCTGGTCATCGGCTTCGTCCTCGCCCTTTGCGAAACGAGTTACCGGCTGATGGTTCGCGGCGTCGAACTGCCC
>CAXUHC010000241.1:0-1095 GCA_964250705.1 uncultured Chthoniobacterales bacterium | reverse complement strand
GCTGACTCATGCCGGTCGTAATTTTTTGCTGGACGCCGCGCCCATTCTACAGGGATAAATTCGGGCGGCGGCAGGTTCGTGCCCCTTTTCACGAACCTCCTGCCGGCCGGTGACTTCCACCGAGAACGTTTGGAAAACGTTCGGTCCCGGCCAGACCCAAGTTCGTAACATCGCAGAAAAATCATGAAGGGAAACGGATACGATATTCAAGAACTCACGCGCATCGAGGCTTATCTGCTCAGCGAAAAGGCCGGGCATCCCTCGCACATGCACGATTATTTCTGGACGCAGGCGGAAGCCATCGTCCGCCAGCGCGCCGCCATCGTCTACGTGGCGGTCAAGGCAGCCGGAAAAAAATCAACCGGGCCTGCCGCCAAAGCAAAACCGGCAACGGCGGCCAAGACTCCTGCCACGGCGAAAAAGCCTGTCGCGGCGGCCAGGAAAAAGACGCCGGAACCGCAGCTGGCGCTCGGCGACGCGGTAGCTAGGCCCAAACCGGCGGCTCCCGCGAAAAAGAAAGCGGCTCCGGCCACCGGCAAATCGGCGGCGAAGCCGAAATAAGGCGTTTCATCGCTTTGACACCTTGCGGGATCGGTGATCCGGTGGGACGTTTTCTCCCGCTTTCATGGACCGCAAGTTTTACAACGACCGGGGTGTCATCGCGCGTTGGCGCGAGTTTTTGCCCGTCACCGACGCTACGCCGGTCGTCTCGCTCAACGAGGGCTCGACGCCCCTGATCTATTCGCCGCGTCTGAGCGCGCTCGTCGGGCGTGGCTGCCGCGTGTTTCTCAAGTACGAAGGTCTCAACCCGACCGGTTCGTTCAAGGATCGGGGCATGACGGTGGCCATCTCCAAGGCGGTGGAAGACGGCGCGCGGGCGGTCATCTGCGCGTCGACCGGCAACACTTCGGCCTCGGCGGCGGCGTACGCCGCGCGCGCGGGGATCGGCTGCTACGTGTTGCTGCCCGCCGGAAAAATCGCGATGGGCAAGCTCGTGCAGGGCATGGTCCACGGCGCGAGGTGCGTGACCATCGACGGAAATTTCGACGACGCGTTGCGCATGGTCCGCGAGGCGGCGGATTCCGGTGCGCCGGT
>CAXUHC010000240.1:0-6423 GCA_964250705.1 uncultured Chthoniobacterales bacterium | reverse complement strand
TTCCGGCGTGGTGATTCGGTGCGGACCCGCGTAGAGAATGTCCAGGTCGATCAACCGCGAAGCGTTGCGCGGATACCGGGAGGGCCGTCCGAGAAATCGTTCGATTTCCCGCAGCCGCCGCAGCAGAAGCGGCAAATCGGTGTCTGCGGGCATCCCGATCTCGACCACCGTGTTGAGAAACGCCCCCGCTTCGAGGTCACAATCCACCGGTTCGGTTTCGAAAAGCGGCGCGCTCACCACCGCGGTCGACAGACCGGGCAAGAGGAGAATCCGCGCCCGCGCCCGTTGCAGGGTAGCCAGGCGGTCGCCCAGGTTCGAGCCGAACCCGAGCCCGACCCGCATGATGCTCATGGCGACGGGGTCCAACGCGCTTACTTGAAAAAGTAGCCGGACACTTTCCACTGGCCGTTCACGTCGAGCATGGCGGTGACGGTCTCAATGCCCTTTTTTTGCTCGAAGGCCGTATCGTACCGGACGACGACGTACTGGCCCGCAGGCGCGCCGGGCAGGCTGGTCGAGGAACGCGTGTCCTTGAGCGTGCGCGCGACCATTTTACCGAGTTGGGGCCGATGGTCGGCGAGCACCTTGACCCATAGCTCCTTGGTGACCGCTTTGCGCACGGCCTCGGCAGCGTTTTCCCAACTCGGGCCAAATTGGCCGTCGTCCACCAGCGCCAGCCAGACTTCGATGCCCGAGCGCGCCGCGATCTCCCCGCCGGTCTGGATGGGCGGCGTCGGCAGGCCTGCCGGGATGTTGCCCGGGTTCTGCGCCCGTGCGGAGCCCGAGCACGGGAGTAAGCCAAGAAGAACCGCCGCAAAAATCCGTTTCATGATCGTTTCAACCCTAACACGTCTTCCATGTCGTACAAACCAGGAGGCCGACCCCGCAACCAGCCCGCAGCCCGTAACGCGCCGACGGCAAACGTTTCCCGGCTGGAGGCGCGGTGCACAAGTTCGAGCCGTTCGCCCACGTCCGCAAACAGCACGGTATGCTCGCCGATCACGTCGCCCCCCCGCACGGCGTGGAGGCCGATTTCCCCGGTCGTACGGGCCCCGACGATTCCCTCCCGGCCATGCCGCATGTCGTGTTCGTAAGACAACGCGCGTTCTTCGGCCAGGATTTCCGCCAGCCGCCGAGCGGTGCCGCTGGGGGCATCTTTTTTGAGCCGATGGTGAACCTCGACGATTTCCAGATCGAAGCCAGGACCGAGGATGCGCGCGGCCTGCCGGGTCAGCCAGAAGAGGGTGTTCACGCCGACGCTGAAATTCGCGGCGAAGACGATGGCAATCTCGCTGGCCGCCGCCGTGATTTCGGCGCGTTCAGCGACGCTGTGTCCGGTCGTGCCGATCACGAGCGGTTTGCGCAGCTCCCGGCAAGCCCGGAGCAAATCGCGAGTGAGGGTCGGACCACTGAAATCCACCACGACCTCGCTCGCGGCGAGAGTGGCAGCCAGATCGTCGCCGCGCCGTCCCTGGACGGCCACCCGATACGAGCCGGGTGCGCGGCCCGCGCAATCCAGAATGGCCCGCCCCATGCGGCCGCCCGCACCGCAGAGCCCGACCGCCAACGGATCGGATGTGCCCGGTGCGCTCACGCCTTGATCAGTTCCAGGCTGACCAAAGTCCGGCGAAGTTGCGCCAGGTTGGCCGCGCTCATTTCGCAGAGCGGCAGGCGGACCTCCGGCGTCAGCCAGTCGAACATCAGCGCGAGCGCGGTCTTGGAGGGGACGGGATTCGGCTCGATGAACAGGTCTTTATGCAGGGGATAATAGCGGGCGTGCAGGGAACGGGCGACGTCCGCCTTGCCGCGTGCGTAGGCGCGGACCATCTGCGAGATTTCCGCGGGCACCACGTTGGAAGTCACGCTGATGACCCCGACAGCTCCCGCCGCCAGCGAGGGCAACGCCAGCGCGTCGTCACCGGAAATGATGAGAAATTCCGGCGGCAGGACCGCGCGCAGCTGGCTGATGCGGTCGGCGCTGCCGCCGGCCTCCTTGATAGCGACGATGTTTGGGAAGTCGTCCGCCAGCCGCCGGGTGGTCTCGACGCCGATTTCGACGCCGCAACGCGACGGCACGCTGTAAAGGATGATCGGCAGCCCGGTCGATTGCGCGACCGCGCGGTAGTGCCGGTACAGACCTTCCTGAGACGGCTTGTTATAATAGGGGGCCACCACCAACGCGGCGTCCACGCCGAGCTTTTTGGCGGCTTGCGTCATTTCCTCCGCTTCCCGGGTAGAATTCGAGCCGGTACCAGCGATCACTTTGACCCGGCCCCGCGCCGCTTCGACTGCCAACCGGATCACTTCGAGATGCTCGTCGTGATCGAGCGTCGCCGATTCGCCGGTGGTGCCGACCGCCACGATCCCGTCCACTCCGCCCGCGATCTGGAATTCGATGAACCTGGCGTAAGCCGCCGCGTCCACCCGACCGTTGCGGAGCGGCGTGATGAGGGCCGTGTACGCCCCGCGAAACGACGAAGCGGCCACAGTTGCCGGTGGCGGCGCACTGTCTGCTGCCGTCGCTCCTGCCAGCACAATCTCTTCGGGCGGCACGAAATCGTCGGTGATGGGGATGACTCCTTCGCCATCCTGCACGATGCCACGGGCCTCTTCGGCGTTGTCCTCGGAGACCTGCAAGCGGATGCCGCCCGGGAGGCTGCCACCCGGCAAAACCACGTTGAACGAGTCCACGCCCAACAGGACCGACTGGATGCCGCGCGATTCCAATAACGATTGGGCGAGGCCGGCCTCGGTCGTATCAAAATAGGTTTGGACGGTGACCATGTGATCAGGATTTAGAGGGCAATTTCGCCACTGAACACAAAATCTGCCGGTCCCGCGAGGGTCACGTTTTTGAAGGTCAACGGGCCGGTGCGGTCAAAACCGATTTGCAGCGTGTCCCCGGAACGCACCTCCACGGAAATGGCTCCCGCACCTTCGACTGCGTTGAGGTCGGCATGGATCAACGCGCTCGCCGTGGCTCCCGTGCCGCAGGCCAGGGTCTCCCCCTCGACCCCGCGCTCGTAGGTGCGGAGGATGATTTTCTCCGGAGAAACCGATTGGATGAAGTTTGCGTTGGTCCCGCGCGGCGCGAAGCGGTCATGGTGACGGATGGACCGGCCCGATGGGTGCACGTCGAAGGTTTTTACGTCGTCGACCGGGACGACGACATGCGGCACGCCGGTGTTGAGAAAGTAAGCACGGGGGATGACCGCGCCATCGTCCAAGGTAAGTGCACCCAGGTTGGCACCGTCGGTAGGCACGCTCATGTCGAGACGGACACGTTCCCCTTCGATCTGCGCGCGGATCACGCCAGCCAAGGTCTGGAAGGTGGTCACTTCGGGCGTTTCGTCGAGCAGGCGCGCGGCGAAACGGGCGAAACAGCGCGCGCCGTTGCCGCACATCTCTGCCTCGCCGCCGTCGGCGTTGTGATAGCGCATCCGAAAGTCGGCCCGCGGCTCGGTCGCCGCAGTTTCGACGATGAGCACGCCGTCCGCCCCGACTCCGCGATGGCGGTCGCACAGCAGCGCGATGGCTTTGGCATCGAGACGGAGTTGACCGCTGCGGTTATCGAGCACGACGAAATCGTTGCCCGCGCCGTTCATTTTGGTGAAAGGGAGTCTCCGCATGCCGCGAATATATCACACCGGCTCGTTCTTGACCGCCGCGACCATCGGGCGGACGAACGCGGCCACCCGAGCGGCGAGATCAGGCGTGTCGCCCAGTTCGCCGATTTTTCGCACGATGGCGCTGCCGACGACCACCGCGTCGACCGGCCCGGCTGCCTCGCGCGCCTGGTCCGGGGTAGAGATGCCAAACCCGACCACTATGGGCAGGGGCGTCGCCGCCCGGATCGCCGCGGCTTGCCCGGCCAGGCCGGTGGCAACGCTCTGCTGTTCACCGGTAACGCCCTCGCGTGAAACAAAATATACGAATCCCTCGGCAGCCCCCGCGATGAGCGCGATGCGTTCCGGCGGGGTGGTCGGCGCGATCAGCCGGATCATTTTCAAGCCGTCCGGTCGCCGGCGCAATTCCTCGTTGCGTTGCGCCTCGTCGGGCGGCAGGTCGAGCACCAGCACGCCGTCGACCCCGGCAGCGGCGGCCTCGTTCAAGAAGTGCTCGAATCCATACGCATACACCGGGTTGAGATAAGTATAGAGCACCACCGCCATTTGCAGCCCCTGTGCGCGCATCGTGCGGACACATGCCAGCACGCCAGGAACGGTCGTCCCCGATGCCAGGGCGCGCGCGGCCGCCGCTTGATTGATCGTGCCGTCCGCGAGCGGATCGGAAAACGGCACGCCCATTTCCAGCACATCCACCCCGGCGGCTTCCAGGGCAAACGCGAGGCTTTGCGTCTGCGCCAGCGTGGGATCGCCCGCGGCGATGTAGGCGACGAACCCCTTCGTCCCGGCAGCGCGCAGACGCGCAAAGGTCTCGTCGATGCGGTTGGCGGAAGCGAGGACGGCGGGCATGGGGAAATGGAACTGCCAGACAAACGCGAATCGCCGTGGTTTGCAACGCCCAAAGCGTCCGGACGGCGAAATCATCCGCGCCTGCGACGCCGATTTTCGGAGTAAGGCGGCGCGCTTGGAGACGAGAATTTTGAATTTTGGGGTTTGCACGGAGCGGACGAAGACATACGCTCCCTCCCGTATGTTTTTAGCCCCTGCCTTGTCCCGCCGCTTCCCGGCCACGGCTCGCTCCCTCTGCTCCGCCGCCCTGTGCGTCGCTGGCCTGATTCCCGCGTCAACCTCCCGGGCCCAGACGCCCGGTCAACTCGACACCTCGTTTGAATCCGTCTCCGTCGGCTCGACGTTCTTCGCGCTGACCATCCAGCACCCGGGCGGCGATATAGATACGCTTACCGTGGGGGGGGACCTGGGTGCGCTCAACCGCTTGAACGCCAACGGCAGCGACGCTGGCGGCACCAACCCCGGAAATTTTGTCGTCCCCGATTTCGGCAGTTTCGGGCGCATCGTCTATACCATCGTGCAGGAACAGGTGTTCAACAGCGATGGTGAGCACAATCTGTTGGTGGGCGGGTCGTTCGGCAGGTCGTCAACCCAAGTCAAGGCCGGAACGCCGGGCCGAAACATTTACCGGCTTCTACCCGACTCGGCAATCGATCCGTCGTTCAACCCCGGCACGGGAGCGAATAATTTTGTCACGTCGATTCTGCCGCTTCCTGATGGCGGCATGGTGGTGGGAGGATTGTTTGAGCAGTTCAACAAGCAGGACCACAACCATATCGTCCGGCTCGACAACTCGGGCGCAATCGTCAGCGACAGCACTTTCAGATCGAAGCTCAACGTCGATGACACCGTCCTCTCCCTGGCCGCGCAGGTGAACCCCAACGCCGCTGGGCCGCAGGGACAGATCCTTGTGGCGGGCACGTTTACCCATGTGAACGGTGCCATGCACAGTAAGTTGGCGCGCGTCAACGCGGACGGCACGCTGGATGCGTCGTTCAACCCGGTCTTTAGCGACCGGGTGCGCATCGTGGTTTCCCAGCCCGACGGGAAAATTTTGGCGGGCGGCGACTTCGAAACCGTGAACGGGGTGGGGGTCAAACACCTCGTGCGCCTCAACTACGACGGCACGCTGGACACGAGCTTCAACGCTCGCGTGACCACCCAGCCGCCCTTGATTGCCGAGCCGGTGGCGGTCAACACGATCACGCCCGCTGGCAACGGCAGATACTACATCGGCGGCAACTTCGCGCAGGTGAACGGCATCGCGCGGCGCTACCTCGCCCGGGTGCTGGCGGACGGGACCGTCGATTCGTTCGATCCCGGTCTCGTGATCACAAACACCGTGCAGCAAGTGGCGGTCGATGCGGCGCTTGGCCTCGTCTATGTCACCGAAACGCGCAGCAAGTCGGTGGGTAGCGGCACCACCAATTTCCCGGCGTCGCTGATCCGGCTGTACGGCGGTCCGCCCACGGTGTCGACGGCGGTGGCAGGAACTGGTTTTCGAAAAGGCAAGTTCACGCTCGCCCGCAACGGCGGCGATTTGAGTCGGCCCTCCACCGTCTACTTCTCTCTGAGCGGATCGGCGGCGCGCCAGATCGGTACTGCCCTCAAGGTGAAAAATGCACAGCCCAGCGGCAGCCTTTATACGGCGACGATTCCTGCGAACGCTACGAGCATCGTTGTCAAGGTGGTCCAAAAGGCCAATGTCGCAGCCGGAGGACCAGGCTCCATCGTGCTGACCGTGGTGTCCGACCAAGCCAATCCACCGACGTACGATCCGAGTGTCACGGCAACGTCTGCGGCGGTCTTGCTCGACTGACATGGTTCTGGACTGGGCTCGGGCTTCCCATCGACCGCAGCCGCCCGAGCAACGAACCGCCTAGCCGCGTCCCGAAGGAATGAGCCGCGAGTGCCCGCTATAGGGACGGCGCTCTGTCGCCGTGTCCGC
>CAXUHC010000239.1:0-6432 GCA_964250705.1 uncultured Chthoniobacterales bacterium | reverse complement strand
CGGGCACCGCCTACTACGGCAAGACCAAAGTTGGGAAGTACATGAGTGAGGCCGACGCGCTCACCGCGGGCTACCACAACGCCAAGTAATCGAACAGACCTCCTGCCATGCACTCCAATCAGAAGCTCACCAAGATCATCGCCGGACGCACCATCAGCGGCACCAGCCAGGCGGACGGCCTGCTAACCATCACCTTTGACGGACGGCTCGACCATGAAAGTGAAGACGGCACGAGCGAACACGAGCAGCGCGGCCACGGGCGGCAAGGTGCTCAAGGTGCGTCAGGGCGGCACCGAACTGGACTTGGACCTGGAAGCACGCTCGACCGTGAAGATCATCACTGCCGAGGAAACATCGTCGGTCATGCTCCGGGACAAGGCGGGCAAGCTGGAGTACGCCGATTGAGTCTGCCGGGAGAAGCGCACCAGTAGTAACGTACAGAGGAGGAAAAGAGCGCTGCGGCTTCTCATCGAGTCGCAGCGCTGTCATCCGCTGGTCGATCAGATGGATGCACGCCGAGCGTTGACCCGAATTTTTGGTCGGAGGCGTTTCGTCGAACGGCCTGTTCCCGAGCGGACGCGGTCTCGACTTGGTCCCGAGCAGCTTCCTTCTGTACGAGTTCGCGGCGCTGCCGGTCCAGATTCCGATTGCGTTCGATGCTCACCCACACCGGCGTCGTGAAGACGATCACCGCGAGGAGCGGGCGAAGTGACGCAAAGGTGCGGGCCATTCCAGATATTATGGCGGGGCATGGGGTCGCTCAGAGCGCGGCAATCAACGCCGATAGATGTTGTCCATCTTGGTTCCCCAATTCACGTATGCTGACACCCCTTCCAGGTCTGGAAAAAGCGTCTTTCTGGTGATCCCAAGCTCGGCGAGCCGCGCCTGTAGTTCGACTTTCAGATCAGCGCGTACTGTAATCTCTGCCAGATTCGGGCCAACAGGTAGTCGGGGAGGGGGAACAAGAAACGGTCCGGTGACCTCCTCCGCAGCGACCGGTTCGCGTGGATCATAGTGGTAAGTGAATACCCCCGATTGAGCAACAATCCGCCGATCAAACTGCAGTGGGATGAGCCGTCCAGTGCCTTTGCAGGAAAATATGTCGGCGGAGTCTCTTGCGATTTGCCATACTGGAAAATGACAGAAGACCCCACCGTCGATTCCCAAACCATCTTCCGTGGCGAAAAACAGTGCAACAAGGGGATTGGTTGTCCAGTCGAGCAACCGCGTGGCAAGACCGTAATGCTGGGCGTAAGCCAAACAGTCGAAATCATTTTTTGGCAGAGGGTCGCGCACCGCGATTGCGAAATCCCGCCAACGTTCAAACCGGGTCAAATCACCAGAGACCTGATGCCGATCCGGTTCCCGCCTGACCATGTCCTTGCAGAAATATTCTGGCCGCCCGGCCTTAGGTCGAAGCGGCCACGAGCGGTCTATCTGGCCTCGAAAGTTCCACCCCTCCGTTGATCGGTAGTTCTGAACGAGACCTACGTACTCTGTAATCTCGACGAACTCATGGCGAAGTATGCCGGTAGCGGGGGTGAGGGGAGCATCGAGTGACATAGGACAACGTACAGAATGTCCAAGAAGTGTCCAAGCGGGCAAAAATATTGCTCAGTAGACATAGTGTAACCCGCTCTCGTTGAACGCCTGGGCCGGCTGGGACTCGAACCCAGAACCAATTGATTAAAAGTCAACTGCTCTAACCATTGAGCTACCAGCCCTTGCTCTGGCGGAAGACCTTAATAAATCCTTTGAAAGAAGGTTGCAAGTGTTTCTAAATGTTTGCGTCTGCCTCTAGGGCGGTGAGCAGGTCCCGAAAGGTGTGCTTGGGACGCTTCAGCCGGAACACACGCAGCCCCAGCGCCTCGGCCCCCCAATCCCGTTTCGGGTCGTCGCCGACGTGCCAGGTCTCGCTCGCCGTGACGCCGAGGGTTTGCAACGCCCGCGCAAAGATCCTCGGATCGGGCTTGTCCGCGCCTACCTCACTGGAAATGAGCACTGCATCGAAATACCGGCGCAATTTCAACTCGTCCAGAACGGCGTATAGCCGTCGGTCGAAATTCGAGACGACTGCCAGCGCGTACCCTTGCTGCCGTAACCGTTCGAGAGTCTCGGTAACATCGGGAAAAGCCCGCCAGACACCCGGTTGGGCGAAATGCGCGTAGGCTGCCTCGAAAAAGCCGTCGCCGTCAAAACTTCTCGTCTCTTCAAGCGACAGCGCGCGTGCCAGCACATCTCCGACTAAACTACGCCACCAGTCTTTGTCGTCGTCGATCCGCGGCATATCCTGTGCGGGGCGTGCGGGGGCTGCCGCCCAGGCCTCGTAGAACGCCCGGTCAAGCACCCCGGCGTTGAGGTTTGCGCTAAATCTGGCAGCCACGTCGCGGTAATGTTCGCCGACCGACCGTGTCAAATAAATAAGCGTTCCGGCAGCATCGAAGAAAACGGCTTTTGGCATGGGAAATAACGAGGCAGGAAATTTCGGGGGACGCAATGAAGCGGTGCGTTGCGAATATTGAGCAAAAGTATGAGCAATTCACTCTCCGATACCCTTTCAACGCTGAACAAACTGATCGAAACCTGTCTGGATGGGCAGGAAGGTTTCCGCTTGGCGGCGGAGGCCGTCACGGATGATGAAGACCTCAAAGGTTTTCTTTTTTCTGCCTCCTTGCAACGCTCGAAATTTGCGGGTGAACTTCAAAATCAGGTCATCGAAATGGGGCAGCCTGACCCGCTCAGCACCAACAGCGTGGCTTCCAAATTACACCGCGGCTGGATCAATATCAAGACTGCCATCACGGGCCATGACAACCACGCCATTCTCGCCGAGTGCGAAAAGGGCGAGGATAGTGCCGTGGCCGAGTATCGGAAAGCCCTCAATTCCGAGTTGCCGTCACCCCTGTCTGACATCGTGAGCCGCCAGTTCCAAGAAGTGCTGGCTACGCATAACTCGGTCCGCGGGTTGCGTGATCAATTCGCTGCTCAAAAACCGCCCGCACGTTCGGCAGGGCAGGTCTACAGCGATGTGCAGTCGTCGCTGAAGGCGAAAAGCCAATCCCTCGGTGCTTCCGCCTCCGAGGGTTGGACCGATGTCCGCGCCAAGACGGATGATGTGCTCCACCAGACGGAAGTTTACGTGCGCGAAAATCCGTTCCCGGCGATTATGACCGCGCTCGGGATCGGTTTTGCATTGGGTTTGCTGGTTCGCCTGCTCGAAACCCCCAGCCGCGACCACATCGAGGTGCCAATTCCCAAGGCTGCTCAAAAAGTGCGCGACTTCGATTACCAGGCTGCCGTGCTGCCTTTTCTATGGCCCGTGGTCAAGTTCTTCTCCAGCAGCTACGCCGCTTCCCGCAAGTCAGCAAACCAGGCGTATAAGAAGGCGTCTGACATCGATGTCAGTGACTACATTGACCCGGTGGTGAAAAAGGCGAAAAAATTCTTTTAACCGCCGATTGCCATCACCCAGCTTTTGAAAATTCCGGCGTCGGCAGAAGATGTGCCGACGCCGGAATTTTGTCTAAACCCTTTCAAGTAAGTATCCTCTCGCCTCAAACCCACTTCTCTTATGGCTCTCTTTGACCAACTTAGCGGAATCCTCAGCAACGTCATGAACGGCAATCTTAGTGAGCAAGAAACTCACGACCATTATGACCATATTGCTCAGAACACGCCTCCTCAGCACCTCGGTACGGCCATCGGCTCAGCGCTGGGCAGCCTGAACACGGGTGAGGTTCAGGAACGGGTTGCAAATTCGGCGAGCCAGATGTCGCCTCAGCAGCGGGGCGGGATGGTGGAATCGCTGCTCGGCGGACTGGGTTCGTCCGGAATGAATATCGGCGGGTTGCTCTCGCAACTTGGCGTCAACCAGAACGTGGCTTCCAACCCGCAATCGGCGACGCCTGACGAAGTCGCCGCGCTCGCTGCACATGCGCATTCGACCGACCCCGGAATTCTTCAGCAGGCGATGTCGGTCTACCAGGCACACCCTACGCTCGTCAAAGCGCTTGGCACGATGGTGATTGCGCAGATCGCCCGTCATTTGGCGAATCCGAAAGCCTGAGTTGTCCTGCGCAGCTTCGGATGGTCTGGAAATACCGCTGGTCCGCTTTAGAAGGCTCCGCATAAACATTTCACCGGTTGCTTGACCTGGGTGGTAATCGCCCTTAGCATCCGGTTCTGAGGACGCAGTCAGGTATTCCGTAATACCTTGGTCGCAAAATCCCGTGGAAACGGGCTGTAGCACAGCTTGGTAGTGCGCTTGAATGGGGTTCAAGAGGTCGCTGGTTCGAATCCAGTCAGCCCGACCACCTTCTGTATGAGGGGTTTATAGCTTGTGGAGCGGTGATTCCGTCAGCTTGCTCTTCGGCGGAGGCTTCTCAATGGCCGGTGTTCCGTTCGTCGTCTGCGGGCAAAAGGTCTGGTCTTTCCTGACGCGTGCGTAACATGGCCTGTTCGCGGCGCCACTTGGCGATAAGCGCATGGTTTCCCGAAAGCAGCACGTCTGGCACCTTGTATCCCCGGTAGTCTGCCGGTCGCGTGTATTGCGGCCCTTCCAGCAAGCCTTCATATCCCTTGCTAAAAGTATCCTGACCGGCGGAATTGGCGTCTCCCAAAACCCCGGGCAGCAATCGTACGACAGCGTCGACAACGACGGCCGCGGCAATCGCACCGTTAGTCAAAACATAGTCCCCGATGGAAATTTCCTCGTCCACGAGGAAATCGCTTACCCGGTGGTCGACGCCTTCGTAGTGGCCGCAAATGAAAATGAGGTGGGTCTGCGCCGATAACTCGGCGGCGACTTCTTGCCGGAATACTCGCCCTTGCGGACTGAGCAGGATCACCCGCGACGCCGGTTGCCGCAAGGCATCGACCGCGTCGAAGATCGGGTCGGGTTTCATCACCATCCCCTGACCGCCGCCATACGGAACGTCGTCGGTGGTGCGGTGTTTGTCCCGCGCCCATTCACGCAAGTTGTGCACGCGGATCAGGGCAGCCCCCGAGTCCCGCGCACGTTTCATCATGCTCGCGGTAAAAGCACCCTCACAAAGGCTCGGGAAGAGCGTGAGAACGTCTATTTGCAGCATGGCAGGGCTGCGTTACGCGACAAAAACGTCAAGCGCCGGCTTCCGGGCGTTCGCCGATCTCCAGGGCAACTCGTTGGCCGTGCCGCGCGGCGGTTGCACCCATCAGATTGCGGACCGCCCGGATCGTGTGGCCCTGTTTGCCAATGACTTTGCCAACCTCCGAGCGCGGCAGCTCCAGCAGGTAAGTGAGCGTGCCTGCGCGGTCCTCCTCACGCACCACAATTTCTTCGGGATGGTCGACCAATTCTCCCACGACGAACTCGAGGAACTTCTTCATGGAACAAGCTCCTGTCTGGCCAAAGTCCAGCGGACCAGGGCAGGGGACCAAGCAATCAGGCGTTCGTAGCAACGAGGCCCGAACGGCGCGCCTTCTTGATGATGCTGCGCACGGTGTCGGAGGGCCGAGCGCCGCATTTGACCCAGTAATCAGCGCGGTCGAGATCAACCGTGTAATTATCCCCGGCTTTCTTGGGGTCGTAGGTGCCGATGATTTCGATGAACTTGCCGTCGCGCGGGCTGCGCTGGTCGGCCACGACCACCTTGTAGTAAGGGTGATTGAGGCTGCCTTCTCTCCTTAAACGAATTGCCACTGCCATAAAATTGGATCTCTGTCGGTTGGTCTGGTGAACGGGCTAGATAACACAATTTCCGCCGCAAGCATAATAAAAATGCGCGAAAATCAGCGCATTCCTCGCGGCGCGGGCAAGCCGGGCAGGCCGCCCGGGCCGCCCATCTTGGCCATCATTTTTTTCATCTTCCCCATGTTCTTCATCATTTTGCGCATCTGCTGAAAGCGTTGCAGCAATTCGTTGACCTCCGTAACGCTGGTGCCGCTCCCTGAGGCGATGCGGCGGCGGCGGCGGGCGTCGAGCAGATCGGGCTTGCGCCGCTCTTTGGAAGTCATGGAAAGTACGATGGCTTCGGCGCGTTTGAGTTCCTTGCCATCGGTCGGAATATCTTTGAGCTGGCCCATGCCGGGCAGCATGCCGAGGATGTTCTCCAGTGGGCCGAGTTTCTTGATGAAACGCATTTGCCCCAGGAAATCCTCAAAATCGAAGCTGGCCGTGCGCATCTTTTCCTCCAGGCGCTTGGCCTCTTCTTCGTCCATGGCTTCGGCAGCCTTTTCGACGAGGCCAACGATATCGCCCATGCCCAAAATGCGCCCGGCAAGCCGATCAGGATAAAAAAGCTCGAATTGATCGAGCTTCTCGCCGACACCCGCGAACTTGATCGGTTGGTGCGTGACCTCGCGCATGGAAAGCGCCGCGCCGCCGCGCGCATCGCCGTCGAGCTTGGTCAGCACGAGGCCCGTGATGCCGAGCGCGTCGTTGAAATGCGTGGC
>CAXUHC010000238.1:0-6554 GCA_964250705.1 uncultured Chthoniobacterales bacterium | reverse complement strand
CATGATGCGCTTGCTTGTACGACGACTCACCTGATTAACTCCACAGGTTCTAAGCTGAGAGGGAGGAAAGCGGGCTCAAAAATTCTAAAAGAGATGCTTGCTAGTGGAAGGCTGCTTCGCCTATAAACAGTCCGTTCAGCAATTTTTTTCCTCATGAAAACCCCCATTTTCACCAGGGCAGTCTTGTCGGTTTTTTCTCTGGTCCTGCTGGCCAGCGTCTCCCAGGCCGCCACGGTTCTCATCGATCTTGGTGTCGATAGTGTGGCCAACAGAACCACGACCGACGCCCAAAATCGATCCTGGAATAATGCCGTGCCTACGACCTCCATGTTGGCGTTGGTGGATTCCACCAATGCCGCTACGGGCATTTCCTTGGCAATTACGAGCCCTACCGGCCTCATGAAGTTTGCGGACGCCAATCAGAATGGCGATAACCCGGCGAAGGGTGCGGCGGCAGCCCGGGGTTATCCGACCACGGCCACCCAGGACAGCCTTTACGGTTATACCACGTCAAGCGGAGGTTTTACTGTCCCGACCGGACCGGTCACTCTCACCCTGGCGGGTTTCGCGGCGGGACAACGCTACGATTTCTACGGGTTCGCGACGCGGAACAGTAACGATAATCGTTCGGAGAACCTTCTGTTTCAGGGTGCGGGTTCTGCGGTAAACGTTGTCTATGATCCCGGCTTGAACACCACCGGCAATGTCTTTGCGAGCGGCGACATTGTCGCAAGCTCGACCGGACAGATTACGCTGACACTTAGTCCGGTCGCAGGCACGAACGTCTCGCCTAACCAGTTCTTCTATCTTGGCGTGCTGGAAATTGTAGCCGTTCCCGAACCTGCTTCTTTCAGCCTGCTTGCCTTCGGCGTGGGCGCCGGTGCGCTCGGATTCTTCCGTCGCCGCCGGGTCTGGTAGCGGCCAGCGGCCTCATGGCTTCCCTACCGCGTCCGGCCCCTTCTTCTCCCTTACGAGTTCGTTCCCCAGCCGGAAGTTGTCCAGTGTGATCCAGTCCCCGTGCGAGGTGTCCGGCAGTGAGATGCTCGCTTCGCCGTCCGGCCCGGTCGCGCTCAGGTCGATCTCGGCCTGCGGTTCGTGAAACCAGATCGTCAGAAATGAATCCGGCAGCTTCCAGATCATCTCGCGCACCGTCGAATACTGCGGATACCGCCACACGACCTCCGCGTCCTTGACGCGCTCGGCGTAATCCGGCGCCTTGAGGGGCACGAACTTCTTCTGGCCCACCACCGGCCCGGCCACGGACCCCTCCGTCATCGAAAAGTCGTGCTTCACCAACGGCGTCCCGAACCGGCTGACCGCCTGCATCTCGGTGATGCCGTCCAGCCCCGACATCCGGTACGCCTTCCGGGTGATCGGCCCGAAGCGGTCCTTCTGAAACGTCAGCGTGTACGGCAGCATCACCGCCGCGATGACGAACGCGAGCACGATCCCGATGGCGTTGAACCGCTTGCGCGGCGCCGGGGGAGGGGGCACGGGGGCGCGCGGCGTCGCCGGGGCCGCCGGGGCCGCCGGTGGGATGGCGGAGGAAAGCGGCCTCCCGCCGGGGAGCATCCGCTGCCGTGGCGTGCCGCCCGCCGCCCCGTTTTCTTTGCCGCCTTGATCGTTCATCCCGCGTTCCTTTCTTTTGACACTTCGTCCCGCCCCTCTTAACTATGGTCCCCCACTATCTCATCTTCCATGGACAAGCTCAAAGTGTTGGTTGCCGATCCCATTTCGCCCAAGGGGGTCGAAGACCTCAAAAGTGACGGCGTTTTTGAAGTGATCTTCCAGACCGGCCTCAAGGAAGACCAACTCCTGGAGATCGTTCCGGACTGCGCCGCGCTCATCGTGCGCTCCGAAACCAAGGTCAACGCCCGCGTCCTCGCCGCCGCCAGGGCGCTCAAGGTGGTCGGGCGCGCGGGCGTCGGGGTGGACAACGTCGACGTGGAGGCTGCCACCGCGCGCGGGGTCATCGTGATGAACACGCCCGACGGCAACACGATCAGCACCGCCGAGCACGCCTTCTCGCTCCTCGTGTCCATCGCGCGGACGATCCCCCAGGCCAGCGCCTCCGTGGTCGCCGGGAAATGGGAGCGCAAGAAGTTCCAGGGCGTCGAACTCTACGGCAAGACCCTCGCCATCCTCGGCATGGGCCGCATCGGCGGCGAGCTCGCCCGGCGCGCCATCGCCTTCGGGATGCGCGTCCTGGCTTACGATCCCTACCTCGCCGCCAGCCGGGCGCGCGCCATGCAGGTGGAACTCATCGAGAGCCTCGACGACGGTCTGCCCCGGGCGGACTTTGTTTCCATGCACATGCCGCTCACGCCGGAAACCAACCACATGCTCGACGCTCGCCGCCTCGGCCTGTGCAAGCCGGGGGTCCGTATCGTCAACTGCGCGCGGGGCGGCCTGATCGACGAAACGGCCCTCTTGGCCGCGCTGGAAAGCGGCCAGGTCGCCGGGGCCGCGCTGGACGTGTTCGAGGTCGAGCCGCCGCCCGCCGAGTTCCCGTTGCGCGCCAACGCGAAGATGGTGTTTACCCCGCACCTCGGCGCGAGCACCGCCGAGGCGCAGGAATCCGTCGGTATCGAGATTGCCGCTGCTGTCCGCGCGGCGCTGCTCGAAGGCGTCATCCGCAACGCCGTCAATGCCCCGAGTCTCGACGCCAAGACCCTCGCCGTCGTCGGCCCGTACCTCGATCTCGGCGCGAAGCTCGGCAAATTCCTTGCCCAGACCGCCTCCACCCGCCGCACCGAAAGCCTGACCATCAATTATTCCGGCAAGGTCAACGAGGCCGACACCGGCCCGGTCACGCGCGCCGTGGTCAAGGGCTTCCTCGAACTGGCGATGGGCACCGAGGTCGTCAACACGGTCAACGCGCTGGCCCGTGCCCGCGAACGCGGCCTGAAAATCGTTGAAACGCGCCAGAACGCGCCGGGCGACTTCACGGACCTTCTGGAAGTCACCGTCGGCAGCGGCGACGAAACGACGAGCGTTGCCGGGACGTTCTTCGGCGCCAAGCCGCGTATCGTGCAGATCAATGGCCAGCATATTGAGGCCCGCCCGGAAGGCGCGCTCCTGCTGCTGGAAAATCCCGACGTGCCCGGCATGGTCGGCAAGATCGGCAGCTTTCTGGGCGAGCGAGGCGTCAACATCGCCACCATGAGCTTGGCGCGCGATGCTGCCGGCGGCATGGCGCTCATGGTCCTAAATCTGGATAGCATGCCAGACGAAACGGTGGTTTCGAGCATTCGCAGTCAGTGGGATATTGGTTACATCCGGTTGGTTTCGCTGTAAGTCTCTGCCAGGCCGCGAATCGGTTGGGAGGCAAACCCGGCTGGCCTGCCGGGAAATTAACCCTGTGTGGAATCATATAATCCCTGGGAGTTTTCCGATGTCACACGTCCATCGCGGATAAATCCGCCGTTCTTAAAATTGCTTGACACTCAATTTTGATAATTGAGAGTATGCCCAAGTTCCGCAAATAGTAACGGCAGTAAAGATTCATTTAAAAAACCATGTTTCCTCAAAACGCATTGGGTCGGTCCACCGCCCGCGCTGTGCCCGCTCTGTTGGCAATTGGCGCCGCCGCAGTTTTCTACGCTGCTGGAGCTACCAACGCCTCCGCCGCGCCGCAATACGGCCTTTATAATACGGGTATCGACCCCGGGATCATGATGGGCGTGGACGCTCACTACACCGTGAAGCCGGTCGCCGCCGCCACCGCTTCGGTAACCTACGTGACGGATACCACCGGGCTGCCTTTCAACCCTCCTAACAACGCTTTTTCGGCGTTCATTTCACCGCAGCCTTCCTACGCTGCTGGCCAGATCGATGCAGGCGGGGAGTATCTTTTCACCACGACGTTCACCCTAACGGCAGCGGACCTCACCACCGCGTCCATTTTCGGTCGTTTCGAGTCGGATGACCGCATCGACGACGTGATCCTCAACGGGCATTCGCTGGGCATCAGCCTCGCCGATCCCGATTACCTCGCGTTCTCGCAGTATTTTAATCTGGTCACGAACCGCGGCTTCCTTCTCACCGGGACGAACACCCTCTCTTTCCAGTTGTTCAACTTCACGAACAACAACAAGGACCCGGTGGCTCTGCGGACGGAATTCAGCGCCGTGCCCGAGCCCTCGACCTGGGCGATGTTCGGTGGTCTGGCCTCGCTGCTGCTGGTCGGCACCTGGCTGCGCCGCCGCCGGGCGACGGTCTGACGAGTTCTCCGGCTGTCAGCCCGAGAGCAGGATTGGAGCGGTTTTTGCAAGAAAACCGCTCCAATGTTTTCTGCGGAAGTCAGACCTAAAGCATCCCCCGATCGGGTGAGCCGTTCCGCGTCTCTTTCTGTCATCCTTCGGCTCTCGCTCGCGGACTCGCTACCGCTCAGGATGACAGCGCAGCAGAAAGCGCGCGGCTTACCCAATCGGGATGCGCTCCAGTCTCTACGTGGCGATCTCAAGCCATTGGCGGCCCGAAGGCTGCCGTTCACCTGATCGTCACGCTGCGACCGCGGATTCCGCCGCCGCCATCCTCAACAGCGCTTCGGTCTCCTTCCAACCCAGGCAGGCATCGGTGATCGACACCCCGTATTTCAACTCCTCGCGGTGCGTGGGAATCGGCTGCTTGCCGCCGTCGAGATAGCTTTCCAGCATCGCGCCGATGATCGGGCTCGGCGCGCCGCCCATCGTTTCCGCCGCCCGGCGTTGCTCCAGCAGACTTTGCCAGACCAGCTCCTGCCGCGCGTGGTGTTTGCCGCTGTTGGCGTGACTGCAATCGACCATCAGCACGGTCGGCAGGTCCACCGCCGCCAGACCCTTGGCAGCTTCGGCGATGCTGGGCGGATCGTAATTCGTGCGCAGCCGTCCGCCACGCAGCACCATGTGGCCGGTCGGATTGCCCCGCGTCTTGATGACGCTGGTCAGCCCCTGCTGGTCGATCCCGAGGAAACTGTGCGAACTGCGCGCCGCGCGCATGGCGTCAATCGCCGTCTGGCAGTCGCCGTCCGTGCCGTTCTTGAACCCCACGGGCATCGACAACCCACTGGCCATCTCGCGGTGGGTCTGGCTTTCGGTCGTGCGCGCACCGATGGCCGCCCAGCTCACGAGGTCCGCGATGTACTGCGGCACGATGGAATCCAGAAACTCGGTCGCCGTCGGCATCCCCAGGTCCACGATCTCGCGTAACAGCTGCCGCGCCAGCGTCAGGCCCGCTTCCACGTCGCACGAATCGTCCAGGTGCGGATCGTTGATGAGACCCTTCCAGCCCAGCGTCGTGCGCGGCTTCTCGAAATAGACGCGCATGATGATCTCGACCTGTCCCGCCAGTTCCCGGCGCAAGGCCAGCAGCCGCCGGGCGTAGTCCATCGCCCCGGCGGGATCGTGGATCGAGCACGGCCCGACGATGACCAGCAGCCGGTCGTCGCGCCGCGCCAGGATGTTTTCGACGGCAGTACGCCCGGCCTGGACGGTACGCGCGGCCTCGGCGCTGACCGGCAGTTTTTCCTTGAGCACCGCCGGGGCGATCAGGCGTTGGGTGGAAATGACCCGAAGGTCTTGGAGCGGGATCATCGGCGGAAAGGATGAAGGTTGAAGGTTGAAGGCAGAGAGAACGACGCTGAAACGGCCTGTTGCCGGGAGGCGATTTTCGTTCTTTGTTGTGAGCGGTTCTAAGAAAACGGTGGTCTCAGACGTTGTCACGTCATCCAGCCATGAAATCTCTCTCCCCCGCTGTCGGCGCTATTCGGGCGGCAATCATCCTCACCTCATTATTTATGGGCGTCAACCTTCCCGCGCAGACCCCGACGCCGCCCGCGGGCGGCAGCCACGGCGACGTGCCGGTAAAAGAGGTCGTCCTCTTTTCGAGCGGCGTCGGTTATTTCCAGCACGAGGGCACCGTCCAGGGCGACGCCGGGACGGAACTGCGCTTCAAGACCACCCAGATCAACGACATTCTCAAGAGCCTCGTCTTGCAGGACCTCGACGGCGGCCACGTCGGCGTCGTCACTTATCCCTCGCAGGACCCGTTGGAAAAAACGCTCGGCAGCTTCCAGGTGGACATCAGCGACAACCCCTCGCTCGGCGACCTGCTCAACAAGCTGCGTGGCGCGCGCATTACCCTCGCCTATACCGGCCCGAACGGGATCGAGAATTTTCCCGGCACGATCCTCGGCGTGGAGCAAAAAGAGGTCGCCGCTCCGGCCAAGCCGGACGCTCAGACGTTCAAAAAATCGTTCCTCAACCTCGTCACCGACCGGGGCATCCGCTCGCTCGAACTGGACCGCGTGGACAAGCTCACCCTCGACGATCCCGGCCTTCAGGACGAACTCAACCGCGCCCTGGCCGCCGTTGCTGGGGCGCGCGACCAAGACAAGAAGCCCGTACAGATTCATTTCAACGGCCAGGGCGAGCGCAAGGTCCGCCTCGGCTACGTGGTCGAGACCCCGATCTGGCGTGCGAGCTACCGGCTGGTCCTCCCGCCCAAGGACGCCGACAAAAAGGGCATGCTGCAAGGTTGGGCCATCGTGGAAAACCAGACCGACAACGATTGGA
>CAXUHC010000237.1:0-6562 GCA_964250705.1 uncultured Chthoniobacterales bacterium | reverse complement strand
GGTAGCCGAGATAGACGACCTCGATGCCGTGGCGGATCAATTCGAGGTTGATCGTGTTGATGGCGCTGTCGTGGCCGTCACAAATAGGCACGGCGGTCAGCAGACGGAGGGGGGATGGAAGCATATTCAGATCCCAATCTTATCGGTGACAAAAAGCCGTGCAGCAGAAACGAACCACTAAACGTGTGGAGTAGCGGTGAAGCGTTTGTATTCCGATACTGAAGCTTGGATGCGCTCGCGCACAAACAACTGTATTACAGTCCAATCGGTATCAGGAGCTTCAAGCAAGGGCATGGCAAACTCGCGGAACTGCGCTGCAAGGCTCTCAACTTTTGTTTTAATGGTCTTTGGAGTCCATCGCTCGTCAGGTGAGATCGGCGACGGATGTCCCCTTACGAAAACTTCAATCCAATCCAGACCAAACATGTTCTTATCCTCTGTACCAAGAGGAGCCGGAGGCAGGTCAGGACGGAGCTTCACAACTACACTCGGAAAATGTCCGTGATAAACTCCGATGGTTACTTTCACAGTCGGAGTAGAAAATCCTTCGATCCAAGGAGTGACGACATGCCAATTCGAATCAAGCTCACAAGAAAACGGCTGAAAGAAAGTATGCGCTGCATCACGGAATGCCCGCATCGTTGGCTCTGGTAATGGTGCTTTCACAATTAGAGGTCAGAAAGTTGATATTTCAGAACTCTCACGTTCCCCAAACCATCGCCACCGTCGTCGTCATGCTGCCGCCGACGTTGTAGGTGAGAAAGCGGCTGGCGTTTTCGATCTGGCGCGAACCAGCCTGGTTGGTGAGTTGCTGGTAAGCATCAAGCACCTGGCGGACGCCCGTCGCGCCGACCGGATGGCCGTCGGCCATCAGCCCACCGCCGGCGTTGACCGGGATCGAGAAAGGGGGTGGCGCGGCGTCGGGGCCGAGGATTTGCTTGCGAACACTCGGGAGCATGGTCGCGCCGTTATGCAGCAGGCTCGCGCCCTCGCCGGGGGCGGCCAGGCCGATGATCTCGTAGGCAATCACCTCGCTGACCGAAAAACAATCGTGGACCTCAACTCCGTGGAGTTGTCGGCGCGGATCGTGGACCCCGGCGGATTCCAGCGCCTGGACCAACGCGCGGCGGGCCTGCGGAAAATGCGGCACGTCTTTCTTTTCCAGCGCGAGGCAGTCCGTCGAATGCCCCCAGCCGAGCAGCCGCACAGGGTTGGAGACGGGCAGCGTCGTGGACCCGCAGCGGTGGCCGAGCTTGTCGAGAAACCGGTCTGAGCACAGGATGACCGACGCCGCGCCGTCGGTGATCTGCGAGCAATCGTAGAGCTTGAGCGGACTCGCGGCGATGCGCCAATTCTTCTGGGACTCCGTGCTGGCCGTGGTGAAGTCGAGGTCGGTGTCCCGCATCTGGGCCAGCGGATTGAGATGGGCGTGCAGGTAGTTTTTCACCGCGACGCGCGCGAGGTCGTGCTCGGTCAGCGAGGGGTAACGCTGCATGTAGAGTTCCGCGATGCGCCCGAAAAGCTTCGGGAACATGAAGTCGCCGTACTCGGGTTTTTCGCGGTGGTAATCGGCGGCGGCGGCGAGCACGTCGGAGCCGTCGGCGGGCGACATGGTTTTCTGCTGTTCCGCGCCGACGACGAGCACGCAATCGTAGATGCCCGCGCCGATCCATTGCGCGGCGGTCAGCACCGCGAGGCTGCCCGAGGCGCAGGCGGCCTCGGTGTGCAGGGTAGGGATGCCGCGCAGGGCGTCGTCGGCTTCGAGCAGGAGCGCGCCGAGGTGAAGCTGGCGCGTATACATGCCACCGGCAAAATTGCCGACCACGCCCGCCTGGATGTCGGCGGCTTCGAGACCGGTGGCGGCCAGCGCACCTTGGGCGACCTCAACGATCACGTCGCGCAGGGTTTTGTTTTCCTTCTTGAGGTTGCGTTTGAAATCGGTGCGCGCGCCACCGAGGAGGTAGACGGGAGTAGTCATGGCGGGGAGGGGCGGAACGTTAATTTAGCCCGTCGCGGACAGGTGGCAAACGGGCAGAAGCTTCGTGCGGAGCCTTCCGGGAGGAAGGACGGGTTTCATCATCACCCAAAGACGCACGAGACCAGTCGCTTGTCTCGTGCGTCCGCGACACCTGCGACGCCTGCGACTTAAATCTGCGGCGGCCTGCGTTTTTTTAGAGCGCGTCTCGATTGGTTAAGCTTGCGGGCTGTGGCCACGGCGCTCTGTCGCCGTGTCTGGTCCCGTGCGGACACGGCGACAGAGCGCCGTAGCCACAGCCGGAACTCGCGGCTCATTCATTCGGGACGCGCTCTAGATGGTCAGTTCTCCCCGGATGACGGCCACTGCCGGGCCGGCGACGCGGACCGTCTCAATCGCGTCGCGCTTGCCGATCACCTCCACCGACGCCGCGCCGGGCCGATTGATCCAATAGCCCTGTTCAGCGGTGAAACGCGGCGTCTGCAAGAGGCTGTAACGCCACAGAAACGCGCCCATGCCGCCGGTGGCCGAACCGGTGAACGGGTCCTCGAACGACGCGGGAGGCCCCGTAAAATGCCGCGCGAAGACGTCGCCCCTCGGGGTCGCGCCACCGAGGCAAAATACGTGCGCGCTGAAAAACTCGTTGCCCGACGATTGCCGCAGCCGGTCGTAAGCGGCGGGGTCGAGCACGGCGCGCCGCAGGGCCGCATGGTCGCGCACCGCCAGCATCAACTGCGGGGTGCCGGTGCTGACCGTCCGGATCGGCACGCCGGGCACGAGGTCAGCCGGGGTCAGGCCGAAAACAGGCGCGGTGGTCTCCGCGGGATATTCCGCCAGGAATTCGGGCTGCTTCTGGTACATGGCCACCTCCGCCACGCCGCTGCGTCCGGTGGCCGAATGCGTGATGTCCACGCGGATCGGGCCAACGTTGAGTTCCAGCGCGATGGTGGTGAAGTGACGGTCGGGCGCGAGTTTGAGGCGGCCCGTGTCCACCAGGGCAAAACCCGTGGCGATGGTCGGATGGCCCGCCAGCGGGATTTCCTCGCCGGGAGTGAAATAGCGCGCGCGGAAATCCGCCTTGGCGGGATCGGTCGGGCGCAGCACGAAGCTGGTTTCCGAGAGGTTCTGCTCGCGAGCGATGGCCTGCATGGTGGCGGGGTCGAGGGTGTCGGCGTTAAAGACGACCGCGCAGGCGTTGCCGCTGAGCGGGTCGGTGGTAAACGCGTCCACCTGCATGAAGGGATAAGTGCGAGGCATGACAAGGCAAAATTCGCGCGCAAACGACCCAAGGGCAAGCAGCGGCTCAGGGAAGATGGTTGCCCCCGCGAACTAAACCGGTTAAATCGTCGGTGTAACCATCCGCATTTATGACTTGGCAAGAAGTGGTCGAACATCCCAGCCTGCACGATTTACCTTTCAAGATCGAATTGAATGGCGACGGCAATATCATCATGAGTCCGACACACATTTCGCATGGGGGACGCCAATTTCAGATCGGTTTGTTGCTTTCCCAACAACTGCCACATGGCAAAGTCGGCGTCGAGACCGGCGTGCAGACCAGCGACAACGTTAAAGTTCCCGATGTCGCGTGGTTCACCGCAGAGCATTGGCGGATTGCGGAGTCTGAATTCGCCTGCGCAATGGCCCCGGCGATCTGCGTGGAAGTGGCCTCGCAGGGAAATACGATGCGAGAACTCAACGCGAAAAAGGCGCTCTACTTTGAGGCCGGCGCGCAGGAAGTCTGGTTCTGCGACACTTTTGGCAACATGAGTTTCCACACTCCCGCCGGACAAGTCCCCGCCTCACCGATGTGCCCGGGCTTTCCGGCCACGGTCTGAGTCGCACCGGCCAGGTCAAGAGACCTGGAGCGTGTGGCCGTTGGCGTGTTCAACCATCGGAATCGGTCTGACGGGCGCGGCCTCACCATCCGCGATTCCCGCACCGGACGCGGCAAAATACGGGCCTTGCGCGTAGTCGACCCCCAGCGTTTGCAACGCCTTGAAGGTGCCGCCGGAACTGACGCCGAGCGCGCGACTGCAAATCCCCAGGTGATGCGCCACGTCGTTGAGAGTTTTGACGGCGGCCAGATTCATGGGTTCATCGCCGAGCGCGGCACACAAGCTCGCGTCGATGCAAAGGTGATCGAGCCGCAGGTCCTTGAGATAGTTGAGAGATTTTCCGAAGACGCCGACCCCTTGCAGCGCGAAACGGAAACCCTGCCTTCCAAGCGTGCCTACCAGAAAACGCGCCGCTTCCGGACGCGCGAGCACATCCGCTTCGGTCAGGGTGACGATGGCTCTTTCCGGCGAAACATGCCCGTGCGCAAAGGCGTGCGTGATGAAATCAGCCTGACCCGGTTCGTCGAACGAGCGACCCGAAAGCGGGAACGCGCCTTGCAAATCCGGCTGCGCGGCGAGGCTGCGCACCACGAGCTTCACCAGCCGCCGATCAATCTCCGCGCCCAGGCCGAAACGTTCCGCGGCGGCTGCCAGATCGTCGGCCTCGACCGACTCGCCGGTGGGCAGCCGCAGCCGCAGCGTGACGCCTTGAAAGTCCACCCGGCCCGTGTCCACCCGCACGGCTGGCTGAAGCCCGAGTTCGAAGGCGTCTGCCTTGAGCGCGGCACGCACCTGGTCCAGGGCCGCCGCCTCCTGGTGCAGGCCAGGGACGCCGAACTCACTCTCGGAGGCAAGTTCGACGCGGTTCGGCCCGCGCCGTTTGGCGGAGTAACAGGCGGCGTCGGCGGCGGCGAGCAGGTGCCCGGCGCTCGTGCTGCCCGTCAGGGGGGCGACGCCGACGCAGGCGGCGAGGTCGAACCGCCGTCCCGAATCGAGAAAAACGAGGTCGCTGATCTTCGTGCGGACACGCTCGGCGAACGCGCGGGCCTCGGGCAGCGTGATGTCCTGCTGGAGCACGGCGAATTCGTCGCGGCACACGCGGGCAATGGTATCGTGCGGGCGTACGCTGTTGCGCAACAGGTAGGCGATCTGCACGAGCAAACGGTCGCCCGCGTCGTAGTCTAGCGAGTAGTTCAGGAACTTGAACTGGTCGAGATCGACGTACAGCAGCGCACCCTGCGGCCCGCCATCGGCCGCGGCCTCGACGGCAGTGGCGACGCTGGCGGCAAAGTGATCGCGGCTGTAAAGCTTGGTTAGCGGATCATGGGTAGCCAGGTAGAGAAGCCGCTCGCGTTCCTGGCCGAGTTCCTCGGCAAACTGGCGGCGCGCGGCGCGGATGGCGATGCCCTTTTCGGCGACGGCCAGACGCACGTCGAGAAGATCGGCGCGGTAGGGTTTGACGAGGTAGTCGTCGGCCCCGGCTTCGAGAATCTGGCGCAGGTCGCGCGGTTCGGTGTTGGCGGTTCCGATCAGGATGTGCGGGCGATCCCCGTCGGATTGCGCTCGCAGCCAACGACAGAAATCGAAGCCGCTCATGCCGGGCAATTCGAGGTCCAGGAACACCAGCGGGTAATAACTCTGGCGATAGTGGTCCTGCGCGGCCTCGCCGCTGTCGCAGGCGGCAGGCTGATGCCCGCGGGCCGAGAGAACGTGCGTCAGGAGCGCGCGGGTGGTGAGGTCGTCTTCAACAATCAGGATTTCCACAGGAGTCGTAGTTTCTGTGGAACTGTCCTAGCGAAAAGTGTGCCCGAGACGGGGCGATCACCCGCGTTAACCGCCGGGCGAACGGTAGTTAACGGCCTCCATCTGTGTAAACGGGGACGAAAAATTTTTTGCGCCGCCGAATTTCTCGCTTGGAGGAAGCGCCGGGTGGCGGCTAGAGTGCGGTCATGGGCGATAAATCACCGAAAGCAACGCAAAAACAAGCCTCCCAAAAGAAGGCCAAGGAAACCACCAGCAACCAGAAAAAGAGTGCGGCGACGGCGGCCAAAGCCGTCCCAAAACCGACCAAGAAGTAACTTTCTTGATCCCGAGCCTCCCCGGAAAGACCGACCCATCGGGCCGGTCTGCCGGAGGTGGCCGGAAGGAATTTTAGCGCTTCTTCGCCGGTTTCGCGCTTGCGACGCTCGTCTTCTTACCGAGGGCGGGCTTCGCGGTGGTTTGCTTCGTTGCCGTAAGAGATACGGCGGTCTTGGTGGGTGCCTGCGCTTTCACGGCGGGCTTCGCGGCACCTTTAGTCGGAGCTTTCGCCGCAGGTTTGGCAGGGGCTTTTGCCCCCTTCGCAGGCGCTTTACCGGCAGGAGGGGCCGACGCTTTTTTCGCGGCGGGTTTGGCCGCGCTCTTCGCGGGAGCTTTCCTGGATGGGCCCGGCGTCAGCGCGCTCTTGATCGCTTGCACGGTCGGCGCGGCTTTGGCCGCCACGGTTTTCGCCGCGCTCTTGACGGCTTTGCTGACCGCCGCGGGAACCGCCGATTTGCCATGCGCGGAACGGTCGCCCATCAAAGCGCCCGTGACTCCGCCGACCACCGCGCCGACGGGTCCGGCGAGGGCGCCGACCGCCGCGCCTGCGACCGCGCCGGCGGTGGGTTTGGAAACGGGAACGCTGATTTCGGATGAAGTGGTGTTTGTCTTTTTCTTTGCCATAGGTTGATACTGCCTTTCTCAAGGTCGTATCGCCTAGCGCGGTGAC
>CAXUHC010000236.1:1013-6631 GCA_964250705.1 uncultured Chthoniobacterales bacterium | reverse complement strand
GCTACAGCCGGAAAATCCGCAAGGTTGGGCTGTGCGTTACATGGATAATTACCGGTCTCCCCTCCACCCCGGACTCAGCCGACCACATCACCGCGTGACCGGCTCGGTGAAGGTGCTTTCCAACCGCAAGGTCGCCCTCTGCCGGATGTCGCGCGACGACGCTCCCACTTCGATCTCGTAATCACCGGCGTCGGCTTTCCATCGGCGGCCCGGGACATCGAAGTACGCCAGATCGCGCGCCCGCACGGTCAGGCGCACGTCTTTGGTCTTGCGAGCCCCTAGCGCCACCCGCGAGAATCCCTTCAACTCGCGCACGGGCCGGTCGAGGCTGGGACGAGGATCGTGCACGTAAAGCTGCACGACCTCCTCGGCAGCGCCGGCTTGGTCGTTCGTGATCTTTACGTTCACATCCACGGTGCCCGCGGGCGAAAGTCCGGGCGCGGAGCATCGCAGGGGGCCGTAGGTAAACGTGTTGTAAGACAAACCGAAGCCGAACGGAAACAACGGCGCGATGTTCTCCCTGTCGAAGTGGCGGTAGCCGACGTAGATGCCTTCGGCGTAATTCACTTCCGCCTGGCTCCCGGGGAAGTTGGGGGCATCGGGGTAGTCGTCGCGCTTGACGGCCAGCGTGTCGGGCAGCTTGCCTGAAGGGTTGACCTCGCCGAAGATAATCCCGGCCAGGGCTGCCCCGCCTTCCTGGCCAGGCAGCCACGCTTCGATCAGGCCGGGCACGCGGTCCAGCCAATCCTGGATCGTGACCGGCGTGCCGTTGTTGAGCACGACTAGCGTGCGCGGATTTGCGGCGGCGACCGCGCGAATGAGATCGGCTTGCTTGCCGGGCAGGTCCATGGAGGGGCGGTCGCTGCCCTCGGATTCCTGCCGCTCGGTGGAAACGCAGAGGATCGCCACGTCCGAAGCCCTGGCGGCGGCGACCGCCGCCGCGTAAGCACCCTGGCCCGGCAGCCGCCAACTCAGTTTGGCGGCCACATCTCCGCCCCCCTGGTAAAATTCGGCCCGCAGCGCGTAGGTTTTTCCCTTTTCGAGGTTGATCCGTGCGGTGCCGATGCTGTTGACGTGCCGCCAGGAGTCGATCAGCGGTTGGTCGTCGATGAAGAGACGGTAACCGTCGTCGCCCCGGAAGGTAAAAACGTACTCGCCCGTTTCCGGCGCGAGGAGTTCGCCGCTCCAGCGGGCGCTGTAATGTTCCCGGTCGATTCCCGGCGCCGGCGGCTCGGCGTCGAACAGGTTGATTTCCGGTTCCACCCGCACGAGCCCGGGCTGGCCCGAGAGGTTTTCATTGGGGAAGTATTCCGCGAGGAACCCGTGGCCGTTGTGGCCGCCGCCGGGCTTCATCGCGGACCCGGGGACAGGTTCCCCTGCCTCGCGGCCGGTGGCGTACCGTACTTCCGCGAGATCACCCGCCTTCGCCCGGACCGCGTCCAGGAGTTCGGTGGCGTGCAGGGGAGTGACCTTCGGGCTGCCGAGCGCACCGTACTGCATCGCCCGGGCGTGCTCCCCGATGACTGCAATCGAGTGCAGCCGGTGGACATCGAAGGGTAGGAACCCGTCCCGATTCTTCAACAGGACGATGCCGCGCGCGGCGGTCTCGAAGGCGACCCGGGCGTGGGCAGTCGAGTTGACCATCGCCAGATCGGGCACGGCGGGTTTGCCGTCGAGCAGCCCGACGCGGAGCAGCGTGCGCAGGTAGCGGTGGACGGAGTCGTCCACGGCGGCCTGCGTGACGGTCCCGTCGGCGAGGGCAGCCTGGAGCTTTTGGACCGTGTGATACTTGTGGTCGGGCATTTCGAGGTCGTTACCCGCTTCGACCGCCCCCGTCTCGTGGACGCCGCCCCAGTCGCTCGTGACCAGTCCATCGAAGCCCCAGCCCTTTTTGAGCACGTCGGTGAGCAGGAACCGGTTGGCGCTGGAATGGTGTCCGTTGACCAGGTTATAGCTGCTCATCACCATCCAGACCTTGCCTTCCTTGACCGCCGCCTCGAACGCCGGGAAATAAATCTCGCGCAACGCCCGCTCGCCGACCGTGACGTTCATGTTGAAGCGGTCGTACTCGTGGTTATTGCAGGCGAAGTGCTTGACGCACGCCGCCACGCCCGTGCCCTGCATCCCGCGGATGTAGCCGACCGCCAGCCGGGCGGCGAGGAACGGGTCCTCGCTGAAATACTCGCCGTCGCGTCCGCCCAGCGGCGAGCGGTGGATGTTGACCGCCGGGCCGAGCAGGACCTGGGAACCGGGGCCTTTGTGACGCGTTTCCTCGCCGATGGCCCGGGCCACGCGCCCGACGAGTTCGGGGTCCCACGTGGCGGCCATCGTCACGCCTGCCGGAAAGGCGGTGGCCGGGCCTTCGGTGGATTTGATCCCGCCGCGCGCGCCGCCGCCGGCATCGATCATGCCGATGGCCGGCAAACCCAAACGCGGGATCGGCTGAGTCGGAAAGCCGGTCCCGCCGAGGAGCGAGAGTCTTTCCTCCGGGGTCAGCCGCCCGAACAGGTCTTCCACCCGCGCTTCCAGCGGAGCGGCGCTGTTCTGGTAGGCGGGAACTTCCTGCGCGGAGGCACCCTGCGGCCAACCTAGACCGAGGGCGGAAACGAGGAGCAGACGATGGAGGGGGCGCATGGGATTCTTGCAGGGATCGTTTTCCGCCGGTGGAAGCGCCGCCCGCGATCATTGGAGGGCAAATGGACCGTTCGACGCCGACAGGAATCGCTGCCGTAAACGTCTCGTCCCTTTTCCCACGTCAACGGTTCCCGTCACAATAAAATTGTTGATTTCGGGGCCAAAAGCCAGCAATCCTACCAGGCAGCCGCCGAGAATTTGTCCGAAATTCACCTTCCCATCTGGCGCCACGCGGCCTGGCAATAAGTCCCGGTTGTCAGTTCGGGGATTGGCGGCGCGGGGGGCGTGTGGTGTTACCCTTTTTGTTCCCCCGTCCTTCGCTTCATCCCCGGCGCGTCCGCCACGATTTCCCCCATGAACCTCCCTTCCTTTTCCCGTCTTTTCCTGGCTGCTTCGCTGCTGCTTGGCCCTGCCTCGCACTTGCGGGCGGCGGACGCGCCGGTGGACCTCGATCATCAAAAGACGCTTTACGTGATGGGATACTCGCATCTCGATACCCAGTGGCGGTGGTCCTACCCGCAGGTCATGCGCGAGTTTATCCGCAACACGATGGTGGACAACTTTCCGCTCTTCGAGAAATACCCCCACTACGTTTTCAACTTCACCGGGTCGCGCCGCTACGAGTTCATGAAGGAGTATTACCCGGAGGATTTCGTCCGGGTCCAGCAGTACGTCGCGGCGAAAAGATGGTTTCCCGCCGGGGCGTCCGTCGAGGAAGGGGACGCGCTGGTTTCGGGCCTGGAATCCCGGGTGCGGCAGATTCTCTACGGCAACCGCTTCTTCCAGCGTGAATTCAAGACCCAGAGCGACGAGGTGACCCTGCCCGACACCTTCGGCTTTCCCGCCTGCCTGCCCAGCATCCTGGTGCATTGCGGGATCAAGGGTTTCAACACGCAAAAGCTGACGTGGGGCTCCCCCATCGGCACTCCGTTCAACCTCGGCGTGTGGCAAGGGGTCGATGGCCAGGGGGTGACCGCCGCGCTCAACGGCGGCCCCTACGACAGCAAGATCACCTCGGATCTGAGCAACGATTCCAAGTGGGTCAGCCGCGTGCAGAAAGATGGGGACGCCTCGGGAGTGTTTGCCGATTTCCGTTATTTTGGCACGGGGGACCGCGGCGGCGCTCCCGGGGAGGACTCGGTCAAATGGCTGGAAACGAGTCTCGCAGGCACGGGGCCGCTGCGGGTGGTCACCGGGCCTTTGAACCGGATATTCGACGACTTGACCCCGGCGCAGCGGGGGCGTCTGCCCGTTTACAAGGGCGAGTTGCTTTTGACCGGCCATTCCACGGGCAGCCTGACTTCCAAGGCCATCATGAAACGTTTCAACCGGGAGAACGAACTCCTGGCCAACGCGGCCGAGAGCGTCGCCGCTACGGCGCACGCCCTCGGAGCCATGCCCTATCCGGCGGAAAAGCTCTACCGGGCCTGGGACCTCACCCTCGGCTCGCAAATGCACGACATCCTGCCGGGCACCTGCCTGCCGAAGTCCTACGAATTCTCCTGGAACGACGAGGTGCTGGCGCTCAACCAGTTCGCGGCGGTGGCCGAGGGTTCCTGCGCCGCCGTGGCCGCCGGGCTGGACACCCAGGTCGCGCCGGGGGGCGTGCCCATCGTGGTTTTCAACCCGCTCTCGGTCGCGCGGCAAGATGTGGTGGAAGCGTCGCTCACGCTCCCGGCGGGCGCGGGGCCGGCGGTCACGGTCTTCGGTCCCAACGGCCAGCCCGTGCCAACCCAGGTCACGGCCCGGACCGGCGAGAAGGTCACGCTGCTTTTCCTGGCCAACCTCCCCTCGGTCGGCTACGCCGTCTACGAGGCCCGTCCGGGACCTGCCGCCCCGTATGGGCTGTCGCCGCTCCGCAGCACCGTCAACGGAATCGAAAACGAACGCTACCGCGTCACCCTCGACGCGAACGGCGACGTCGCCTCCATTCTGGACAAGGCAGCGGGCAAGGAACTCCTCCAGTCGCCCGCGCGGTTGGTGTTCCAGTACGCGAAGCCGCGCGAATGGCCCGCGTGGAACATGGACTGGGAGGATCAGAACAAACCTCCCAAGGCGACCCTGGCCGGTCCGGCGCAGGTCAGCGTGGTGGAGTCCGGCCCCGTGCGCGTGACCTTGCAGGTAAAGCGCACGGGCCAGGATTCCACCGTCGTCCAGCGCATCCGGCTGGCGGCGGGCGGAGCGGGCAACCGCGTCGAGTTTGCCACGGAGGTCGACTGGCGCTCGCTCGAAGCGGGCCTCAAGGCTTCCTTTCCCCTGAGCGTCTCGAACCCGCAGGCCACCTACGACGCTCAACTCGGCACGGTGCAGCGGGGCAATAATAACCCGAAGCGGTTCGAGGTGCCACAGCACCAGTGGATGGACCTCACCGCCACCGACAACGGGTACGGCGTGTCGATCCTCAACGACAGCAAGTACGGCTCGGATAAACCCGACGACCGCACGATGCGCCTGACGCTGCTGTATTCGCCGGGCGTCACGGGCGGCTACCAGGACCAGGGGACGCAGGAAATCGGCCACCACCGGATGCTCTACGCCGTCGCGGGCCACAAGGGCGATTGGCGGCAGGGCAACACGGCCTGGGAAGCGGCGCGGCTGAACCAGCCCCCGCTCGCCTTCACCGCCCCGGCGCACCCGGGTCCGCTCGGCAAGGCGTTCTCCCTGCTGACGGTAAGCTCCGACCAGGTCCAGATTTGCAGCGTCAAGAAGGCGGAAGACGGCAACGAGATCGTCGTGCGCTTCCGCGAGCTTTCCGGTCAGCCCGCTGCCGGGGTCCGCCTCACCTGCGGCCTCCCCCTCGCCGGGGCGCGCGAGATCAACGGCCAAGAAATGCCGGTCGGCTCCGCCAACCTGCAAAACGGCATGCTCGCCTTCGACCTGCCGCCCTACCAGATGCGTGCATTCGCCCTCAAGACGGGACCGCTGCCGCGCGCGCCGCTGGCGGGGGCGCACCGGTCGGCGTCGAGCAGCGTCGAAGCATGGAC
>CAXUHC010000236.1:0-1003 GCA_964250705.1 uncultured Chthoniobacterales bacterium | reverse complement strand
ACCTCTGACGCTGCCGTACGATCTCGACGCCGTCAGTTCGGTCAAGGCCCCGGCGGACGGCGGCTTCGACGACGAGGGCCACACCTTTCCCGCCGAACAGTTCCCCGCGTCGGTCGTCAGCGAGGGGGTCTCCTTCCAGCTCGGCTCCCCGGCGGACGGCCAGAAGAACGCGCTGGTTTGCCGGGGCCAAACGCTCGACCTGCCCGCCGGGCCGTACAACCGGGTGTATCTGCTCGCCGCCGCCGCGAACGGCGATCAGCGCGCCGAGGTGAAGATCGACGGAGTTTCCTCCCCGCTGGCCGTGCCGGACTGGTCCCAGTTCATCGGCCAGTGGGATAACCGGCTCTGGAAAGGCGAGGTGGCCGAGTTGACCTACGATTGGCACAACCCCCTGGTGGGACTCGTGCCCGGCTACATCAAGCGAGCGCCCGTGGCCTGGTATTTCTCCCATCGGCACGAGCCGAAGCGCGGCAACGAATTTTATCAATACGCCTATCTTTTCAAGTGCGGGGCCGACCTGCCGCCCGGCGCGAAAAAGATCACCCTGCCGACAAACGACAAAATCCGCGTGCTTGCCGTCAGCGTGGTCAGCGAGCCCGGGGCCGGGGTGAACCCGGCGGCCCCGCTCTACGACACGTTTGCCGACCACGCGGCAGGCGGGCCACCGGCGGCCACGCCCGCGCCGGGCAGGTTCCCGGACTTCGTCGCGGTCACCTTGCGGCCACCGCTCTATTACCGGGAGGGTGGTCTCCATTACACCACGGACGGCTCGATCCCGACGGCGACCTCCCCGGTCTACGCGGATCGCATCGTGCTTTCCCGCGACACCGATCTCAAGGCCTGCGAATTCGACGCCCAAGGCCGGCCCGGCCCCGTCTGGAGCGGCCATTATCAGGTGGACGACGTCAACCCGCCCGCGCTCGTCTCCGTTTCCGCGACGCCGCTCGTGCCCACGGTGGAGGTCGGCTTCTCCAAACCGGTCCAGCCGGGATCTGCGGGGGCG
>CAXUHC010000235.1:0-6861 GCA_964250705.1 uncultured Chthoniobacterales bacterium | reverse complement strand
TCCTCGGGCGGCAGGTCGGGGTCCGCGTGGGCGGGCGGGCGGGTCGGGGCGGGCTTGTCGCGCCCGGCAGGCGGCGCGCCGGCGGTCGAGGCGGGTTTGTCCGGCCCGCCCGGCGAGAGCAGATGCACCAGCGCGCTGGCGATGTCGGTCGGCGAATGACCGGCCTCCAGAAAGCGGTCCAGCGCGGTGTCCCAGCGACGGTACTTTCCTTCTTCGAGAGTTTCGCGCAGCCGATGGAAGAGCGTTTCCGTGCGACGTTCCTCGACCTCGTCGAGCGAGGGGACCCGCGCCCGCTGGATGCGCGCCTTGATGAAACGCTGGATGTTTTGCAGCTTGTAGATTTCGCGCCCGGCCACGAACGTCACCGCCTTGCCCTTGCGCCCGGCGCGGCCCGTGCGCCCGATGCGGTGGACGTAATCCTCGCCGTCGTGCGGCAGGTCGTAGTTGAAGACGACTTCCACGTCGTCCACGTCCAGCCCGCGCGCGGCCACGTCGGTCGCCACGAGCAGCTCGCACGCGTGCTGGCGGAACCGGCCCATCACCCGTTCGCGCATGGCCTGGCTCAGGTCGCCGTGCAGCGCCTCGGCGCGGTAGCCGCGCGCGGCGAGGTGGCTGGTCAGTTCGTCCACCATGACCTTGGTCGCGCAGAAGACGATGCCCAGTTTTACGTCTTCGAGGTCGAGCAACCGGCAGAGCACCTCCAGCTTCGAGCGGCGGTCCACCTCGTAGTAGATTTGCTCGATGTCCGGCACGGTCAGCGCCGACGACTCGATGCGCACGCTGACGGCATCCTTCGTGAAACGGCGGATGATGTCTTGGATCGGCGGCGGCACCGTGGCTGAAAACAGCACGGTTTGCCGCTCGGGCACCGCCTGGGAAAGGATTTTTTCGATGTCCTCACGGAAGCCCATGTCGAGCATCCGGTCGGCCTCGTCGAGCACGACGGTGGTGACCTCCTTGAGCGAGAGCGTGCCGCGTTCGAGGTGGTCCATGACGCGCCCCGGCGTACCGATAATGATCTGCGCGCCGTCGCGCAAGCCGCGCAACTGCCGGTCGTACGACGCGCCGCCGTAGATGGGCAGTTCGCGCACGCCGCGCTTGAACATCGCCAGCTTGGAAACCTCCTCGGCCACCTGCATGGCGAGTTCGCGCGTCGGCAAGAGAATGAGCGCCTGGGGCACCCGCTTGTCACCGCGCACGCGCTCGATCACCGGGAGCGCGAAGGCCGCCGTCTTGCCGCTGCCGGTCTGCGACTGGCCGATCACGTCCTTACCCGTCAGCAAAACGGGGATGGCCGCCGACTGGATGGGCGAGGCTTCCTCGAAACCCAAGCGCGCCACGGCTTTGAGGAGTTCCGGGGACAGGCCGAGTTCGGCGAACGGTTTTTTCTGCATGCGTTCCATTTACGCCAGAAGCAGAGCGGAATCCAGAGTCGTCACGGATGATTAAACACCTGCGGGAAAACCCGCGCTGGTCTGCTTACGCCCCTGTCGGGGCTATTTGTTTGCTCGCGTCCGACCCACGGCTTACGCCGTGCGCTGAGATGTGACGCCCTGCCGGGGCTAGGTGTCTATCCAAATATTGGATTGTTTCCGCTGTAGCCACGGCGCTCTGTCGCCGTGTCCGTTCCAGAGCAGACACGGCGACAGAGCGCCGTGGCTACAGCCGGAGGCTATTCGGATAGGCACTAAAAATCAGGGACCGCGGAGAAGCGTTTGGACAGGCATCAGGCAGCCTACCTTTTGGCGACGACGAACACGCCGCTCAAAACGAGGCATCCGCCCAGCACCGTGCGCCAAGTGATCTGTTCCTTGAACAATACAGCGGCCAATGCGACCGCCACCACAATGCTACCCTTGTCGATCAACGCAACCGTCGACACTTCACCCGCCTTGAGCGCGCGGTAATAAAAAATCCAGGACAGCGAGGTCGTCACGGCGGACAGCCCGAGCCACCACCAGTTGGACGGCGTCAACGTCCACCACTCACGCGGGGCCACCGTGCACGCCGCCGTGCCCAGCACGAACACGAATACAAAGATCGTGCGCACCGCGAGCCCCAGGTCGCCGGAAATCCCCGTCAGTCCCAGCTTGGCGATGACCGAGGTCAAACCCGCAAAGACCATCGAGATGATGGCGGACACCACCCAGGGTTTCATGGCCGGCTGACCCGCAATTGCATGAAGCGTTTATTCCCGTCCTCCATCGCCACCGCATCCCGGACCACGACGGTCTGCGTCAGGCCGTCCGGGTTGGCCGTCGTGCTGACGGGGACCGTGTAGCCGGTCCCGCCGTTCCAGGTGCTCAAATCGCCCGACACCTGCGGCGAATAGGTGATCCCCGTCGCGGCGATCACCTTCGTGTAGGTGAGCGTCAGGTATGGCCGCTTGCCGACGATGATCAGCCCGGCGGCAGGCAACCCTGCGACGGTCGCTTTTTTCGGCTCCAGGTTGAGCGCGTATTCCAGGAGGTTGGCGATGCCGTCGCCATCCGGGTCGGCCAGGTCGCCGCTGACCGCCGCGCTGGCGAGGTCGGTCGCGGTGAAGCGCTGGAGCTGCCAGGTGTTGTACGGCGTGGAAACCACGTAGTCCGCCACGACGGGGAGGTGATCGCTCGCGGTGGTCAGCGCCGAGAGTCCCTGCGACGCGGTGATCGGCCCCTGCAAATTATTGAGCGCGGTGTTCGTCGCCAGATTGACGCTTTTTCCCGCCGCCGTGGTCCCGTTGTTGCCAAACGCGTGCAACGAGCCGCGCACGTAGCGCAAGGTGGCCGCCGCCGTGCCCGCGTAGATTTCCGTGGTCATGAACTGGATGTCGTCGCGGTAACGGATCGCCGTGGCGCTCTCCGTCATGATCGCCTTGTAAGCCACGAGGCTCCAGTTTTGCGTGTAGTCGGGCGTGCCGTCCGCCCGGATGTTGAGCGGGTCGATGCCCGCGCCGGTGCCGGCCGCGGTGAGGGTCCGGTACGCGGGCTCCGTGCTGCCGTCCAGGTTGAAATCGCCGACGTAGATCGCGCCCGCGCCTGCCGGCAGATTCGCCGCGTCCGCGCGGATGTATTGGGCCTCCAGGTTGCGGTCGCCCTGATAAATCTCCATCGTCCCGCTGGCGCTGGATTTCATGTGGCTGACGTACAGGTAAAAATTCGAGCCCGAGGCCGCCCCGACCGCCTGGAATCCGTAGCGGGTCACCTGCCGGTTGACGATGAAGCTGCCCGATTTGCCGGGCGTCCCGGGCACGCCACCCTGGGAAAGGAGCCGCACGGTTTTCGTGTTGTAGACGAGCGCGTTCGGCCCGTTGCCCGTCGAGGGATTGTTGCTGTACTCCGTGCCCTGGTAGGTGGACGCCGCGTAGGTTCCCGCGCCGTAGTAGGCGTTCAAGGCCGTGACGATGGGTGCGACGGTCGCGGTGTTGCTGGTGGTTTCCTGCAGCGCGAGGATGTCGATGGGCTGCACGATCCCGTTGTAATTCTGCTGCCCGATGGCTTCGAGCACGGTGTAAAGGCCATCCTTGGGGGCGGTGTTGCCGTTGGTATCCGCTTCGATGTTGTAGGTCACGATGCGCAGGGACTGCGCCCGGGCGGCCGGCGGCGTGGCGAGCAGCAGCAATCCCCAAGCGATGAACAACCAGAGCGCACGCTTGCCCGGCATTCCCGTTTTACCCTCCAGCCCTCGTTTCATGGGTTCAAATCACGCCGGGCGATCACCCAAGACCGCGCCCACCGTGCGCAGCAAGATATCCGCCGCGTAGGGCTTGTCGAGAACGGTATCAACCCCGGCGGCCAGGAATTCGGCCAGCCGCATTTTTTCGTTCTGTCCGCTGGACGCGATGATCCGCACGGTCGGATCGACCTGCCGGATCGCGCGGACCAGCGTCAGGCCGTCCATCACCGGCATCATCATGTCCGTGAGCACCAAAGAAATCTCGCCGGGGTGAGCGTTGAACACCTCGAACGCTTCGGCGCCGTCCGTCGCGGTGAGCACCCGGTAGCCGTGTTTGTTCAGCACCGCCTTCGCCGCGAAGCGGATGGTTTCCTCGTCGTCGGCGAGCAGGACGCAGCCGCCCGGCTCCGGGAGGCGCTCCCCCTCTTCTCCACCACGCCCGGCGGCCAGCGTGCCGCGCACGATGCCGGAGGCGCGCTTGGCGCTGGTTTCGATGATCGTCAGCATCCGGTCACGCTCGGCGTCCGGCAGTCCGGTGCGAAGCATGGAGACGGCCATCGGGATGGGCGCGAGGATGTTGTTGAGTTCGTGCGCCACGCCGGCGGGAACCCGGCCCGCGCCGCCCGCTTCCTGGACCCGCGAAGCCTGCGCGTCCATTTTATCCAAGATGGCGCGGTAATATTCTTCGGCCCGGCGGCCCTCGCGTTCGAGCTGCCCCTCGCGCAGAGCGCGGTTGATCGCGGTAGGCAACCGGGAAAGGTTGTCTTTCAGCACGTAGTCCGTGGCCCCCAGCTTGAGCAACTCGACCGCCTGTTCCTCGCCGACAGTCCCCGACACGAAAATCAGCGGCACGCCCGGGAGTTCCTGGCGGAGGATGGCGAGCGCTTCGAGACCGCTGAAACCCGGCAGCGAGCAATCGGAAAGCACGATGTCGGGAGCGAACTCCCGGAGCGCCCGGACGAAGGCTTCGTCGCTTTCCACCCGGCGGAAGGTCAGAGTCAGCCCTTGCCGCCGCAGTTCGCGCTGGATGAGAATGGCGTCAGCCTCCTGGTCTTCGACTATCAGGATGCGCAGGTCTGCTTCGCTCATGGACGGAAAATCGCTTGCGGACCCCGGGCATTTTCCCCTCGCCGCACGGTGACAATCTACCGCACCGACGCCCTCTCCACAACCGCCCGCAGGAAATGACCGGACACGGGCGTTTCGCTGGGTAGACTGTGAGATCGAAGGAGAGTGAAGGGTGCCTGGTGGCCCTCGTAGTCTTCAAAACTACCGTCGTCCCGCCTCGTGCGGGCGAAGTCGGTTCGATTCCGGCCCTCTCCGCCTCTAAAACCCTCTCGATTAGAAGGTTCAGGTCTAGCTTGTTATTTGCCGCCGGACGGTAAGCTCTCAACCTGTAAATTCACGCTGGGTAAAACGGTTTGCTCTACCTCAGATCTGCGTAAACGGTCGGCGATCGTTTTCTGGCACGAAGCCATGACCAAAGAGGCCAATGCGTGTAAATCTTCTGGAGCCGTAACGGAAACGCGGAAATCAGCTAGTGAATTGCCTTCTAAAATCGTAAATCCTTCCGGGACTAAAGACCGTCCAATTTCAGGTGCGATGTTGAAACCCACAAAGGGCTTCCCGACCTCAATCACCACTCGCATAATCCAATAGCGAGGCCGGTTAAAATAAATGCCGAAATAGGCCGTCGTATCTTTATAAGCAATGGAAAGGGGAACGAGTTTGCCAATGGTCCCATCGAGAATGCTGGTGCCCTTCAAATCGGACCGCTCAAGAAGTTCCTTGGCGATACTGAAGAATTTCAGTTCTCTTTCCGTTGTGACGATTGCAACGCGCGGACCTTCCCCCGGTTCGGAAACATCGGTTGGAGGGACTACTTTGCTCACTTCGGGCGTGATGACAGCGGATGCGGTGGGAGCGAGAACTATCAGCGAAGCTGGCATCCCACTGTCACTGCCTTGAGACGCTTGCGCTTCCATTGCGGAGATCGAACGCCGGACAATTTCACGAAAAACGCGGGCCAGAGCCGTTTTGGCGATTGGACGAAAACGGTCGAGAACGTTGGCATTGACCACGCCATCGAACATCCCCTCACTTTTAAGCATCCAGCGTAGAAAAAATTCGCTAGGGCTACGATCATTCAAGTCCAGCTCGTTGCGCAAGAAAGTGGCGATTTTCGCTGTGTAAAGAAGCTCTGTCGCATAATCACGAATCGCTTCCGCACTAAAGACAGGTTTTGCGAACCGCGCCAGTACATCTAGCCCTTGGTCGGCAGCGTCCAAGCGGGCGATATGGAAAGGTGCTGCGTCGATCATGTTTGGGTTGCCTGTATCCGTGAAAAAACGCCACTCAATCCCATTGGTGATGATGCCGAGTGTCACGCTGGAAGTAGAATTGAAGTAGCGAGCGAGTTGGCCTTGATGGCCCTCAAGCTGAAAATCTACGGATTTCACCTCAATATAGATTCGAGGAAGATCGTTGGAGAAAACCGCTATATCGACCTTCTCTTTCTGACCGAGTTTCTTGATGGCGAAATCAGCGTCGTATTCCAGACAAACTTCGGCAGGGTTCCAGATGTCGAACCCCAAAGCGTCAAGCATAGGGAGAACCAGAGCCTGCTTCGTGGTATCTTCGCTCTTGCCCCGCACAGCGGGTACGCGATTCAGAATTTGCGCGGCGATGAGTTTGATGCGGTCGAGAGACATAGCTTCCCGCATTGCAACAGACCCGTATTAGACCTGTCAATACCGATGAGCCTACAGCAAGATTTTTCTGCTGCCTCACGTCGCGTGGCGTAGTCTGCCCGCATGTCACGCGAACACATCCTCCGGCTCACGGCGCTTTCCTCCAGCGCGGGGTGAGCGTCCAAGCTGAGCCAACAGGCCCTGACGCAAGTTTTGCGTCAGCTTTCCCGCTCCCGGGCAGCGGACCCGAATCTCCTCGTCGGCAGCGAGACCGCCGACGACGCGGGGGTCTATCGTCTCGATGCCCGGCGCGCGCTCGTCCAGACGGTCGACTTCTTTACGCCGGTCGTGGACGATCCGTACGTGTTCGGCCAGATCGCCGCCGCCAACGCACTTTCCGACGTGTTCGCGATGGGCGGGCGTCCACTGACCGCCTTGAATCTGCTCGGCGTGCCGACCGACGACGTGCCGCCGGCGGCCATCGCGCAGATCCTGAAAGGCGGTGCCGCGAAGG
>CAXUHC010000234.1:0-6862 GCA_964250705.1 uncultured Chthoniobacterales bacterium | reverse complement strand
CACCTGCGAGGGCGACGAGATCACCACCATCGAGGGGCTCGCCAAGGGCGACGAACTCCACCCGGTGCAGGCGGCGTTCATCAAGCACGACGGTTTCCAGTGCGGCTACTGCACGCCGGGCCAGATTTGCTCGGCGGTGGCGTGCATCCGGGAGGGTCACGCCAAGGACGACGCGGAAATCCGTGAATGGATGAGCGGCAACCTCTGCCGCTGCGGCGCGTACAACGGCATCGTCGCCGCCGTCAGGGAAGCCCGCGACCACCTCCACCAGACGGCCTGATTCCCCCCAACTTTCCCCGCTATGCACCCCTTTACCTACACTCGGGCCGCCGACCCCAACGCGGCGGTGGGCGATCTCACCGCCAGCCCGCGGACCAAGCTGCTCGGCGGCGGCACCAACCTGATCGACCTCATGAAGATGGGCGTCGAAACCCCCAACCGGCTGGTTGACATTACCCGGCTCGACCTCGCCAGGGTCGAAGAACTCCCCGAAGGCAAGGGCGTCCGGGTCGGCGCGCTGGTGCGCAACTCCGACCTCGCGGAACACCCTCTCATCGTCGAGCGTTACCCGGTGCTCAGCCAGGCGCTGCTCGCGGGCGCGTCGCCGCAGCTGCGCAACATGGCGACCACCGGCGGCAACCTGCTCCAGCGCACGCGCTGCTACTATTTCTACGACCCGGCGTTCCCGGCTTGCAACAAGCGCCAGCCCGGCAGCGGGTGCGGCGCGCTGGAAGGTTACAACCGGGTCCACGGCATTCTCGGGACGAGCGAGGCCTGCATCGCCACGCACCCGAGCGACATGTGCGTGGCGCTGGCCGCGCTGGACGCCGTCGTGCGCGTGCAGGGACCCAAGGGCGAGCGGGAAATCGACTTCGCCGAGTTCCACCGCCTGCCCGGCGAGCACCCGGAGCACGAGACCAACCTGCAACCCGACGAGATCATCACCGCGGTGGATTTGCCCGCGCTCCCCTGGGCGAAGCACTCGCACTATCTCAAGGTGCGTGACCGGGCGAGTTACGCGTTTGCCCTGGTGAGCGTGGCCGCCGCGCTGGAAGTCGAGGACGGCAGGATCAGACGGGTGCGCATTGCGCTCGGCGGAGTGGCGCACAAACCCTGGCGCGCCAAAGAAGCGGAAGAAACCCTCGTCGGCGAGAAGGCGGGTGAAGCGATTTTCAAGGCCGCCGCCGCCGCCGCCCTCAAGCACGCGAAGGGCTACAAACACAACTCCTTCAAGATCGAACTGGCCAAACGCTCGATTGTACGGGCGTTGTCCAACCTCGACCTGGTGTGACCGGGTTTGCGCCATGATCGCGAGCAACCGTGGACTCAATAACTCTGTCATCCTGAGTGGAGCGCAACGGAGTCGAAGGACCTTCCGGCCCGCGGCAGCGAATCGGCGATGTCTGCCGACAGCCGGAAGGTCCTTCGGCTGCGGCCTGCGGCCTCCGCTAGGATGACAGAATCTTTTGAGTCCACGAATCCCTAACCCCGCCACGGCAACCCTCCGAACCCTTTTTCTCTCTCATGCCCTCTCCCAACGAACAACCCCGCAATCCCGACATCATCGGTGCGCCCGTGGACCGCACGGACGGTCGGCTCAAGGTCACCGGCGGCGCGCGTTACTCGGCTGAAATCAACCTGCCGGGCCTCGTGCACGGCGTCATCATCACGAGCACGATCTCCAGCGGCACCGTCGCCAGCATGGACATCTCGGCGGCCGAGCAAGCTCCCGGCGTGCTGGCGGTGTTCACGCCTTTCAACATCCTCAAGCTGCCCAAGAGCAGCGCGATGGGCGTGGGGGCCACCCCCGCCGCCCGCAAGCTCGCGCTGCTGCAAAACCCGGACGTGCACTACTTCCTCCAGCCCATCGGCGTGGTGGTGGCCGACACCCTGGAGCGCGCCATCCACGCGGCGGACCTCGTCGCGGTGAAATACGCCGAAACCGAGCCGCGCGCGGGTCTGGCCACGCACCTGCACGAAGCCTACACGCCCGGGAGTATCGGCGGCAGCGAAAAGAAGTCGCCCGACTCCTCGGAGAACGCCCCCACCGCCGCGCTCAACGCCGCGCCCAGGCGCATCGACGCCGTTTACCAGACGCCCACCGAACACCACAACGCGATGGAGCCGCACGCGACCATCGCCTCGTGGGACGGCGACCGGCTCACCCTCTACGACGCCACGCAGGGCGTTTCCAGCACGCAGCACCGCGTCGCCGGGCTGTTCGGCCTGCACGACGAAAACGTGCGCGTGATCTGCCACTACGTCGGCGGCGGCTTCGGCTCCAAGGGCCCGGTGTGGTCGCACACGCTGCTCGCCGCCATGTGCGCGAAGGAGGTCCAGCGGCCCGTCAAGATCGTGCTGAACCGCCGGCAGATGTTCCACAACACCGGCTCGCGCGCCCACACCTACCAGGGGTTTGCCGTCGGGGCGGACCACGACGGCAGGTTCGCCGCGATCAAGCACGACGTTACCAACGACACCTCGGTCTTCGACGAGTTCCCCGAGCAGGCGACCGTCGCCACGCGGATGCTCTACGCCTGCGACAACATCCAGACCACGCAACGCCTGGTCAAGCTCAACGTGGGCACGCCCAGCTACATGCGCGCGCCCGGCGAGGCCCCCGGCACGTTTGCGCTGGAATGCGGCCTGGACGAACTGGCGCGCGAGTTGAAGATGGACCCCATCGCACTGCGCCTGAAGAATTACGCCGAGATCGACCCGGAAAAGAAGGTGCCGTTTTCCAGCAAGAGCCTGCGCGAATGCTACGCGCAGGGCGCGGCGCGGTTCGGCTGGGATCGCTACAAAGCCAGCCCGGAGCCGCGCTCGGTCCGCGACGGCCGGTGGTTGGTCGGCTACGGCATGGCGACGGCCACCTATCCCACCAACCGCGGCGAGGCCAGCGCGACGGCCTGCATCAACGCCGACGGCACGGCGCTCGTGCAGGCGGGCAGCCAGGACCTCGGCACGGGCACCTGGACCGTCATGGCCCAGGTGTCCGCCGGGACGCTGGGGCTGCCCATGGAGAAAATCCGCTTCGAGCTGGGTGACAGCATCCTGCCGAAGAACCCGGTGAGCGGCGGCTCGCAGACGGCGGCCAGCACGGGCAGCGCGGTGCAGGCAGCCTGCGAGGTGGTGCTCAAGAAGCTGACCGACATGGCGATTGCCGACGAGAAATCCCCGCTGTACGGCGCGAACGCGCAGGACGTGGCGACGGCGGGCGGCAAGCTCTCGCTCAAGAGCGACCCCACCAAGGGCGAGACGTACACCGCGCTGCTGGCGCGGGCCAGGGTGCCGCGCGTCGAGGCGAAGGCGTCGAGCGCGCCGGACAAGCAAGAAAAGAAGGAGTATTCCATGCACGCGTTCGGGGCGCAGTTTTGCGAGGTGCGCGTCCACGAGGACACGGGCGAGGTGCGCGTGGCGCGGTGGGTGGCGGCGATGGGGATCGGCAAGCGGCTCAACGAGAAGACGGCGACGAGCCAGGTCAAGGGCGGGGTGATCTTCGGCATCGGCATGGGGCTGACCGAGGCGACGATTGCGGACCCCCGCGACGCGCGGCTGGTCAACCCGAACCTCGCGGAGTACCACGTCCCGGTGAACGCCGACGTGCCCGAGATCGACGTGATCTTCGTCGACGAGGAGGACCGCCACATCAACCCGCTCGGCGTCAAAGGCGTGGGCGAGATCGGCATCGTGGGCGTGCCGGCGGCGATTGCCAACGCCGTTTACCACGCCACCGGCGTGCGGGTGCGCGAACTGCCCATCACGCCGGATAAAGTGCTGGGAGCATAACGCGCTCCGCCGGCCTCTCGCGTTGGTAGTGGTACAGTTTGACGAATGCTTTCGTCAAACTGTCCCCTTGCCCTCACGCCGCCACAATCGACAGCCCCGTGCGAATCTGCGCGGGGTTCATCGACGGAATTTTCTTCACTCCGCCGGCGCACCAAGTGTAATTATCTGTTCCACTTCCCGGTGCTTTGCTGAGCTTGAACATCAAAATCGAGTAGAAGCTGCCGGTGGCGGTCACCAGCGCCATGATTTTGACGTTGGCGCCGTACTTGAACTTGGATTGCATCGGGGCGATGTCGCCTGGCCCCCAGGCCGCCGCCGGGTTGAAACCCATGACGTTGGGCGGCGCATGGTTGAGGAACGTGCTCCGCACGAGGTTGTTGATCGTGGGCCGCCCGTCGGTCGTGCCGACGTGGCCGACGTAACGTGTGCCGCCCTCGTACCAGGTGGCGATCAAACAGCCGCTCATGAAGCCGGTCAGGGTGTCGCCGGTCAGCGCCTTTTTCGTCGTGTTGCCCACGGTGTAGGCCAGCCAATCGTAGTCGACGCGCGCCCCTTTGGACAGGCCGAGGGTGGTGACGTTGACGCCGGTGTTGAGCAATTCTCCGTCCAACCCGTCGTAGATCATGGGATTGAGGACCATGGGGGGATTGTCGATCAGCGCGCCGTCAGGGTTGGTGGCGGCAAAGTCTTTCGGAGCCTGCCATTTGATTCGGTAACCTTTTCCAAAGTATTTCTCGATCATAACACGTGTGCCTAGTTGAAGTGAGCCGCCTTGCGCGGCAAGCGGTTTCGGGGTGAGAACTCCAGCCATAGAGAAACCCCCGGCCCTGTACAATCTTTTTCCGGCGAGCAAAGCCACTTTGCCGTTCTCAAGTCCAACGGACGGACGCGTTTGCCCAGGCTGCCGCCGGCTGGCGCGTTGCCGCCGGCTCCCGGAACTGTCCGCTTGGAAACGCGCCTGTCCGCGAGGCTGCCCTTCGCCGGACGCGGCGTGGGCAGTCTACTGGCCGGAGGGTTGGGGCGAGACGGACGCGGCTGTTTCGCTGACCGCCGTTGCCGTCCGGTTGGCTACCGCTGCGGGTGCCGTGTTTGCTTCGACGCGCGCCCCGGGTTTGCCGCTCCGGGTGATCCGCCCCAGGCCGCACTTGTGCGCGGCGGATTCCACGAGATCGGCCACGCGCAATTTGAGCCGGAAGCCCTTGTAAGCGATGAACAGCAGGAAAAGCGCGTAGACGACCAGGCCGATGGGATGGTGGCGGTCGGCATGGGTGAAGAAGTGGCGGTAAAGCAGGATCGGCGCGGCGATGGCGTTGACCAGCACGGTCGTCACCACCGGATGATAGGTGAGCCGGACGCGGGTCAGGCACTTCGGGCCGCCGTGATATTCGGTGACGGTGCGCAGGCGCAGGTTCCACCACAGGTTGCCGTAGATCTGGATGTCCCAGGGTTTCCAGCCCGTGTCGGTGGAATACCGCCAGCCCTCGGCTTCGAGCATGGCGACGATCCCGGTGATGAGCGCCTCGCGGCCCACGCCTTCCTCGTTCCAGTAGCGGCGGCGGGTGAGGTTGAGCCAGCGCAGGACGGAGGTGTCGTGCTCGTGCGGGGCCATGATGACCGAGCCCGGCGTGCGCTTGAAGCGCAGCCAGGTGTAGTACCGCGCCCAGCCGCGCACCAGCGGCTGCGTGAAGGCCAGCACCATGACGAGCAGCCGCGCCGGGATCGTGTCGAATCGCGCCTCCAGCCGGGCGTGGACCATGTAGGCCAGCGCGACGGTGAACGTCGCGCCAAACATCAAAAACGGCACGATGCGCAGGTGCTCGAAGGGAATCGCCAGCAGCGCGATGAACCCCGTCAGCACGAACCATTCGACGCTGCTGACGTAATCCGCCACGACCGAGCGCGGCGTCGGGTAGATCGACTGGAACAAGCCGTGGCCGAACACGCCGTGGTACACGACGGGTTCGCGGACGAGCCAGGTGAACCGGGGCGCGCCGTAGATGTTGCCCTTCCATTGCGCGGTGCCCGTGGGCCCGAAGAAAACGAGGTGGTTGAAGCGCAGCATGCTCTCGGCCTCGCCGTAGCCTTCCTGCTGCCGCTTGAACGCCTGGAGCGTGAACCGCCGGTAGTGCCACACGATGGCCGACGCGCTGAACGCGATGATCTGCCCGGCGTTTTGCAGCCGCCAGCAGAAATCCACGTCGTCGCCCGCCTTGCGGTACTCGGGGTCGAACCCGCCGACCAGCTCGAATGCCCAGCGGTGAAACGCCATGTTGCAGCCGGGGATGTGCTCGGCGATCACGTCGGTGAGCAGGACGTGGCTCGGCCCGCCCGGCGCGGCGGACACGCAGGCCTGCACCCAGTTGGCGGCGGGCGGCGAGATGTTGGGGCCGCCGACCCCCGCGTACGGGCCGCCGAGCAGCGTGCCGACGAGGTAATAGAGCCAGTCCGGGTCGGCCATGCAGTCGCCGTCGGTGTAGGCGAACACGTCCCCAGCCGCGGTGCGCGCGCCGACGTTGCGCGCGTGGCTCAGCCCCATGTTTTGCTGGCGCACGGGCACGAGTTTGCGGTCGTGCCGGAACTGATCGACGATCTCCGGGGTGCGGTCGGTCGAGCCGTCGTCCACCAGGATGACCTCGTAGTCCGGGTAGTCGATTTCGAGCAGGGAAGCGAGGCAGGCTGCCAGGGTCTGCTCGCCGTTGTAGGAGCAGACGATGACCGAGACCTTCGGGTACGCGGGCAACTTGACGCGCCGGGTGACGTGCTCGGCGGCGTCGCCGCTCCATTTGTCCTTGAGCGCCTGGAACGCCAGCTTGGGCTGCCGCTCGCGCGTGACGAGGCCGAACGCCCAGTCGGTGATGTCCATGCCGCCGGTGAACCACTCGTCGGTCCACGCGTAGATGATCGTCCCCGCCAGCCCGCAACGCACGACGCTCTCGACGTGCCAGCCCAGCATGTCGGCCTGTTCCTCCTGCGGGTGGCGGATCGTGTCCATGCCGAACTCGCCCATGATGCAGGGCTTGTCGTCGGCGAGGTTCTGGAGGCGCAGAAGGTAGTTCTCGAAGTCGCGCTGGTT
>CAXUHC010000233.1:3430-6918 GCA_964250705.1 uncultured Chthoniobacterales bacterium | reverse complement strand
GCACCGCGTTGCCGGCAGCATCGACCCAGGTGTCCGGGTGCTGTTCCAAATGGCCGGGCGGCAGGTCGGGGATCAGACCGTAGCTTTCCTGCGCGGAGGCTAGAACGGTCCCCTCATCCACGTCGAGGGCGATGCATCGGGTGCTTTGCGTTCCGCTGTCGATGCCGAGGCAGATCATCGTTTTTTCAATTTCCGGTTTGGCGGTTTTCGCCGTACACTCCACCCATAGCCGCCGCCCGGCCCCAAGCACACACCATTTTCCCGCGATGATCAAGAAACTGCTGCACACGCGCTACCGCGTCCAAGACTTGGATAAGACCCTGCATTTTTACAAGAACGTCCTGGGTTTGGAGGAAACCTCGCGCCACACTTCGGGCCGGGGGTCGCAGTTGGTCTTCCTCAAGGCGCCCGGCAGCGAGGAGGAAATCGAAATCTGCAAATTCGACGAGAGCGGCCCGGTCCAGGTCGGCCCCGACCTGACGCATCTGGCCTTCGAGGTTGACGACTTGGAAGCCTTCGCCGCCGAGGCCGCCGGAAAGGGGTATCCGCTAAGTGACGGGCCGCATCAAAGCGGCAGCGGCAGCGTCATCGCTTTCATCGACGCACCCGAAGGCTACGAAATCGAGTTGATCCAGAAGGCGCGTCCCTGAACCCTTCCCACTCATGGAATTCGACTGGCTGGAAGTCCCGTTCGACCTGCGGCAGGTCCCGCCGAAAGAAATCGAAGAAACTTTCGAGGACCCTTTCAGCCTCCGTCTGTTGCCGGAAATCCCCTCGTCTGGCGGCGAAGCACGGTATTTCAACCTGGGCCGCACGACGGCCAACCGGGGAATTTTCAGCGTGTTCTGGACCGACGGCAAACGGTACCGGGTGATCCTGGCGCGTGATATGACGGGCGAGGAGATCACCTTTTACGAGCGCAAGAACTCGGAATTTGTCCTTTGATCAGCCTTCGATTTGCCGTCAGCGCCAGTAGCCGCCACCACATTCATGGACGACGCCTCCCCGAAAATTACCCGCGTGATTGCCCTCTGGTCGGAGGTGCCGGCGTTTGAAAGCGAGGAGGACGAGGCCGCGTACTGGGCACAAACGCGCATCGACGCCAGGCTGATGAACACGGCCATCCTCAAGGCGGACACGCGCGAATCGACGACGGTGACCCTGCGGTTCGACCCCCGGATGCTGGCGCGCATCAAGCGCTTGGCGCGCTCACGCTATCTCAATTACCAGAGCATGATCAAACAGTGGCTGAGCGAGCGGTTGGAAAAGGAAATCTGAGTTCTCCGTTGGCAGACTGATGATCCTGCAAGGTGCCCGCTGTTCAGCGCACCCTGCCCTGGCAGGCGTCCCTTCGTACCCTTCACGCACTTGCCAGGAAGCCCCGCGAGCACCCGGAAGAAGTCCCCCTCTTCTTCCTCCCGACCCTTGCCCGCGAGGCTTTCCCTGAAAGAAAAACAGCTTGGCCGGCCCAGTTGAAAATTCCCCCCGGATTTTCAACGCTCTGCCCTCCGACCAAGCTGCCCTTTGGATGTTTCCCCCGTTCGTTACTCACGAACAATTGTCCTGATAGCACCCGTTGTGCCACGCGTTAAATTCTACACTATTTCCAAGCATACAGGGGAAAATAGCGAGCAATCTCAAGTGATAGTATGCTCCCGTACAATGACTTATAAGAAATGTTGCTTTTGGAAACAAAAATGGTTTCTCTTTGATTCCCCTCGCGAAAACGATGGTTAATTTTGGCCAACCTGCGCAATCAGATCAGATAACCTGTGACAAATGGAGCGTGCGGGCCCGGCCTGCCGAGTTGCCGGTTCCGTGGTTGCGAGCCACCCCATCACATTGCACAATGCTGACGTAAATTTGCCATCATCACCCCATGCCGTCCGTTGACATTTCCCGAGACCAGGCCCAGCAGCGAATCGTCACGTTGCGGTCCGAAATCGCGGCGCACAACCACCGCTACTATCAGGAAGCGGCGCCCGTCATCACCGACCAGGAATACGACGCGCTCTACCGCGAGCTGGCCGACCTGGAGGCCGCGTTTCCCGAATTCCTCACCCCGGACTCGCCGACCCAGCGCGTCGGCGGGACGCCGCTGGAGGAATTTGCGCAGATTCGCCACCGCGTGCCCATGCTCAGCCTGGACAACACGTATTCCGAAAATGAGGTCGCGGAGTTCTACCGGCGCGTCCAGAAAGTCCTGCCCGGCCGCGAGGTGCCGGTCATCATCGAGCCGAAGATCGACGGGGTGGCCGTCTCGCTTTTCTACGAAAACGGCGCGTTGCAGTACGCGGCGACGCGCGGCGACGGCGTGCAGGGAGACGACATCACGCAGAACGCCCGCACGATCCGCACGATCCCGCAGCGCCTGAAGGGCCACGCCCCTGATCGCCTGGAAGTGCGCGGCGAGGTCTACCTGCCGAAAAGCGGTTTTGCCAAACTCAACCAGACGCGCGCCGATGCCGGGTTGCCGCTGTTCGCCAATCCGCGCAACTCCGCCGCCGGTTCGCTCAAGCAACTGGACCCGACGGAAGTCGCCAGGCGTCCGCTTGCCTTCGTCGCGCACAGTTTCGGCCTGCTGGAAGGCGGCGCGGCGGAACTGCATTCCCAGACCGAGATGTTCAAGCTCCTCCAGGCCAGCGGTCTGAAAACCAGCGAACGCCTCTGGGCCGCGCACACCGTCGAAGGCATCATCGCGGCCATTCGCGAACTCGACGCCGTGCGGCACGATTTCGAGTACGAGACGGATGGCGCGGTGGTCAAGGTGGACGATTTTACGCAACGGGCGCGCCTGGGGCTGACCTCGAAATCGCCGCGCTGGGCGATGGCGTACAAATACCAGGCCGAGCGTGCCGAAACGCGGCTGCTGGACATCCAGATTCAGATCGGCCGCACGGGCGTGCTGACCCCGGTGGCGGTTTTGGAACCGGTGCCGGTCAGCGGGACCACGGTCGCCCGCGCGACGCTCCACAACGGCGAGGAAATCGCCCGCAAGGACATCCGCATCGGCGACGTGGTCGCCATCGAAAAGGCCGGTGAGATCATTCCCGCCGTCGTGCTCGTGCGGACCGATCTGCGCACCGGCGCGGAAAAAGTGTTTCGCATGCCGACCGAGTGCCCCTCGTGCGGCGGACCCGTGGTGCAGGACCCCGACGGCGTGGCGATGCGCTGTCAGAACATCGCCTGCCCCGCGCAGGTCCGGCGGCGGTTGCAGCATTTCGCCTCGCGCGGCGCGATGGACATCGAGGGGCTGGGCGAGGCGATGGTCGAACAGTTGGTCGGCAACGGGTTGGTGAACGCGGTGCCGGACATTTATCAGTTGCAGATGCCGCCGCTGGTTTCGCTCGAACGCATGGGTGAGAAAAGCGCGGCGAATCTCCTTGCCGGGATCGAGGCGAGCAAAAACCAACCTTTCTGGAAATTGCTTTTCGGCTTGGGAATTTTGCACGTCGGCGCGACCGGCGCGCGGACGTTGGCCGCGCGTT
>CAXUHC010000233.1:0-3407 GCA_964250705.1 uncultured Chthoniobacterales bacterium | reverse complement strand
GGACGCCATCATGGCCGCGCCGCTCGAAGACATCCGGCGCGTGTCCGACATCGGCGAGGTGGTAGGACTGAGCGTGTTCGAGTTTTTCGAGAACCCAGCCAACCGCGAAAGCCTGGAGAAATTGCGCGCGGCGGGCCTGAATTTCGGGGAGCGCGATCCGGCCGCCCCGTCACAGGCGGCGGGCAAATCGCCCATCGCCGGGAAACGCTGGGTCATCACGGGCACGCTGGGCCAGCCCCGCGAGGAAATCACCGAGCTGATCCTCGAACGCGGCGGCAAGGTAAGCGGCAGTCTCAGCAACAAAACCGATTACCTGCTGGCCGGAGCGGAAGCCGGCAGCAAACTGGAAAAGGCGAAAACGCTCGGTGTGACCGTGGTTGACGAAGCTTGGTTCCGCCGGATGCTCGGTGGCGAAGCGGTTGCCCCTGCGTCCGCCGATGAAAAAGCCATCGACGCCGAAGAAACCCAGGGCGCGCAGGTGGAATTGGGATGGTAGTTCCAAGGTCCTGATGGCTCGGAGAACCATCCGGACTTTATTCGGCGGCGGGCTTCGGCGTCGCAAGCTGCACCTTCGCTCCGTCCGCCAAGGAATCCGACGGATTGACGATCACCTGCTCTTCGCGGGTCACGCCACTGGTAATCTCCAGCGTCGTGCCGAAATCCTGTCCGATAGTCACGCTTTTGAGATGGACGACCCCATCCGCGCCGACCACCGCCACCTGGGTGCCTTCCTTGCGGAAGATCAGCGCGTTGACGGGGACCACCGTCGGCGCTTTTTTCTGCGGCAAAATCAGACGCGTGTTGGCAAACGCGCCCGGGAACAGGCGGCCCTCTTTATTGTCCACCTGGATTTCGGTTTGCAGGGTCCGGGTCGTGGGTTCGATTGCCCCGGCGATGTTGGCCACCTTGCCCTGGAATTTCTCACCGGGGAATTCGCCGAATTCCAGGAACGCCTGCGAATCCACTTTGACGAACGCGGCGTAAGCCTGCGGCACGTAAACGTACACCCGCAAGATGTCCGTGCGCGCCACGCGGAAAAGTTCCTGGCTGCCGCCCGCCGTGATCAGCGCGCCGACGTCGGTAGTGCGCTTGGTCACCACTCCCTCGAACGGAGAGACCAGCTTCTGGAAATTCTGCTGCACGGTCAGGTTCTGCACGTTGGCTTCCGCCGCCTGCACCGCGCTTTTCATCGCGTCCACGTTCGTGCGGTTCTGATCGAATTCCTGCTGGCTGGCGACTTTCTTGGCGAGCAGGTCTTTTTGACGGTCGAAATTCAGGTTGGCGATTTCGAGGTTCGACTTTGCCTGTTGCAGCGTCGCCTTGGATTGGCGCAACTGGGCGTCGATGTCGGGAGCCTCCAGTTCCGCCAGCACCTGCCCCTCTTTGACTTTCGTGCCGATGCCCGTGTACCACGCCTTGAGATAGCCGCTCGTACGAGCATAAATCGAAGCCTCGTTGTATGCCATCAGGTTGCCCGGCAGCACGATCTCATTTTCCACCGCTCCCGCCGATGGGTGCGTGACGTTGACGTATTGGTTCGCCAGGTCATGCGTCGTCTCGGCGAGCTTGGCGTGCTCGGTGGAACGTTGCCAGAGCAGTACGGCGATCACCGCGAACGCCAGGATGAGACCGAGCAAAATCCACTTCGCCGCCCCGCCCGACCCGGCGGGCTGGCGCGTGGCGGGGCGTGCCCGGGCGCCCGGGTCCGGCCCGGGACGGGAAACCGGTTGGGCGGAGGCCGGGTTGTTGTCATCCGCCGGAGTGCCGGGGGCACTCTTGCTGTGAACGGGGTCGGTCGTGGCGCTCATAATTTACGAAGAATCAGAGATCAATGTTGCGGGGCGAGCACCAGCGGTTCGTCACGCGGGCGGGGAGCAGTGACGCCCGTGCCGGGCCTGGCAGCCTGGCCCCGGCGGCCACGCAGCACCGAAAAAACGACCGGCACGAAGAACAACGTCGCCACGGTGGAGATCAACAACCCGCCGATCACCGCCCGGCCCAGGGGAGCATTCTGTTCGCCGCCTTCGCCGAGACCTAGGCTCATCGGCACCATGCCGATGATCATCGCCAGCGCGGTCATCAACACCGGACGCAGCCGCGTCCGTCCGGCCTCCAGAGCGGCAGTAAACGCGTCGCCGTGTTTCTCCAGTTGCTCGCGGGCAAACGTCACGACCAGGATGGAGTTCGCCGTCGCCACGCCCACGCACATGATGGCTCCCATCAACGCGGGCACGCTCAGGGTAGTGCCCGTCAGAAAAAGCATCCACGAGATGCCCGCCAGCGCGCCGGGCAGACCCGTAAGGATGATGAAGGGATCGGTCCACGACTGGAAATTCACGACGATGAGCAGGTACACGAGCACCACCGCGCCGACGAGGCCCGCGCCGAGGCCGAAGAACGAGGCCCACATCGTCTGCACCTGCCCGCGGATGATGATCTCGCTGCCGCGCGGGAGCTTCTTGCGCGCCTCGTCCACGATTTTGTTGATGTCCCGGGAGACCCCGCCCAGGTCGCGGCCTTGCGCGCTGGCCAGGATGTCCACCACGGGTTTGGTGTCGTAATGCGTGATGACCGCCGGGCCGGTGGCGCGGTTGAAAGTCGTCAGATTGGCCAGGATCTGGTTCGGCGCGCCGTTGACGCTGGTGATCGGCAGGTCCAGCAAGTTGTCCAGCGTCTGGATGCGGTACTGTGGCGTCTGGGACGCCAGATTGTAAACGATGCCGTTCTGCGGGCTCAGGTAGAAGGCGGGCGTCACCTGGAAGGAGTTGCTCAGGGCCACGAGCAGGCTGTTGGCCACGTCCCGCTCGGTCAAGCCGAGCTGACTGGCCTTGGAACGATCCACGGTGAGATGGATTTTGGGTTGGTTGAACACCTGGTAGATGTGCGTGTCCACCGCGCCGGGCACCTGTTTGACCTTGGCCAACACTTCCTGCGCGACCGCGAGGTTGCCCTGCACGTCCCGGCCCTGGAACTGGATGTCGATGGGCGCGCTGATCCCGAAGTTCAGGATCTGGCTGACGATGTCCGCCGGTTGGAAGAAAAACTCGATGCCCGGGAATCGTTTGGGCAACTCGGCGCGCAGCTTCGCGATGTAGCCCGCCGTGGGGCCGTGTTTCTCCTCGTTGAGCGAGGCGAGGATTTCCACGTCGGCGGTGCCGATGGTGCCGTTGTTGGCGTAGGAGGTATTGATGCCGCTGTAGGGCAGCCCGATGTTGTCCAGCAGGCCGTCCAGTTCCTCCCTGGGAATCACGGTGCGGATGAATTGTTCAACCTGGTCGGCGTAGTTCGCCGTTTCCTCGATGCGCGTGGCCGTGCGGGTGCGCATGTGCAGGCGGAACTGCCCCGCGTCCACGCTCGGGAAGAAGTCCTGTCCGATGGTCAGCAGCAGGCACATGGACAACAGGCAG